>DEIV01000013.1 GCA_002352665.1 Flavobacteriaceae bacterium UBA2765
GTTTTGTTTCATGGAATACCTATAAAAGAAGAAAGTTTCCTGAAAGTTATAACAGATGGTATAAAGGTAAGGTAACTTCCAATCCTGTTACATGGGATACTATTAAACGCACAAAACGAGAAGATCATAAAGGGTTTTTATATAGCAATGGTAAAATGTACGACAAAGCATTAAAAATTGAAGTAATTGATGGAATGGTTTGGACAACCTTACCCAGATTTCCACATCGACTTTTTGCTGTTTTTAAGAAAAATTACCATGTTGGAGATATCAACTTATTTTGGGCAGATATTCAAAAAAATGCTGAGTTGAGAGTTGAAAGTTGGTTGGAGAAACGTAAGAATTAGCTTAGGATTTCTTTCAAGGCATCAACATTTTTTTTACTATTTCCTACAAAAATAGTATCGTCTATAATAATTACAGGTCGTTTTAAAAAGGTATATTCCTCTATAATCAATTGCTTATAATCTTTTTCTGTTAAGACCTGATTTTTTAAATCCATAGCCGCATACTTTTTAGACCGTTTGCTAAATAATGCCTCATAACTTTTAGTAAATGCATGCATTTCTTCTAATTGCTTTACTGTTATAGGTTCTGATTTGATCTCTTGTAACAAAAATTCATCAGTATTTAGAGATTTTAAAATTCTTCTACAAGTATCACAAGTCTTTAAATAATATATTTTTTTCATTTTTATAATTTGAAAGATAAAATTAATACGATTTAATTTTAAAACAATACTTTTATGCTTTAAAAAATCAAATGGAAAAACAATTTGAAATCTTAAAGGCAAATAGGCTTATTATTCTCAAGGTAATTGAGAATTATTCTTTAGAACAACTCAATAAAATACCTCATGGATTCAAAAACAATCTAGCATGGAATATTGCCCATTTGGTAGTTACACATCAATTATTATGTTATAAATTATCTGATTTGCCTTTACAGATACCCAATGAGATGGTTGAAAAATACCAAAAAGGTACAATTCCTAAAAGTGATGTAACTAAGCATGAGTTCGATACAATTAAAACACTCTTCTTATCTCAAGTAGATAAATTTGAAGAAGATTATAACAATAATGTATTTAAAACATACAGCTCTTATTTAACTAGTCCAAAAGTTGCCTTAAATAATATTGATGATGCCATACACTTTAATAACTTTCATGAGGGCATTCACTTGGGTTATATATTGGCATTAAAAAATTCATTTTAATTTATGGACTATTTTGCAATTGCTACGATACTTATTGTCCTTTCAGCTGTTTTTGGATATATTAATGTAAAATTCATAAAACTGCCGGATACTATCGGTTTAATGGTAATTACTATACTTTTTACCTTAGCAGTTTTAGCCTTAAGTTATTTTGATGATACCTTATTATTGAAAGAAAAAGAACTTATTTCTCAAATAGATTTTAAAACGGTATTATTAGATGTAATGCTGAGTTTTTTACTGTTTGCAGGAGCCTTACATACAAATTTTCAACAATTAAAAATTCAGAGAAAACCTATTTTAATATTTGCGACTATAGGCACATTAGTTTCTACTTTCTTGGTTGGAGTTTTTGTTTTTTATGTCTTGAAATTAGTAAACCTCGAAGTAGATTTTATTTACTGTTTACTTTTTGGGGCTTTAATTTCACCTACGGATCCAATTGCGGTACTGGGAATTTTAAAAAAGGTTGGTGCACCAAAAAATTTAGAAACAAAAATTGTAGGAGAATCCTTGTTTAATGATGGTGTAGGCGTGGTTATATTTTTAACTATATATCAAATTGCTCAAGGCGGACATGATATTTCTGCTCTTCATATTGCCGAATTGTTTTTTGTTGAAGTTATAGGTGGAATTGCATTGGGTTTTGCCATAGGATGGATTACCTATAGACTATTAAAAAGTATTGACGATTATGATATAGAAGTCATTATAACAATTGCAGCAGTTATGGGCGGTACTTTAATTGCTCAGCATTTTCATTTATCAGCACCTTTAGCTATGGTAACAGCGGGCTTGATTGTTGGTAATGATACAATGAGAGAGTCATCTATGAGCGAAATAACAGAGCAATACGTTGACAAATTTTGGGAACTTATAGATATCTTGCTCAACACCATTTTGTTTGTTATGATAGGAATGGAAATTTTAGTACTTACTTTTAATAGCACTTATATTTTAGCAGGGTTTATAATAATTCCGGTGTTATTGGTTGCTAGATATTTATCATTACTATTGCCTATAAAAATATATGCTAAAAAATTGGATTTTGTACCTAGAACAAATTTAATTATGACTTGGGGTGGATTACGCGGTGGTATTTCTATAGCCTTGGCTCTTAGTTTAACTGAAGTAATGGAACGCGATCTGTTTTTAGTAATTACGTATATTGTTGTTGTATTTTCAATAATAGTACAAGGTCTATCCGTAGGAAAATTAATTAAAAGATTTGCAAAATAACAATGAAATGCCACATGCTTAGCTTATCTAACACTACAAGTTATGGCTAATATGGATGTTCTAATTGACTAATAAAAATTAATAAAAATAAAAAAATGAAATTCAATACTAAAACTATACATGGAGGGCAAAAACACGATCCATCAACGGGAGCAGTAATGCCTCCAATCTATCAAACATCTACATATGCTCAGCGTAGTCCGGGTGACCATAAAGGGTATGAATATTCAAGAGCTGCAAACCCAACCCGAACGGCATTGGAAAATAATTTTGCTGCTATTGAAAACGGAACACATGGTTTTGCTTTTTCGTCGGGATTGGCAGCTATAGATTGTGTACTCAAAATGTTGAACCCCGGTGATGAAATTATTGCTGGTGACGATTTATATGGCGGTACCTATAGAATGTTTACAAGAATGTTTGAGAAATATGGGTTGAAATTCCATTTTGTAAATATGGAAGATGCGATTAATGTGGAAAAGTTCATCAATACTAATACAAAATTGATTTGGTTAGAAACACCTACAAATCCCTTAATGAAAATTGCTGATATTCAAGAAATATCATCTTTAGTAAAAACTAAAAACCCAAATATTTTAATTGCTGTAGATAATACTTTTGCCACACCTTATTTGCAATTGCCTTTAGACCTAGGTGCAGATATTGTTATGCATTCTGCCACGAAGTACCTTGGAGGCCATTCTGATGTAGTTATGGGAGCATTAATGGTTAAAGATAGTAAACTGGCAGAAGAAATTCATTTTATTCAATTTGCAGGTGGAGCCATTGCAGGTCCTCAAGATTCATTTTTAGTATTAAGAGGGATAAAAACCTTACATATCAGAATGCAACGCCATTGTGAAAATGGAATGGCAATTGCTAAATTTTTAAGTACGCATGATAAGGTAAAAGAAGTATATTATCCGGGGTTAGAAACGGATAAAAATTATCTAATTGCTAAAAAACAAATGAATGATTTTGGAGGTATGGTTTCTTTTAGGTTAAAGGATGAAAGCCAAGCTGCAGCGTTTAAGGTTTTAGAAAATTTTAAGGTATTTACGCTAGCTGAATCTTTAGGAGGTGTTGAAAGTTTGGTAAATCACCCTATAACTATGACACATGCATCAATTCCTGAAAAAGAAAGAGAAAAAATAGGTATTACCGATTCGTTAATTCGATTAAGTGCGGGAATAGAAGATATTGACGATCTAATTGAAGATTTAAAAAATGTTTTAATCTAATATCCTCCTGCAAAAGTTTCCATATCGAAAACAACACCAACACTAAAAAATATTAGAGTATCATTAAATTTGTTTTCAGAAACTTTAGCATCTAGACCATCGTATTTATTAGAGAAAAAATATTGCCAACGAGCATCTAAAACTAGGTCAAAACTATCTAGTTTATATCTTGTTCCGGCACTTAATGTTAGTGAGAAAGTGTTGTCTTTTTCTACAAACACACCATCATTTGCCCATTTTTCGGGTAATACATCAGGGTTTGTAGTCCAGTCTCCTAAATCAGAAGTCAGTTCCGGGTCAAACATATTAAATTGAAGACCTGCACCAATATAAGGGGCGAACTTTATATCGTCATTAAATAATAGACCATAATCCTCTAAATTTTTAAAATGAAACTCTAAACCGGTACCAATATTGAAAGATTTAGTTTTCCCCTTCATGGCCCTAAGCTTATCAGCCTCGGAATTTAAAGAACCTTCTGCAACATAACGCCCTTTGTGTTCTAAACTATTATTAAAATAGTAAGACAGTTCGGTTTTTAATTTAAAATGATCTGAGAAAAAACTAGCACCATTTCTCCAATTATAGTTACTTCCATAAAAATTTAAATAATGAACAGCTGCTATTCCAAAACTGGTTGGTGTGCTACTTGGTAAATGATGTCTCTCTCCATAATCCGTTTGCATAGTAACCGGACCTGCAGTAAAGCCAAATTCATGACTTACTTCTAATTGAGCAAAAGTGTTTGATATAGAAAAAAGTATGAATAGTATTAATATCTTAAGAGTTGATTTCATGTACTTTCCCATTTTGGTCGCAATTTACTAAAAAATATGCAATAGCCTTAATAAAAACTCCATTTCATTAAAAATATTGTTTAATCTACAAAATTACTCATTTGGACTCCAAAAAACAGCCTTAAAATCAATAATTTTTGAATTTTCAACTATAACACCCTCACTCTCTAACAATTGTTGCATTAAATTAATGCCATCAAAATGATGTTTACCTGTTAAAAGGCCTTGTTTATTTACAACTCTATGGGCAGGAACTGTATCATCGTTATGGCTTGCATTCATAGCCCAACCAACCATTCTGGCTGATCTGGCAGCTCCTAAATGCTTTGCTATTGCACCATAAGAAGTTACTCTTCCATAAGGGATTTTTCGAGCAATTTTATATACTTTATCAAAAAAATTATCTTCTTTAGGCATCAAAAAATAAAATTCTAAGGTACAAAATATTTATAATTTATAATGGGTTCTAAATTTAATATATGTAATGGCTTTTTTTTGTTCTAAAAATTGTCTTTCATAAAACGTTTTGGTAAGTGTAGCTTCTGTGGGGCTATGATTATTTTTATAAATATCATGATGTGCATATATTATTTCATGTTTACCTTCTTGTAATAAACCCAAAGTATATCCATGTAAAAATTCACTGTCAGTCTTTAAATGTACAATCCCCTTATCCATAAGGATCTGTTGATATTTCTTTAAAAAATCAGGATTGGTTAAACGATGTTTCATTCGTTTAAATTTAATTTGAGGATCAGGAAAAGTAATCCAAATTTCACTAATTTCATTTGCAGAAAAACAAAGATCTATGAGTTCAATTTGGGTCCTTAAAAAAGCTACATTGTTAAGTTTCTCGTCTATTGCTGTTTTGGCACCTCGCCAAAAACGAGCTCCTTTTATATCTATACCAATATAATTAAATTCCTTGTTTTGTCTGGCTAGGGCAATAGAATATTCACCTTTACCACAACCTAATTCTAAAATAATAGGTTTATTATTTTTAAAAAATGTATTCCATTTTCCTTTTAAATGAAAACCATCAAAAATTTCTTGACGAGAAGGTTGTACAACATTAGAGAACGTTTCATTTTCTAAAAAACGTTTTAATTTATTCTTACTTCCCAAAATTTATAAATTGAAGAAAATTATTGTTCGCCTGCCCTACTTTGCTTTGACATTTGACCAAGCCAATAAAATGCAGCTATAAAACCAGTAACTACCAGAACCACATTTACAGCATTTGAAGCATACCAACCGTCGGTAAACCTAAAAACATCATAAACTTTAAAAGCAATGTCTGTACAAAAATCACCAAAAGCTCTAAAAATATTGTTTGCAATCATATCTTAAGTATATTTACAGGGCAAAAATATGAAATTATACGAATGATTGCTACTTTTTTTAATAAATCAACACCATTAGAAAAACTTTCTGTTATTATTCTATTGTCATTGGTGGTCGTTGTTGATGTTTTTTCAACGAATGCAGTAGATTTGAACTTCATTTTTTTTGCTAAAAAAATTGCAGTTTTAATTTTCCTTTTTGTAAATCTTTTTTTGGTTCAATTCATTTCAAAAAAAAACGGTTTGAGAAAGGAAAATGCCTATGATATATTATTGGTAGTAATTTTCATCGCAATGTTTCCTCTAATTACTGTAAACAATGCTATATTAGTATCTCATTTTTTATTGTTATTAGCATTTAGAAGAATCTACAGTTTAAGAACTATAAAAAATACAAAAGAAAAATTATTTGATGGCTCATTATATATTGGTTTAGCCGCAATTGTTTATCCTTGGTCTATTTTTTATTTATTTTTACCTTATTCAGCTATTATAGCTTTCAATAAACGAACAGTTAGAAATGTAATAATACCCTTGGTGGGTGCGATAACACCAATTTTTATCTACGGTACTTATTTATTTCTGACTGATAATTTAGACAGTGCATTTATACAACTAGACACTAGTTTTTCATTTGGAACTTATAATTCTCTACAATTATTAATACCAATAACTTTAATATTAGGATTTCTAATTTGGACTATTTTCCCAACAACTATAAAGATAATTACCGTAAATAATGAATTAAAAAATTCTTGGTATTTAATACTAAGTCATTTAATTATTAGTATTTTTATTCTTATACCTTCACCTGTTAAGAATGGTGCAGAATTCTTATTTTTATTCTTCCCTCTCGCTATAATTTTTACAAATTATTTACAATTAGTAAATGAAAAGTGGTTTAAAGATGTTTTTTTATATGTATTTCTAGGCGTTGCTATATTGGGATATTTCTTATAATTTTATTCCGTAAGATAAATCTCCTGCATCTCCTAAACCCGGAACAATATAACCTCGGTCATTTAATTTTTCATCTACAGTAGCAATCCACAAATGAGTGTTTTCCGGAAATATTCTATTTACAAAACTAACACCATGCTCTGATCCTATAACAGCAACGATATGAATCTGTTTTGGGGTACCATGCCCTTTTAATGCTTTAAGCACATTTTCTAAAGTTTTTCCGGTGGCTAGCATTGGGTCAGCTAGTATTAAAGTTTTGTTTTCTATTGATGGAGATGCCAAGTATTTTACAATAACCTCAAAATCGTCACTGTCGTTAGGATGATGTCTATATGCTGATATAAATGCATTTTCTGCTGTATCAAAAAAATTTAAAATACCAAGATGTAAAGGTAGACCTGCACGTAAGATAGAGCATAAAACAAGATCAGTATCAGGCAATGATGTATTTTTACTACCTAATGGTGTTTGTACCGTTTTGTTTGTATAATTTAAAGTTTTACTTAATTCATAACTTAAAATTTCTCCAACACGCTCAATGTTTTTTCTAAAACGAAGGGCATCTTGTTGGATATTAACATCTCTTAATTCTGAAATAAATTGATTTAAAAGTGAATTTTTTTCTTCAAAATTGTGAATTATCATAAAAATACTATTTACACAAAAGTACACTTTTACACCAAATTTTTATTGATTTTCTAGTGCAATAAAATTTATAAGACATAATAGGGTTAAAAGTGCAACGATTTTTTTAAAAATCGTATATTTACAACTTATAATTAATTTCTTTAATCAATTAAAACAAAATTAAACTATGGGATTATTTTCATTTATTAAAAATGCCGGAGCTAAAGTTTTTGGCATAGGAAAAACTACTGAAGAAGAAGCTGCAGAAGATGCTTCAAAAGCAAAAGAGCTTGCAAATTTAAAAGCAGGTAAATTGGTAAATGCCGTAGAAGCATTAGGCTTTGGTGTAACAGATTTAGACATTGCTGTTGATGGTGATTTGGCTACTGTTTATGGTGCAGCTGAAAACCAAGCTACTCGTGAAAAAGTTGTATTGGTAGTCGGTAATACAGAAGGTATTGCAAGTGTAGATGATAGGATGACTACTGCTGTTCAAGAGCCGGAAGCTCAGTTTCATACTGTGGTAAGTGGAGATACGCTAGGGAAAATTGCTAAAACCTATTATGGGAATGCAATGAAATATCCTGTAATTTTTGAAGCAAATAAACCAATGTTGACTCATCCTGATAAGATCTATCCGGGACAAGTATTACGAATTCCTGCTGAAGATTAAATATGACAAATCTAAAACAAAAAAACCTCCCGAATGGAGGTTTTTTTGTTTTAGATTATTATTATAAATGAAAACGAAGTCCCAACGAAATATTACGTTGCTCTATTAGGGCGTTCTTAAAAATTGGATTTAAATCATATTTTAAATATAGCATTGTATCACCAAAACCTGTATACGCACTTAGGCCATATACAAAATTATTAGTGTTGTAATTTCTTTTAAGCTTATCTTTTACATTTTCACCTTCTATTTCGTATTTTAATTTTTGACGTGTATTTAAATTAAACCCTGCATAGCCACCAAACCCAAATCTAAATTTTTTTGTGTTAGAATATCTAATGGAATTGTCAGTTTTCCTAACTTTTGAAGGTCCTATTTCAAAATGTATAGGAAAAACCAAATTGTCCATCCTAAATTTTGCTTTTTTGAGATCATGCTCAAATTCTTGCAATTCAGTTTGACCATTGTTAGAAACAAAATATTGATTTCCGGTCGGTTTTAATCCATTAAATTGAAAAGACAAACCATAATTTAACCTCAGAAAATTCGAATTTTTAAAGACCCTAGTTCGCCAAGCCCAACCAATTTCAAAAAATTTACTAGCTCCAATTTTATAAGGAGAATTATCTAGGGATTGATTATCTATCAAAGTATTATTCAAACCAAAAGCTACTATTAATTTTGAAGTCGTTCTATGGTCATATTTTATTTTTTTAGGTCTTTTATCCTGAATTAACATTCCAAAAACATAATCGTTATCTCTACTTTTAGCTCCAATGCCAATTTCAATGCTGACTGGGGTTAAAGAATCTTTTTTATTTAATTCTAAGACACCATCATCATTTCTTTCTAAAAGGGCAATTTTATTATCTATAATAGCAATTCTATTTTCTATATTTAAGGCCCTTTTTTTGGCAATATCTTCTTTTAAGACTTTGGCCTCATCTTCATTTATTTCTTTATTTTTCAATTGCTTATTAATGCTCTTCACTTCATTTTTTAAGGCCTCTTTTTCCTGCAAAATAATTTGCTCTTTTTGAATTTCTAATATTTTGATTTTTGAGGTATCTCCTTCTTGAGAAGTTACATTTTGAATGCTAAAAACCATTAGCATAATTATTAAATAGATATTATTTTTCATAATTGATTTAATTTTGCGATTAATTATTTCTATCGGCAACAGCAGATCTTGCTTCTACTATTCCTTTTTTAAGTAATTCAAAAAGCTTAATTCTTAAAGATTGATCTAGTTCATCTTCTACCTCATTAAGCAATGCCATGGCATTTACAGATTTGTTAGGAGTGAATATTTTATTGAACAATAATTCTTTTTGAGCCTGGGTTATTAAAGAATCTACTTCTATATCAGTCAACAATTCATTATTTTGTTCCAGAACATTAACCTTGGCCATAACTTCTGCAATTTTAATTTGTATTAGTTGTGCCTTGTTATTTTCAATCTTCTTAGTTTTAGATTCCAATTCAATAGCGTCAATTTCTGCAATTTTATTCCGTTTAGAACGACTTCTTGTAATTTCTTGTGATGTGTTTTTAATTGCATTCAATTTTTCTACTTTTTTAATTTTCTTTCTTTTTGTACCTGCCAAAGTTTTATCTTTACTATTCTCTATGATGATGTTCGATTTTGATTCGTGTTGTTCTGAATTATTTTTTTGTGAATTGACTATGATATTATCCTCTTTGGAGGTAGTTTCTTTTGAATTGTTATAAATGGTAGAAACAAGTAATAACCCTATAAAACTGGCTGCAATACCAATCCATTTGAGCCAATTTTTTTTTGGTTTTTTAGGCTCTTTTAATTGATGAGATATTTTTTGCCAGGCTTCGGAAGATGGTTTAATTTCTCGATGATTAAGTTGCTCTTTTATATGTTTTTCAAATTTATTTGCTGCCATAACCTATTATTTTTTGTTGCTTTAATTTTCCTTGAAGCAGTTTTCTTGCTTTAAATAATTGCGATTTTGAAGTGCTTTCTGTTATACTCAACATATTTGCAATTTCTTTATGTTTATATCCTTCTACTGTATAAAGGATAAAAACAGCTTTATAGCCATCTGGTAAAGCGTCAATTAATAGTTGAATATGAGCAACATCTAAGTCCGATGATTGAGAAATACTTATAATATCAGATTCAAAAACGGAATCATCATAAACAACAAATCGCTGTTTTCTTAAGTGAGAAATACACTCTCTAATCATAATTTTACGTATCCAACCTTCAAAACTACCTTCATTTTTGAATGAAGAAATATGTTTGAATACTTTTACAAAACCACTAATCATTACATCTTCGGCGAACTGTAAATCTTTTATATACTGCCTACAAACACTCAACATTTTAGAGGCATAAGTTTCAAACAATTTTTGTTGTGCATGCCTGTTTGTTAATACCGCCTTTTTAATCAGTTGTTTTTCGTTGGTATAAAATGGTATGATTTTCAATGGCTTTAGTTTCTATTAATATAGACGAGTTGAATTAAGAAATAGTTGCCTGATATCCTAAAATATTTGAAAGTAGTTGTCATTGTTCCTATAGATTTATAGAATACAAGAGCTAGGTTAGTCATTAAACTATACTTAAAATCTTTTTAAACACTTGTTCTGGAGAAATGCTTTGCATTACATCTTGATAACCCTCACAAATCTTATTGCCGTAAATTGAACAGGGTATTTTAGGATATTTTTTTAAGTCAGGTAAAATTTGATATGCCACAGGTTGATAAAATGGTGCAAACCCTGCATAAGGATGGGTGCCTCCCCAAAGGGTAACAGTTTTAATCCCTTGCATAGCCGCCAAATGAGCATTTGCAGAATCCATACTGAGCATTAGATCTAGTTTGGTAATCAATTGCAATTCTTCAGTAAAATCTAACTTACCCGCTACTGAAACGGTATTTTTAAATTTAGATTCTAGTTTTTTTAAAGCTTTAACCTCTTCTGATCCTCCACCAAATAGTAGTATTTTAAAATTTTTTGTGGTTTCAAGTTTAGTTATAACTTGTTCTAATAGATCTAAAGGATACATTTTAGATTGATGCTGAGCAAAGGGAGCAATACCAATCCATTTTAAATGATCTATACCAATAATCTGCTGTATTTTATCAGATAAATGGGCTTTTTCAGGAAATTTAGGGTTTGATAAATCTATTGTAAAACCCAAGGCTCTAAAAACATCAGCATAACGTTCATGAGAGGTTTTTAACTGCTTAAAAACTTTATTATCTGGTCTGGTTAATGCTTTTTTATCAGCCCTACCCTTAATAATTTTAGCAATATCTATCCGCTTTAGCGAGAAGAAAAAACGTACTATTTTTGAACGTAATACATTGTGTAAATCGGCTATAGCATCTAATTGCAAAGCATCTAATTCTTTATACAATCTATATAAGCCAGGCAAACCTTTATGCTTGCCTTTTATATCGGCTGAATAAAAATGGACATTGGGAATATTATCAAACAAAGGTTCTAAAAAGGCTTTAGAGACCATGGTTATTTTTACATCTGGATGTTGTTGCACCAAAGCCCGAAGCACAGGTACAACCATAGCAACATCTCCCATTGCTGAAAGGCGAATGACTAGAATATGTTTAGAAGACACAAGTTTCACGAATTATTTTGTGTAAAGTTACATCTAAATTTTTAAGAATACAGCCCTAGGCCTCTCATCCCGATAGTTATCAAGAGGGGAACCTCTTATATTTTACGAATTTTCACTAAAATTTTGTGTGAGCTAACTAAATTCCTCCCTTTTTTTGGGAGGATTAGGTTTCTAACTATTCACAATTCTATTTTGATGTTCTATGGATTCTTGATGAATTGATTTAAATATTTTTTCTATAAATTCTGAGCTTAAACCATTTTGTTCGCCCATATCAACCACTTTATTAATCACATCTTGCCATCTACTACGCTGTAAAATGGCCACATTACCATCTTTTTTTACTCTGCCAATATTCTCAACAACGTCCATTCTTTCCGTTAACAAGTCAATAAGGTTCTTATCTAACACATTTATTTCCTTGCGTAAACTGGTTAATTTTTTAAGAGAATCTTTTTCTACTACCCTGCCCTTTCTAACTTTTAGCTCTTCTGTAATAGTTTTTAATCTTGAGGGTGTAATTTGTTGTTTAGCATCACTCCAAGCATTATCAGGGTCAAAATGAGTTTCAATCATTAAACCCTCAAATTTTAAATCGAGAGCTGTTTGAGAGACTTCCAAAATACGTTCACGTTCACCACAAATATGTGAAGGATCGCAAATAATAGGCAAGGTTGGAAATCTATTTTTTAAATCAATAGGAATTTGCCATTGTGGTGTATTTCTGTATTTTGTCTTTTTAAATGATGAAAAACCTCTATGAATGGCACCTAAATTTTTAATACCAACTGCGTGTAAGCGTTCAATAGCACCAATCCATAATTCTAGATCGGGATTGATTGGGTTTTTTACCAAGACTATTTTGTCAGTTCCTTGTAAAGCATCTGCTATTTCTTGTACTGCAAAAGGATTTACTGTTGTTCTAGCTCCAATCCAAATGATATCTATATCAAATTCTAATGCTAATTTAGCGTGTTGGGCATTGGCAACTTCTATAGTAGTTAATAAGCCTGTTTCTTCTTTAACTTTGACCAACCAGGGCAAAGCTTTTACACCATTTCCTTCAAAATTTCCGGGACGTGTTCTAGGTTTCCATATGCCGGCTCTAAAAATAGTGGCATCAGTTTCTTTTAATTGATGTGCGATATTTAATACTTGTTCTTCTGTTTCTGCACTACATGGTCCTGCTATTACAAGCGGATGATTGAGTTCCATATCTTTTAACCATGTTGAAAAATTTGTTGATTCCATATTTTAGCTTAATTTTTATAAAATACAATTTGGTATTTTAACTTGTTTTTTATGTTTATTATATTACTGATATTCAAGAGATTAATTATTTAACTATACCATCTAGAATGTTTTTAATCCTGTTGGTATTTTGCATCATAGTAAAAACATCTTCATTAGATTCTTGCTCTATAAGCATTTTAAAACTTTCTAAATTCTTAATATATTCATTTAGAGATTTTAAGACATTAGCCTTGTTTTGTAAAAAAATGGGTGTCCACATTGCCGGAGAACTTTTAGCCAAACGCACTGTAGATCTAAATCCACTACCCGCCATATTAAAAATATTCTCTTCGTCGGGTTCTATTTCTAATACTGTTTTACCTAACATAAAAGAACTGATATGAGATAAATGTGATACATAAGCAATATGTTTATCATGTTCATCGGCTTGCATAAAAGTGGTACGCATTTGTAACTCATCAAATAATTGCAACGCCTTGTCGAGGATTGTTTTATCGGATGCTTTCTGTTCACAAATGATATTTATTTTATTGGTAAATAACCCACTAAAAGCAGCTTCAGGTCCTGAAAATTCTGTACCCGCAATAGGATGAGCAGCTACATAATTCTTTCTCTTAGGATGATCCTTTAATTGATTACAAACTTGTTCTTTAACCGAACCTACATCAAAAACCAAAGTATTATCACCAATAGTATCTAAAACAGATTCTGTAACTGAAGGAATAGCATCTGCAGGAACGGCTACAATAACAATATCGGCATCTGCTACGGCATGGATATCTCCTATTTCATTTGCAATGCCTAGTGCTAATGCTTTTTTACAATGTATTGGGCTTTTATCTACGCCAATAACGGTTCGCTGACTATTTTTCTTTAAATCAATAGCTAAAGATCCACCCACCAATCCTAATCCGATTACAACTATTTTTTTCATTTAATTTTTATCTTTTAAAATACGATGTAGAACATCATTCAATACTTCTTCAGTAACACATAAAGAAATTCTTATATAACCTTCTCCATTACTGCCAAAAACTGTCCCAGGTGCTAAAAAAACATCATAATCATATAATAGATTGTCAGCCATTTGTTCCGCATTTTTGCCTTTTGGTAATTTTGCCCAAACAAATAGTCCTGAAGCTTTTTTATCATAGGTACAATGTAAACTATCGGCAATTTCCCAGGCTATTTTTCTGCGTTTTTCATAAATGCTATTCAAGTTTCTAAACCAACTGTCATCTGTTTGTAAAGCTGCAATTGCTCCCTGTTGAATGCCGTAAAACATACCAGAATCCATATTGCTTTTTACCTGTAAAACGGTATTGATATTTAGTGCAGACCCTAATAACATACCAACACGCCAACCTGCCATATTAAAGGTTTTGCTAAGTGAATTTAGCTCTAGAGCTACCTCTTTTGCACCTTTTACACTTAAAATACTAAGCGGATTGTTATTTAGAATAAAACTATAAGGATTGTCATTGATTAATAAAATTTGATATTTTTTGGCAAAAACTACCAAATCTTCATATAATTTTTTAGTCGCATTTTTACCTGTTGGCATATGCGGATAATTGATCCACATGAGTTTTACTTTAGACAAATCGGTTTTCGATAAGGCTTCTAAGTCAGGATACCAATTGTTTTCATCATTCAAGTCATAATACACAGGTTTTGCTTCCAATAAATTGGTAACAGAGGTATAGGTTGGATAACCGGGATTGGGAATCAGAACCTGGTCACCGGTATTTAAAAATGCCATAGAAATATGCATAATACCTTCTTTTGATCCCATTAATGGCAAAATTTCATTTTTAGGATTTAAAGTCACATCATATTTTCGTAAATAAAATTTTGAAATGGCATCTCTAAATTCAGGTAAACCTTGATAACTTTGGTAGCCATGAATATGATTTTGTTCTATAGTATTGACCATAGCTCTGCTTACCGAAATTGGCGGATCTAGATCAGGACTTCCAATGCCAATATTGATAATTGCTTTCCCTTCAGCTTTTAGTTGACGGACTTCTCTCAGTTTATGTGAGAAATAGTACTCTTGTACATGTTGTAATCTGTTGGCTTTAGCTGTCATACTTCCTTTTACTTTGTTGGTATTCTCCTAATATTTTTAAATAACTAAGCTTTTCTTTTACTTTGATAATAGCTTCTTTAAAAAGTTTGTAATCATCAAAAATAATATCTGCAAAAAAAGCATAATTCCAAGGTTTATCAATAATAGGCAGTGATTGTATTTTTGATAAGTTCATATTATACTTAGCAAAAACAGCCAAAACCTCAGACAAACTCCCAGTTTGGTGTTTTGTTATAAATTTGATAGAGGCTTTATTAATAACATTTGGGCTATTGATAGCACCATTACTCTTTTTTAAAACAAAAAACCGAGTATAATTTTCTTTTCTGGTTTGTATTTCGTTTTCAATGATGGATAAACCATAGATTTCTGCGGCTTTTTTACTTGCAATTGCGGCAATGCCATGTAACTTTTTGTCTTGAATCTGCTTGGCAACTTCAGCCGTATCAGTTTCTTCCACCAGCTTAATATTAGGATGGTTTCTAAAATATTTTCTGCATTGTAAAATAGCCATCGGATGTGACCAAACCTCTTTAATATCATTTATTGATTGTCCTTCTAGACCCATTAAATGATGATGAATTGGCAAATGAATTTCACCTTGAATTTTTAAATCGAATTCATCTATTAA
>DEIV01000150.1:0-6315 GCA_002352665.1 Flavobacteriaceae bacterium UBA2765
CTGATCATGTTTAACTCAAATTATTCAATTAAAATTGGCAATTCGCTTTAATTTATCTTTATCTAACAAAACAATTCTTCTTCTTGTTTCAACTGCTATTAGCCCCTCTTCCTTGAATTCTGTTAACATTCTAATTGCTGTTTCGGTAGCGGCCCCTATTAATCCGGCAAAATCCTCTCTAGGAATACTTACTCCTAAATTTGCATCATCCTTAATAATACCTTTATCATATAATTCTAATAGTGCCTTGGCCGTTCTTTGTCTTACCGAAGCAAAAGCCATTTGTACCAGATGTTCTTGAACGTCAATTAAATTATTAGAAATCATATTGATAAACTTATTGGAAACCAATTTATTTCCATATAGCAGTTTAGTAAAGTCACTCTTTGGTATTCCAACAATCTCTGCATCTTCCAATACAGTAGCTGTTTCAATGTAAGTTTCTGCACTATTCAATAATGATAATTGTCCTATAAAATCTCCTGAACCATATATACCAGTTACAAATTCTTTGCCTGACTCTGTAGTTTTATAAGTCTTTACAGTTCCACTCTCAATAAAATATAATGAGTGAGAAGTTCTACCTTCTCCAAAAATATTTTCATTTTTTTCATATTTCTTAATATCTCGATTTTTTGAAAGACTTTTTAAATCAATATATTCAGAAGCTTCTTCTAAGAATGCATTTACACCGTCAAAGTTCTTTGAAAATTCTTTTTTCAGGAAATCATTTTTATTTAAACGACATTCTATGGCATCTAATAATTCATGCTCTTCAAAAGGTTTGGTTACATAATCATCTGCTCCTAAATTCATTCCCTTTCTCATATCAGGTTTTTCTGACTTAGCAGTTAAAAAAATAAAAGGAATACCCGCCGTTTTAGGGAATTTACTTAAAATTTGCAATACGCCATACCCATTTAATTCAGGCATCATTATATCACAAATAATAATGTCTGGTTCAAATTGTTTTGCTTTTTTCACCCCTACTTTACCATTTTCAGCTGTTACTACATTATAGTTTGCTAATTCGAGAATGTCAGCGGTAGTCTCTCTTACATCCTCATTATCCTCAATCAATAATACTTTTTTCATTTTTCTTTTGATTTATAGGTAGTTCAACAATAAAAGTGCTTCCTTCATATAATTTACTTTTAAAACTAATAGTACCATTTATTAATTCTGTATATTGTTTTACAATATATAAGCCTAAACCCGTTCCTTGTATATTACTTGTATTTTCAGCTCTAAAAAATCGATCAAACAAATTATTTTGTTCTGCTTCAGGAATACCAATACCCTGATCTGTTACTTCTAAAAATATCCGTTCACTATTACTCGAAATCTTAAGTGTAATCTCTTTATTTTCAGGTGAATACTTAATTGCATTCGATACTAAATTTAATAATATATGACGCATCAATTTTGGATCTAAATTTACTTCAATGGAAGGGCAATCATTTATAATTGTAATCACTTGACCTTTTTTCTTACTAATTTCTAATTCTTCAATTAAAGATTTTGAAAAATCTATCAACTCAAAATATTCGGGTTGTATTGACATTTTTCCTTCTTCTATTTTACTTAAAGAAAGGAAATCATTCAGAATAACTACCAGATTTCTTACATTATTTTTAATCTTACCGGTATATTTCTTCCTCTTTTCTTCTTTTCCCGGTTCATTTTGTTTCTCAATAAGAATTGCTGAAGAAAGAATGGTGCTTAAAGGTGTCCTAAACTCATGGGAAGCCATCGAAATAAAGCGAGATTTTAATTCGTTTAATTCCTGTTCTTTTCGCAAAGCATTTAATGTTTTTAGTTCTATTTGTTTTTGTTCAGAAATATCACTGTAAACTAATAGGGCCTCAATGATTTTTTTATTAGCATCAAATAAAGGTGTTGTATTTACTAAGTAGGTGATGTTTTTATAATCTATTTCAAAAGAAAGATGCTCACCAGCAAGTGTTTTTCTAATATCTTGTTTTAATCTAATTTTTTGATTTTTGGAAAAAACGTTAATTTCATCAACACTTAATCCTTCTAAAATTTTCTCTTTTAATCCTATTTTTTTCAACTCTTGACCTTCAATATAATCAATCTTATAATCTCTATTGACTACAACAATAATACCCTTCGGAAAGTTTTTTGCAATAGCAGATAGCAAATTCTGATTAGTAATCGCCTTATTCTCTGCTGCTTTTGTTATAAGTATTTGGTCTTCTAAGTTTAAATTTGCTTCCACAAGCTTTTGCACTGTAGCCGTTAATTCATCAGTACGCTCTTGTACCTTTTCTTCTAATTCAATAGCGTAGTTACGTAATTTTTGTTCACTCTTTATTAGTTTTTGTTTAACCTTCTTTCTTTCTGTTATATCACCAACTGCACCAAATATTCTTAGGGTTTTACCCTGTTCATTTCGAACTATAAATGCATGATCTTCAACATTTACATATGATCCATGATTGCTTTTAAGCCTGTATTCGAATGTCCATTGATTGATCTTACCTGCAAAGATGTTATGTAATGATTTAAGTACTTTTTCTTTATCTGAAGGGTGAATGCTATTTTCCCACCATTTTTTTTCACTAGTTGGTCTAAATAAATCAATATATGTCTGGTTATACCATTCTGTTTTGTTTATAACATCAAAATCATAAAATCCGTCATGCGTGGCTAACATAGCCAATTGAAATCGCTCTTCACTTTCTTTTAAATATTCTTCAGTGAATTGTTGTTCAATAGCTATACTTATCAGCTTACTGGCATCTTCTAATATTACTTTCTCCTTTTTGGCAGTATTAGCTAAAAAAATTATAGTAACTTGTTTTCCTCGGATTGTCGTTGACCTAAGATTTGTTTCTAATGGAAATTGTGAACCTTTCTTTTTAAGGCCTAAAAGATTTATCTTCCTACAATTAGGTAAAGTTTTAGTGCCTCTAAAGTATTTTTCTTTATAGATACTTTGATTTTCTCTAAACTTCTTAGGAATAAGAGTTTCTATTTTTTTATTTATTAGTTCTCCTACATTATATTCAAAGACATTTTCACTTGCCTGATTAGCCTTAAGTATCATCCCTTTAGAATCTACTACCAAAATACCTTCAGTCGAAAATCTAAAAATACTTTGAAATAATTCCTTATCATTTGATTCTTCTATCATTTCTTTATTTATTACAAATCAAAATCTTTAATAATAGACTTATGTGATTGGAGAATATTTTTTGTAGCTGTATACCCTAAATTAAAAATGGTATCTATATTTTTCATATCAAAGGTGCCAAAGTTGATTAATTCTTTTGGAGATATTACCAAATCACAATCTGAAAATTTTAAGAGGGACTCTGAAGCAGATTTTATTTTATATGCCCTGTCAATTACATTATAAGAATGTTTTAAATCTTCAATTCTAATATTTTTTAGAGGGTTAACATATACTCCAATAATTTTATCACAATACTTTTTTAATGGTTCCACAGGAAAATTATTAAGTGTGCCACCATCAATATAATACGAATCATTAACATTTACAGGAGTGAAAACTCCGGGAAAGGATGCCGATGCTAAAACGGGTCTGATCAGTTCCCCTTTGTGAAAAATCTTTAACGTACCATCTACAACATTTGTGGCTGTAATAAAAAACGGTTTCTTTAAAGCGTTGAAATTATCTTCTGGTAAATACTCATTAAAAATATCATAAAACTTTTCAGTATCAATAAATCCGGGCTTTCTGCGTGCGAATCTATTTGTATGAAATATAGGTATCGTTTTAAAAAAATTTAATATTTCGACCCAGTCAACGCCGCCTGCGTATAAAACACCTACAATAGCACCTGCACTGGTGCCTGCAATATGTGTTGGCAATATTCCATACTCTTCTAATGCTTTAATCACTCCTATATGGGCAGCTCCTCTCACACCACCACCTGAAAGTACGAGACCTACATTCATTCTTTATATTTTTTCTGTTACAAAGGTATTTGATTGCTAAAGAATTATAAATGATAATCGTCATCTGAGAACTGTTGGATGATAAAAAAGGGTTAAAAATTTATCCATAGGATTACAAATACTTAATATAAGTAAAAGGATGACTTTGGTCATTACAAATTGCAAAATACATATATACCTTTGTAGTTGACAATTCAAGATTATTTCATTTATTTTAATTTTTAATATTTGAATTGTATATTTAAAATAAAAATTTCTGAATAATTACGATTAATACTTTTAAAAAAAACAAATGAAAACAAACAACTTTAATACATTATCTATGGCGGTAGATACACTAACCAATGAAGGGTATGTTGATGATTTTAAAGCAGAAGAAAATTGCATTAAAGCATTATATGCTAAGAAAGAATATCAACCGAAAGACCTTAAAATAGTGAAGTCATTTCGTTTTGAAGGCACGACAAACCCGGATGATGAGTCTGACCTTTTTGCCATAGTCGCAAATGATGGCACAAAGGGAACTTTGGTAATGTCTTACAGTTTTAAACACAATCAAAATGTTGAGTTAATAAAACAAATCAAACAAATTAAAAATCAGTAAATGGCTTTTATAGATTATTATAAAATATTAGGAGTTGATAAAACGGCAACTGATAAAGAAATAAAAAAGGCTTACCGAAAACTGGCTAGAAAATACCATCCGGATCTAAATCCTGATAATAAGGTAGCCGAGAAAAAATTTAAAGAGATCAATGAAGCTAATGAAGTCTTGAGTAATTCAGAAAATCGTAAAAAGTATGACAAATATGGAAAAGATTGGAAACACTCTGAAGAATTTGAAAAAGCAAGACAACAGCAGCAATATCAAAGGAGTTCTTATCAGGGAAGTTCTGGTGGTTTTGGAGGTTCTGGTGGTTTTTCTGATTCAGATTATTCAGATTTTTTTGAATCTATGTTCGGAGGTGCATCTTCAAGTGCAAGAAGTAGAAGTGTAAAGTATAGAGGGCAAGACTTTAATGCTGAATTGCACCTCGACCTAAAAGATGTTTATACTACCCATAAACAAACATTAACCGTTAACGGCAAAAAAATAAGATTAACTATTCCTGCCGGAGTAAAAAATGGGCAAGTAATTAAAATAAAAGGCCATGGTGGTAAAGGTATAAACGGGGATCCTAACGGAGATTTGCATATTAAATTTTCTATTAGCAATCATACCCAGTTTAAGCGAGATAAAGACAACCTTTATCTAAATGTTGATTTAGATTTATATAAAGCTGTTTTAGGAGGTGATATTACCATTGATACATTTGATGGTAAAGTAAAACTAAAAATAAAGCCTGAAACCCAAAATGGAACCAAAGTGAAATTAAAAGGTAAAGGTTTTCCTGTATACAAAAAAGAAGGTCAATTTGGAGATTTGTATATTACATATCAAATAAAAATCCCAACAAATCTTACGGATAAAGAAAAAGAATTATTTAGAGAATTAGCTAAATTATAAAATTATGGAAACGAAGAACTTCATCCTCATAAATCAACTTTGTTCAAATTATAACGTTGAATTGTCGTTTTTTAAACAGTTAAGTGAAATAGGATTAATAAAAATAATGACAATAGAACAATCTCATTTTATCCATCAAGACAAAATAAATGATATTGAAAAAATGATAAGAATTCATCACGAATTAGATGTTAATATTGAAGGTATTGATGTTGTTTTTAATTTATTACAAAAAGTAGATAATTTACAAAACGAACTAACTTCAATTAAAAACAGATTACAATTATATGAAAATGATTAACGAAAAATAAAGTATGAAGAATTCTGAATTATCTTTAACAGATACGCTAGCCCTAGACAGAACAAGGCTTGCTAATGAGAGAACATTTTTAGCTTATTTTAGAACTTTTATTGTTTTCTTAAGCTCTGGTTTTGCCATATTGAAAATTGAAGTTTTAGAAGATCTTGCATTACTTGGCTATGTATTACTTACTATAGCCCCAATACTTTTAATTATAGGTATTACGCGTTTTTTTTATGTAAAAAAAAGAATTAAAAAATATTATGATTTGATATCATAGAATGAAACAGAAATCAAAAAAATTAAATGAATTAGCGGCCACGGCAATTTGTGGAAATGATATTAGTTCGTCCGTTTTATATGTTTCTGCATTGTCAATTGCATTTGCAGGACAATATGCTTGGATAACTTTACTTATTGTTTCTTTTGTGCTTTTTTTGTTTAGAAAAATTTATGGAGAAGTTGTAGGTGCTTTGCCTTTGAATGGAGGTGCGTATAATGCTTTATTAAATACTACAAGTAAGTCCATGGCTTCCTTTGCTGCAACATTAACACTGTT
>DEIV01000150.1:6363-12541 GCA_002352665.1 Flavobacteriaceae bacterium UBA2765
ATGCAAATAATAATTGCTACGATTATATTACTCAGTTTTTTTGCTTTATTAACCATTGGCGGTATAACTGAATCTGCCAAAGTTGCTATAGGTATTTTTCTTTTTCATTTGATATCATTATTTATTTTAAGTGGTTTCATTATTTATTTCTTAACTAATAATGGTATTGGTTTATTTTTAGAAAATTGGAATTTTCCCGTAAAAGGTGGTAGCATCAAGACCGCTATATTTTTTGGTTTTGCAGCATCTATGTTAGGGGTTTCAGGTTTTGAAAGTTCTGCAAACTTTGTAGAAGAACAAAAAAAAGGTGTTTTCCCAAAAACGCTTAAGAATATGTGGATAATTGTAAGTATCATTAATCCGTTAATGGCAGTATTTGCCTTAGCATTATTTGCAATTCCATTATTAAATAGTGATGTATATCAAAATACTTTGCTCGTTGAAATGGCTAGTCATGTTGGTGGTAACTGGGTTGCAATATTAATATCTATTGATGCATTTCTAGTGTTGAGCGGTGCTGTATTAACGAGTTTTGTTGGAGTTTCAGGTCTGTTAGAACGAATGACGCTTGATAGGATTTTACCTCAATTTTTCTTAAAGAAAAATAAAAGAGGAAGTTCTTATAGAATTATCATAATGTTTTTATTATTGGCAGTTTCTGTTTTACTTATAACAAAGGGGAATGTAAAACTGCTAGCAGGTGTGTATACTATTTCTTTTTTATCAGTAATGGCGTTATTTGGTGTTGGAAATATCTTACTAAAAGTTAAAAGGAATCAACTTCCGAGACCTGAGAAGGCAAAGTGGATATCTGTACTTATTGCAATAGTAGCAGTTGTTTTTGCACTTATAGGGAACATTCTAATGACACCTAAAGAGGGACTTCCTAGCAATTTATCTGTTTTTCTAGAATATTTTATTCCCTCTATTATTTTTATAATTATCATGTTAAATAGAACTGTATTATTAAAGTTATTATTGACAGTAATACATTCTATTTTTGATCCCGTTAGAAATTTTGTCTTAAAAACGGATAAAAAAATACTTAAAGTAATAAGTCAGATTAATGATCAAGAATTTGTTTTTTTTACCAAAGGAGATAATATTGCTACACTTAATAAAGTAATGCTCTATGTTACTAAGAATGAACATACAAAAAAAATAAAAATTGTATTAGCTTTGGATAATGATGATATTGTTCCAGAAAATTTACCTCAAGAAATTGATTTTTTAGATAGAGAATACCCTGAAATTAAAATAGAGTTTATTATTGAAAAGGGTAAATTCACTCCCGAATTAATAAAAAAATTATCTCAAAAATGGAATATCCCTATAAATTTTATGTTCATAGGCTCTCCTAGTGATAAGTTTCAATTTAAAATTGAAGAACTTGGTGGGGTAAGACTAATTATTTAATCTAGATCTAAATACACTACTTAAAATTCAATAACATAATAAATGGACAACCTATTAACATTTTCATTAACTGTATTTACAGGCTTCTTTGCTATAATGAATCCTATAGCCGGAATTCCAGTGTTTGTAGCCTTAACAGAGGGTGCAGATAACCAAACTAAGAAGCGAATAAATAAGAAAGCTACTACAACCGCTTTTATGATTGTATTCGTATTTATTTTATTGGGTAAATTTATATTTGAACTTTTTGGAATTACTATACCTGCGTTTAAAATAACCGGTGGTATATTAGTTTTTTACATAGGTTTTGAAATGCTTCAATCTGCAAAATCGACCGTAAAACATCTGAGAAAAGTCGAAGTTAATGAAGAAATATCTATCTCACCACTAGCAATTCCATTACTTTCAGGTCCGGGAACTATTGTAACTGCTATGAACTTTGTTACTAATGCCGACTTTATCAGAATAAGTATAGTAATTTTTATTTTTGCTATCATGTGCTTTCTAACTTATTTATCGTTTAGGCTAAGTGATAATATTGTAGAGAAAATTGGGAAAAACGTTATAGGAGTCTTAGAGAAAATTATGGGTTTGATCATTGCTATTATTGGTACTAATATGGTCATTGAAGGAATAATAATGGCATTTGCTCTATATTGAATATTATGACTATACACAGAAAAAGAGGTAAAAGTTTAGGCTTAAAGGAATTAATCGCTATTGCTATTGGCGGTATGGTAGGTGGTGGTATATTTACCATTTTGGGTATATCTGTCGGTTTGATTGGTTTTTTAACGCCGGTTGCTATTGCCATTGGAGGGATAGTAGCTGGCTTAGCAGCTTACTCGTATGTAAAACTAGGCTTATATTATAGAGATGAAGGTGCAACATATGCCTTTGTAAAAAAAACCTATCCAACAGCTAAATTTCCAGCAGCTGTAATTGGTTGGCTTGTTATTTTCGGCTATATTAGTACCTTGGCAATCTATGCCTATACTTTTTCGTCCTATGTCATTAGCGGAAGTGATTTTTCCAATAATATTTGGGCACGTAAGTTTATAGCCCTAGGTGTCTTAGGTATGTTTACATTGGTTAATGTATGGAGTGTAAACGGAATGGGAAAAATAGAAGATGCGATGGTATATACCAAACTTATCATCCTCACGATTATTTCAGTAGTGTTAATAAAGTTCCGAAGTATAGACATGCATACTTTTATACAAAATATGCATGTAGATTTAGGCAAATCTAATATTATGGATATTCTTATTGTAGCCTCGTTAACTTTTGTAGCTTACGAAGGCTTTCAGCTGGTTATCAATGCTGTTAACGAAATGAAAAATCCCAAACAAAATACACCAAGAGCTATCTATTCTGCCATCACCATTGTAATTATTTTGTATGTGATCATTTCTATAGGTGCCTTATTCTCTATTCCCTTAGACCAAATGGCTAAAAATAAAGAATATGCACTGGCCGCAGGTGCTGGAAATGCCATAGGAAGCATAGGTTCTTTATTAGTTATTATTGGTGCAATTTTAGCTACTAGTAGTGCGATTAGCGGCACCTTATTTGGTTCATCGCGGCAAATGGCCGAAATTGCCGAAGATGGTTTTTTACCAGCGAAATTGATCCATAGAAAAAATAATATCCCTACTGTTGCTGTAATTTCAATGGCCGTTATGGCAGCCGTTTTGATTTTAGCAGGTGGACTAAGATTACTAGTAGAATTTGGCAGTATAACCTTCTTAATTGTTTCTCTATTAATGGCAATTATTAATTTTCGAATTAGACATAAAACTAAATCATCATCATTAATTACCATCTTGGCTATTATAGGCTTAGGTATAGGAGGAATTTTAATTTTATATTATGAATTTACCCATAAATGGGAACAGATGGTTGCCATTATATTTGTTTATATCGCCTTAATTATAGGTGCTTGGTTATATTCAAAAAGAGGAAAATTTATTTAAAAAAACGACAGATGGAAACCATAAAATTATACATTAATTATACTGCCGATATTGTTGAAGCAGTAGGAGTTGCGACTATTTTTATTGGGATTCTTTATTCCTTTTATGTTTTTTTCTTTTCAAAAGGACAAACAAAAAAGGCTAATTATACACACCTAAGGCAGTTGTTGGGTAAATCAATTTTACTTGGTTTAGAAATCTTAATAGCAGCAGATATTATGGCAACTGTCGTAACAGACCCAACACTTATGTCAGTTTCAGTTTTAGCAGTTATTGTTCTTATTAGAACCATTATGAGTTTGTCATTGGAAGTAGAATTACAAGGAAAATTTCCTTGGCAAAAAACAAAAAATTAAAAAAATGCACAACAAAGAAAAAAAATAGTATGGCCTCAAGCATTATACTAATATTAGGTATTAGTTTGGTTTTACTTTATGATTTTACAAATGGTTTTCATGATGCTGCAGATATGATTGCTACGGCAATTGCATCCAGAGCAATGACACCGGTTACAGCAATTATCATTGTATCTGTATTTACTTTTTTAGGGCCTTTTTTAGGAGGACTGGCAGTGGCAAATACTATAGGTGAATTTATCAGTATCGAAAATACGAAGATATTAATCGCTCAAAGTGTTGTATTATCAGCAATACTCTCTGCTATAACTTATAACTTGATTACATGGAAATTAGGTTTGCCCAGTTCATCTTCAAACTCATTGACTAGTGGTTTAATCGGTGCAGCATTATATGCCTTAGGTAGCAGTCATGTCAATTGGGGCATAATTGAACTATTAAACGGTCACATTATAGGTTTTATGAGGGTAATAATAGGAATGATATTTTCACCATTTGCAGGTTTTTTAGTTGGTTTTTTAATCATGAAATTATTTCTAAAACTTTTTAAACGACTAAATATAAAATCAAAAAAAATATTTATTGTATCTCAATATTTCACGATGAGTTGGCTTGCTTTTAGCCATGGAGCCAATGATGGTCAAAAAGGTATGGGTGTAATAGGAATGTTACTGCTTGCAAGCGGAGTTTATACAAAATTTACTGTTCCTACCTGGGTTATATTATCATGTGCAAGTGCTATTACATTAGGAACTATGTTTGGTGGTTGGAGCATTATTAAAACGGTTGGTTTTGGAATTTATAAAGTAAAACTAATTCACTCTATTGCGGACCAGGTGGGTTCTGCTGCAGTTATTTTAGGTTCTTCACTTATCGGAGCACCAACTTCGACAACTCAAGTAGTTACTACTACTTTAATGGGAGTTGGTGCCGGTGAACATCCAAAACATGTAAGGTGGGGTATCACAAAGAACATCTTGAGTGGATGGTTGTTTAATATACCTAGTTCTATGGTAATGGGAGCAGTCTTTTGCTATTTATTTATTAAATTACTTGATTGAAAATAGTTTATATATGAATATATTAAAAAAATTAAAAAGTTTTATATTGCCCCAGGTGATAGACTTTTTTGATGATCTTACTGGGCAAAGTAAAAATACTGAAAGTATTATAGAAGAGTTAAAATTAATCTATACTGATAAAGGCAATAATAATATATTTGATCTAATAAGTAATGCTAAAGAAAGCAGAAAGAATAAATTAAAACAGTTGGAAAAAGTTTTTATCACACCTGTTGATAGAGAAGCTATAAGCAGGTCTTACACACATTTACACTGGATTGTCTTAAGTGTTGAACACCTGGTAATTGAACTAAAAACCTATACTATAAATAACTTAAAAGAGTATGAGCCAATTTTAAATTTACTACATAAAGAAATGCAAGATCTAACATCTGCTTTTGAACTATTAAATAGCAAAAAATATAATAAAATATTATCTAAAGTTAATCATGTAATTCACTCTGATAATAGGTTGATTACTGAATATGCTAAACAACTAAATCGATTATTTAAAAAAGAAAAAATTGAATATATTTTGCAACACAGAGAAATACTTTCTCAGTTAAAAGAAATAAGTAAGCGGATACACTTTTGTGCTAATCAAATTGAAGATATTGTCTTTAAAGTGAATTGATTAATTTATGGTTTTCAAAATTAAATCCATCTTATCATTTGTATAGTTATACCCAATTTTAAATAGTTCATCTGAGTACTTCAAAGAAAACATACTATATCCATACGATTTATCAATTTCTATAGTAACATCACATTGTTTTATTCTATCTTGTATAGTATTCCATACTGCTAAATGTAAACAGCGCTCAGTTATTTCCATTACCCCTTTAATATTGGGTTCATATTGATGTATATTAACACTTACACCAATAATTTTATCACAAGTATCTAAAAGGGGTTCAACAGGCAGGTTGTTTAATAAACCTCCATCAATGAATAGATCTCCATCCATTTTTATAGGTTTAAAAAGCAATGGTACCGCACAGGTAGCAAATAAACATTCTATTAATTTTCCTGATGATTTTACCTCGAAATTACCTAAATTCAAATTGGTAACTGATATGTACAAGGGTATTTTAAGCTTCATAAAATCATCCACAATATGATTAGATAGAAATTCTCTTAAAAGAGTTATTTCTGTAAGGCCTTTGTTGATAAAGCCAATCTTGAAAATTTTTAAAAAAGACTGACTTTTTGTTAATTCTAAAATTTCTAATGGTGAATAACCATGACAATACAATGCGCCTATTAAGGCTCCTGCACTCGCTCCTGATACATGCTTTGGATATATCCCATTTTCATTTAAAGCTTGTAGAACACCTATATGAGCTGCTGCACGGGCACCACCGCCAGA
>DEIV01000150.1:12700-14796 GCA_002352665.1 Flavobacteriaceae bacterium UBA2765
TTGCATTTGTTTTTCAGTACGCAAAATATTATAATAGGGAACATCTGGTATTTCATAAGCATGATAACAAATAATTTTATATTTATCTACTGATTGTTTCTGAATAGCAATTGCTGTATCTAGAAGCTTATCGGAATGCTTGGACAAATCAACAGGAATAAGTATCGTTTTGAGTTCATATGTTGCGTTTTCTGGCACGAAGAGCATGTTACAATCTATATGTCTTACCACATTTTTTATCAAATGGTTAGAATTTTTTACTTTTTGTAAGACTATAAGATTCGCTTTCTCTTTATCAAAATAATACTTTAATTCAGTAATAACTCTACCAGAAACAACCACTCCTTCTATATTATCCACATTCTTGTATGTATTTAAAAAAGGAGTTATTCTTTCCGATTCAATAGTTTCTTTAAGAATATTCAATACCTTTTCTGGTAAATTGTAAGCAGTGGTCTTTAAAATATGTAGATAAAGTATTCTTTTTATGAGGATTTTTGTTGCCAAAAAATCTAAATAATTAGCTAATTCTTTCTCTTTCGTAAAGCCACTATCAACGACAATGATTTTTTTTATTGAAAACATTTTTTTATTTTTTATATTGTTGTAATAATTTTTTGTTGAGACTTTCAATCCTGATTTTCTTATCCAAATAATTATTCGGAGTTATTTGTTTTGTTTCCGTATTATTTGTTGCCACACAATTCAATTATTTTTCATAGACTCCAATAATCCAGGATAAAATTGTTTTAAATAGCCATTCCGAACAGAATCCATTTTTTTTATCATTTCTTTCCTTTCAAAATATTGTTTATCCCAATTTTTAAAAAAATAATCATCCTTGAAAAAGTCTTTCATCAAAAGAGAATCGTTATTGGGAAAGTGTGAGAAATTATCGTTCAATTTAAATGGTGTATTCTCTCCAAAATATCGCTGAAAGGAATCCATGATACTATCGAGGTTTACCCTAATTGAATCTCCTTCTATATTAGAATAAGAATATCTATAAATAGAATCATATTCTATAAGGTTTCCTAATTCATCATATTCCTTATGAACATCCCATTGACCCTTAGGTTGTTCAACTATTTCTTTTTGCTCTTTGCTTTTTCCTTCTTTTTTTTCTTGGCTGTTACACCCTGTAAAGAGTAGCAACAATAATATTACCATTACATTTTTCATTTGTATTGAGTTTTTAATTATTTTTTAACTTCTTATAATAGGATTGATATTTGGTCTACCTCCCTCAACTGGTATTATTTTCATTTAATCAATCTTCTTTAAACCATTTCCAGGCATTGTCCATATCGTCAATATCAAAATACTTTTCTTTAAATTTTGTGAAGAGATTGTCTAGAGCAACTAATGTTTTCCAATGTTTTTTATCCGCTACATAAGCAATTTTATTAATCTTATTCCAATATTTCATTCCCACTTGGAACTCTTTTATAAATGCACCAAAACTTTCTCCTTTAGCATTTATACAGATCATTAAATTTACTTTATCAATTTCTGAAAGCATAAATTCAATACCTTCATCAATTATAATTATTTCTTCTTTAGTTATAAATTCATCTAATTCATATACTAATGTGTCTACCCGTAAGGAATCAATTTGTTTTATCATAATTTTAAGTTTTAAGAAAATGTTGTAACTTTTTTATAAGAAAAGAAAATAGTATAGTGAAAACACCTAATACTATTAGAGATAAAGAAGTCCATACAATTATAGTTGCTGAACCGAAAGTAGGATTATACACTACCATAAATCCAAATATAGCAACAATTAAACCTCCAAAGACAGACCATCCCCAATTTGCAAAATGTGCCTCTTTTAATAATATGCCCCTACTTATTTGTACAATTCCTCTAAATAGTAGCCAAATTCCAAAAATGAAAGGTAATATAGCCATTGTAATATCTTGTCTACTGATAAGAATCATTCCAATAACCAGATCAAATACACCAGAACCTAGTAACCAACCCCAACCTTTTATAACCTTAGAGTTGCTAAGTGCAAAGGTTATTTCAAATATTCCGGAGATAAATATAATTATACTAAAAAGAATACTTAAACCCATGTAATTTTCAACAGG
>DEIV01000106.1 GCA_002352665.1 Flavobacteriaceae bacterium UBA2765
CTCATCCAAATGGTATTGGCTCCGGTAGGTATTTGCGGATTGTCTGATAACCAATCAATTTCGTGTCCGGACACTCTATTTTCAAAGCCTCCTTTTTGTGTGTTGGCCAGTGCTACATTTAATTGCCCGGGTAAATCAATTATCTTAATATTAACATCATTGCTATAACCACAAGCACTTAATGCAAATTTACCGGTATTTCCACCTATATCAAAAATTGTTTTTGGATTGTTTCTAAAGACAATTTCTAAAGCATCATTAAAAACTCCATCAGAATAATGGTGATCGAATTCAAACCAAGATTTTTTTATTTCAGGAGGTAAAGCCGATAGACCTTCATAAATAGTATTCCAATTTCCTAATTCCTTTAACCCTTCGGGTTTTTCATTTTTTACAGCATCATTTAAATGATATAAACCTTTATAACAAACATCATTGGTAAAATTTATATTTACATTAACTGTCTCATGGGCATTTAAGAAATAACCTACTTTGGTTATCTCATATTTACCATTTATATTTTTAAAAACAATATCAGAACTTTCAGCTATTTCTAACAATACACCAATGCCGTATTTACTAACTGATAATTCTTTAGCAATATCCTCTGTAGAAATACCTCCTTTTTTTCTCTTGTCAAAGATCAAGTCTAAAACGCCTAGTTTTCTAAGTGAAACGGTAGTTTGAAATATAAATGGAGCAAAAGCTATTTTTTGAGCTTCTTCTAATGCTTCTATAGCTTTTAATGGTTTTCTTGACATACTTATTTTGGTTAATTGATCCGCCAAATTTAAGCGTTATATAATGGTTTTACTATAAATTTAATGGATTTATAAATATTTTCAACTTATTTGTGTACTATATTGATCTGATGCTTGATATTAGCATATTATACATTCATAATTACAAATCGCCTCGGCTTTGGTTAGTACGGGGTTAAAAAGCAATTAGTTTCTGATTAAGCACTTAGCCTAGCCAAAACTTTTTATTTTGTTTTATCTTTTTTATTATAAAGCCAAATCAAAAAAGATTTGGTGGACTTAGTTTAAAGCTCTAAACCTTAGGTTAAGCACCAAAATCTGTATTAATAGCTATTGTTAGCACCTTTATTTTAATATTCTCATTTGTTCAAACGCCTTATAAGTCACATTTTTCCTAATCATTGGAAACATTTTCATATCAAATTGTTCTTTAGGCTCAACGTTTGTAGCAAAAAAATATGATTTATTTTTGTATTGAATATAACCTACAAACCAGCCATTGTTATTTCCATTTCTGATTGACCAGCCTGTTTTTCCACTAAGTTTGTACTCATTACCTTCCTCAATTACCATCATTCTTTTCATTATTCTCTCAGTCCGTTCAGAAATTGGTAGCTCAGATGTATAGAATCTCTTTAAAAAATCTATTTGTTGAAATTGATTAATTCGGGATTTTCCTTCAAGCCAGAACAGATCAATGTTAGTTGAATCAACTATCATATTCCCATATTCAAGTTTATCCAAAAATTCGTTCATTCTTTTTGTTCCAATCTTTCTAGCTACCTCTTGATAACAAGGTACACATGAAAAATGAAAAGCATCTTTAAAGATTAAATCTTGTTCCCAGTTTTTAAATCTTCTTTTTTCTCCATTCCATATGAAAAATGTACTCTCGTTTTCAATAGCTCCTGTTTCAAGTGCTATAATTGAATTAGCTATTTTGAATGTAGAAGCTGGTAAATTCCCTTTTTTAGCCCATTGAAAGTCATTCGAATAGTACTTGTCTTCTTCAAGATTGTAGATTAAAATTGCACCTTCAACATTTGCAGAATCAATAATTGTTTTAAATTCCGGAACCACTATTTCACGCTTTGTTACGTTATCTTGATTTTTATCAGAAGTGGACTTCTTACCTGTACAGGAAAAGAATAGAATTAATATTGATGTGAAGTAATATATTTTCATTTTTTCTATTGGTGCTAACTATACAATACTTTCAAAATATTTGATCTTATTGTTTTAAGTTTTTTTAAATGAGTTTCTAAGGTTAAAATCATAACAGTATTTATATTTTATCATTGCATTATTCCATTACTTTTTTAAATATTACTGCTGTATTACAACCTCCAAAACCAGATGCTATTTTTAAAAAATACTGTAACGTTTTAGCTGTTGTTTTTTCAATAACATTTATAGATTCTGAAACTCCTAATTCATCAAAACCATAAGAGGCATATAAGGTATTATGGTACAGAGATTGCATACCAATAATAGTCTCTAACAATCCTGAAGCACCTAATGTGTGTCCGTAATAACCCTTTAAGCTATTAAGCGGTACTTCGGCTAAATCCATTCTATTGATAGCAATCGCCTCCATTTCATCATTATAATTAGTAGCCGTACCATGTGCTGAAATATAGTCAATGGTATCCGTTTTAATACCTGCTTCTTGAAATGCTGATGCCATACTTCTATATAATCCTTCTCCTGTCCTCGATGGACCGGAAATATGATTGGCATCATTACACGAGGCATCTCCTAAAATTTGAACAGCATCTTCACTAATGTTTGTTGATGTAGAGGTTACCAAAACAGAAGCTGCCGCTTCACCTATATTAATACCAGTTCTATGTTTTGAAAATGGCTTACATGGTGCATTACTAATGGCTTGAAACGATTGAAATCCTGATAAAATAAACTCAGAAACCACATCACCACTAAGCACTAAAACATGATCATAAAGTTCACTATCTATCAATTTTTTAGCTACGGAAACTGCCAAAACACCTGAAACGCAAGCATTAGAAATTACAACTGCTTCATTTTGAATTCCAAAAAAAAGCTGAATTTGTTTTCCTAATTCGGATAGATAGGCTCTTTCACTTGCAAATTTTGAATTTTCGTCTAATACATCAACATTCCCTTTAGTAGTAGAAATAACAAGTCCTGTTTTATGATCTAAAGGTACCTGAGATTGATTAATAACATCGCTTAAAGACAAAATCATCATTTTCTCCAGACGTGTGTATTTTATTGGATCACCAATTTTTTCAAAACTGGCATCTAGTTGATCAGTATCAATTAAAGAAGAGAAAAATGGTTGTTGTAATAAGTGTTTGTCATTTACCTTTTTTATACCGGAAATCTCTTTTGAGATGTTTTCAATATTAGCATTCGTATTAAAACCTAAAGCAGAAATTATATTGTTATATGTTACAAATACTTGTTTCATGCTTCAATCAATCCAACACTTTGTTTCCAATCTTTGAAAAATTGGGGGGTTGTTAAGGATAGTTCTCCCTCATTATTGGTGAAAACCTGTATGGTTTCACCGGTACAAACCAATGCACCTTGTGGGTTAAAAATTTTATATACAAAAATCATTTTTGCAGCTGGAGAGTCTATAAAAGTGGTTTCAATACTGGCAATATCACCATATTTTAATGGCAATTTATGCTCGCAAGTAGATTTAACTATTGGCGTAGCATAACCTTGAGATTTAACATCTAAATATGATATTCCATGTGACATTCCAAAGGCCTCTCTACCATCTTCAAAATAAGTGATATAATTACCATGCCAAACAATCCCTAATGGATCTGTCTCGTTAAACCGCACACGTATTTCTGATGTATAACTAATCTTTTTCATACTCAAACTGCTCTTTTCTTTTGATCATAAATTATTGAAATAATCGTGGTTACTATAAAAAATAGTAAAAGTAATCCTATTTCAGGTAAAATCTCTATAATACCACCGTCACGCAAAAATACATCGTAAAATGCATTTAATCCCCAATTCATTGGAGATAAATTTGAAACCCATTGTATAAATTTTGGCATTATAAATACGGGCACCCAAACACCACCTATCGCTGCTAATATAACCACGGCTGTCGCTCCGAAAGGAGCAGATTGCTCAGGTGTTGTAGCCAAGGTACCTAATAATATACCAAAACCAATAGCTGCTAATCCTGAAAATAATGCAACAACACAAAGTGTTATAAAATTACTACCAACCGTCAATGCGGGCAGCCCTAAATATGGTAATACAAATACACCTACTGCCAACATCAATAAAAATTGAATCATACAAACTATAAGATAGGTAATGGCCTTACCTCCCAATACGGTCAAATATGAAACTGGATTTGTTCTCAAACGCACAAAAGTACCTTGATTTTTTTCTTTTACTATATTGATAGAAAGTGGAATTACAATGAAGAAAATTGCAAATAACGTCCAAGCAGGCACATTATGTTGGGTAGAGTTAGGGATAATTTCTGCTATTCCTTGTTTGGGATTTATTTCTTTAAAGGAAACAAAATTATTTTCTTCCAATAAAGGATTACTGTCAGATTCGTCATCACTTAATTCCTTTTGAAAAGCTTCATAAATAGATTTCGATTCAATTTTTGAAATCATTTTATCTATATTGTTCATCACCGCATTTTTAAAAGAATGCTGTACAGCCGGGTCAAAATATAAGTTAATTTGCTTAGACAATATGGGTTTATTATAATTTACCGTGTCTTCTTCCACGCCAAATTCGCTTAATATTTTAGCTACATTCTGATCGACTTTCTTTTGTAACTCAACACTTAAATTATTCGGAATCACCACTGCTAATTGATATTTACCACTTAGTACAGCGGCTTTAGCACTGGTCTCTGTAAATGTTGTTTGATCAAGTTTGGTTACAACTTCAAATGTATTGCTTTTGCTAAGGTTTTCAAATATACTATTAGAAATATCTCCTTTATCATTGTCTACAAAAAGTATAGGTACTTTAGCATTATTTATGGTTTTAAAAGAACTATCCTGAATTAAAGTTATGGTAATAATTAAAACTAAAGGCATTACAAAAAGAATGACCAATCCGCCCATATCTCTAGAGAGTAACAGCATTTCTTTATATGTAGAGTTTAGTAATTTACGCATAGTCTCTTAAAGCTAAACCCGTTAAAGCTATAAAAACTTCTTCTAAATTATGGGCTTTATCAGTATTCTTAATGAGCATTTCAGGTGTACCCGTTGTTATAATTGATCCTTTATCTATAATAGACACATTAGTACAAAATTCTTGGGCTTCTGTTAAATGGTGAGAAGTATAAATTATGGTTGTGCCCTTTTTATTCAACATTTTTAAATGCTCTATAATGGCATTTTTTGATTGTACATCAACGCCAACTGTAGGTTCATCTAAAAATAATATACTGGGTTGATGTAAAATTCCTGCTATCAAATTAACTCTTCGTTTCATACCACCCGAAAAAGTACCTATCTTTTTGTGAGCAAAGTTTGTCAATCCCAAATACTCAAGACTTTCAGCTACTTTTGCCTTTAGTATTGAACCATACAAACCATACATTGCTCCAAAATACATTAAATTTTCATGTGCAGTTAAAGTTGGATATAAGGCATATTCTTGTGGCACAACACCAATGGATTGCTTAATTTTTGTTGCATTTTTTTTAAATGATAATCCATTGATTTCTATTTGACCCGAAGTCGGTTTAAGCAATCCACAAAGCATAGAAATTAAGGTAGTTTTTCCGGCTCCATTTGGTCCTAACAATCCATAAATTTCACCTTGTGTAATTTCTAAATTCAATTGTTGTATAGCATAGAAATCGGCTTCCTTATACTTTTTGGATACGTTTTCAATATGGATTACCACAGCATTCATATAGATTTTCTTAATTTTTTAAAGAAAACCTCTTCTCTATTTGACAATTCCACCAATTGATCGGCTACTTTATTATAAGCGTCTAATTTAGAACTTCTATTTTTATAAATTCTAGAAGCATCAATGGCAAAATCTCTCCATAAATTACCAATTTCAGTGATTTCAATCGATAGATCAGCCAATTTAGGATTCTTTAAAATAACAGAAGCTTCTTGTAAAAAAGCCCCATATATAAATCTAAAACCACCACCACCTGTTCCTATTTCCTCTTGCATTCTCACAATTTGACCTAAATAATGATTTGCTACTTTTACCCCTTTTTTAACTGGCCATTTTCGTATCAATCTAGCAATCATTCGCATACCTCTTATACCAACAATAGGCACAGGAGCCAACATATCTCTACAAGTACTTTTTATACCTTTCTTTATGGCTTTTTCTAAATTTAACTTTTCCGGGTATTCAATTGGATAATACATGTGCCCTTTTGGAGCAAATGCACCTTTAGCAAAACGTACTCTCTCTAGCTCTTTTTCTGTTAAAGTAGTGGTAGTTTCCATGACTGGATCACTGACTAGATAAGTATCATTTTCTTTGCCATAGACTACCATATTATGAGCATTAAAATGAAAACGATATTCGTCCGGGAAATATGACAAATGATATACGCCTACTTGCAAACCTACAGGATTGTTATTTTTTAATTCACTATCCAATACCTGTTGGGCCTTTTCTTCATTTTTAAATTTATATCTTTTTATTTTTATGTTGAGCCTTTTGGCAAAACGCTTGAAAATAAACCCCGGCATTGGTCTAAAACTAATGGCAGGTGCATGATTTACCATTAAAAATGGTATGTATACAAAAAACAAGCCTGAACCAATACCGAAAACCATAGGTTCACTTATATCATGGCCTTTATGTTTTAATAAATTAGAAACTACACCATTTTCACAATGTGCTGATTGATGATGTGTAAAATCTATTTTCATGCTATAGTTCAATATCTTGTAATTGTGCTAAAGAAATATCAAAAACACGGGCATATTTATTTAATTGTTTTTGACTTAACTTTTTAAAAACTGATGGTTTAAAATGTCTTTTTACGCGCCATTGCCACATGCCTACATAACTTGCTAAAATAGGCAAATCCATTTTATGTAATTCCATATAATATTCTATAGGACTCGTCTTTTTATTTAAAACATTATTTTTTGCTATTGCTATCCTTTCATTAATCTCTTTGATGGCATTATTTAAGGCAATAGTTTTAGGGTCCCACCCAGAACTGTTGGCTGTTATATAGGCTCCATTTTCATCAACCGCATAACAGAGCTCTCTAAAGTTAGCTGACTCTAGATTACTTTTGTCTTGTGGTACCTCACTCTTTTTCATAATACAATTATTACACTTCTTGAATAAGCAAATTCATTACACATTCTGCAAGTAAAGTTTTGTCATTTTCAATGGTACATTTAATAGTACAAATACTATAAGAATCACTATCAAACCTAGAAATTAAATTGGCTTTACTATTTATTACTTGTCCTACATTAGGCAGTTTATAAATTGCAACCGATTTAATTGCACTTATAAAACCGATTACGTTGTTCCCTTTCCCTTCAATATCATCTTCTTCAAAGTAACTCTTCCCTACAATAGCTGAACATGTTTGAGCTGCATTTTCTATCAACCCAGCTTCAGATAATTTACCATTTGCAACAAAAAGGCAATCCTTTTTTATTTTAAAGTTGGTATCAACAGATTCAGAAAGCACATTCAACATATTGTCTACCATAAGCATAGGACTTCTATGTGGTAAGAAATTTTTAATATCTATATGTGGCTTCAAATTGCTCAATTATTTGGCTATAACCGTCTTCATTTCACTAATAGCAATGGTTTCTTCATTTAATGTTACAACTATATGAACCAAAGTAACACCCATAATTTCGTGTAAAATAGTAGCTGTAGTGATCAATTGTTCTTTTAATTTGGGCAATTTAAGAATTTCTACGCTTTTAATAGAACCTATATATCCTGTTGGTGCAGGTTTTTGTAGTAAATAATATTGGTATCCGGTGTATAATGCCACTGTTTGTGCCATATGTTCGATCAGACCAGACTCAGTAAAATATTGATTATTATAAAAAATATTATCATTGGTAATTGTTAGACCTGATACCACATTTTTATCAGAATAATGTAATAGCTTATCCACCATTACAAACGGATACTTTTGAGGAATTAGATCACTAAGAACAACATTCTCTGGAATATTTTGTTCAAAACGATCCATTTAGCAAACAGTTAACAAGGCATAGGCATAAGAAAATCTTGCACTTTCAGGCACAGATAACAAAATTTTATCTCCAGTATTTAACTTTCCAGAATCAACCAATTCTTCTAACATAATATAAATTGAAGCCGCACCGACATTTCCTATTTTATCTAAATTTAAAAACCATTTTTCCCAAGGAATTTCAACATCTTGATTTTTCATTTCATCAAAAAGTTTTTCTTTAAAATAATAGGAAGAAATATGTGGTAAATAATAGGAAATATCACCTGGTTTAACACCGTGCTTTTCAATTGAGTTCTTTAAGCTATCAACACCTTTTTTTAGAATATTATCACCGAGTAATTTAACATCTTGCTTCATCGCAAATAAAGATTCTTCACTCCATTGATGAGCATTATATTCGCTCCATGGTTTTAAATGACCACTTTCTAATTTATCAGCACCAGCGTACATACAGGCTTCTAACTCATAAGCGTAAGAATATCCTTCCATCCATTCAATTTTCAACGGCTGTTTACCCTTGGGTTCACTTTCCAACAAAAACGCTCCTGCACCATCAGACAACATCCAACGTAAAAATTCTTTATTAAAAGCAATGATTGGTTGTTCTTCTAATACTTTTAAATGATTGATTTCATCTTCAAAAGTATTGGCCATCATCCATGAAGAAGTTCTCTCTGAACCGGTACAAACAGCGTTTTTAACCTGTTTAGCTTTTACAGCCAAGTAACCATATTTTAAAGCACTCATACCTGAACAACAAGCACCGGAAGGTGAATTTATTTCCAGATTTCTATTTTTTAAGAAGCCATGTACCATAGCGGTATGCGAAGGTAATATTTGATCGGGGCTAGAAGTCCCACAAGAAAGCAATTCTATATCTTGGGTGGTAAAATCTTCATCATCACATAACAATTCAATGGCTTCTTTTGTTAATTGAGCATTGTTGTGGGTGATATTACCGGCATCATCAATAGCGTAATATCTATTTGTAATTTTATTATTACGTAAAACTATACGTCTTGCCTTAGATGTTTTACCATTTAAAAAACCTAGTTTCTCCTCCATTTCTTCATTGGACACAGGGTTATTAGGCAAAAATTTTGCAATTTTTGTTATATAAACATCGTTCATTATTGGTTCTTCAATTTTTGGTTAACAGATGCGAAATATTTTTGATCTTTTTTAATACTGCCAATAAATGGCAAATAAGTCAACAAAAATACAATAAAAACTATTGGTGCAATGAACCAAATCGCAAATTTTAAATATTTATTAAATAATCCTATCCATTTTAGTCTTTTTTTGTCTCCCGGTTTCCCTTTTTTTATGATTAAATTTGCCCATTTTCCAAATAAAACATTCGCTCTTTTATCGACCAAAACCAAAAACGAGTTTATTGTTACCGCATCAATTTTCAATAAATTATCTTGTAAATCTTGATACTCATTTTGAAGTAAACAGTTTAAAATTGGCTTTCCGAATTTTACGGCTTCATCAATGTCTTTTTTTGAAACTCCTGGTTTTGGGAAAATACCCAAATAAGATTCTTTTTTACCACTAAACATCCATTTTTCAATAGTAATAACACTAACATGATTAATATGACGGTCAATAAGCACTATATTTCCTACTAATTTGGCTTGATTCTCATTTAGTAAAACTTTCATTTTCTCTTGTGCCTGAATCCACATATTTCTACAACCAATTACCGTAATAACCGGTGTATCCTTCAAAATTAATTTTGCTGCATCTGATTTTAAAAATGAATTAACAGGGATAGATGGTGTTAAATACCAAATTTGATAGGCCAATATCACCAAATCATATTTTTTTGAAAATAATTCAGGTTGTGGTTCTTCTAAATCACATGGAATTTGTAAAAAAGATTCCGGGAAGGCATCATAGAACTTATCCTTCTGCCATGGAAAGTTATACTCATCAATGGGTTGTATTTTATGGTAACTAACATTAACATTTTCAGCATTTTCTAATTCTTTAACAACATTTTGGGCAATTTCTCGCAATTGACCGGATTGTGTATAATAAATGACCAATACATTTTTCATAAGCTAATCATTTCTCTTCATATCATCCCAAAAATCAAAATAATTAAACCATTGTAAGGGATATTGTTTTAAAATCCATTCTATACTTTGCGTATAATTCTGCAACAAACCTTTAGCATCTCTATTTTTTGCAGTGGCTACACGAGTATATAAATGATAATGTTTACTGGTTTCTTTCATAACGTAGACAAAGGCTACCGGCACATTCAATCGTGATGCCAATAAAAACGGCCCTGCAGGAAAATTAGCTGCTTTTCCCAATAAATTTTCAGAAAGCACTTTATTCCCATCAAAATAACGATCTCCTGTAAAGCAAATTAATTCATTATTGTTTAGGGCATTATTAATATCAAAAATATGAGACAGGTCTTCTTTTATAATAATAAATTTAATATTAGATTTTAAAGATATACTTTCTAAATAATCTTTTATTGCACGATGTTCATTATCAGTAGTGACTAAATTAATTTGAGAAAAATCTTCAAGCTCACTAAAAAAATATTCGGCTATTTCAAAATTACCTACATGAGCACTTATTAAAATACCGCCTTGCTTCTTTTTTAATAATTCTAGAATCACTTCTCCTCCATCATGCTCAAAAGTAAACTTTTTTCTTAAACCAGAAGAGATTGCCACTTTGTCAATAATAGTTTGACCAAACCTATAGTTATTTCTATACACCTTAAAAAAACTAATAATTTTTGAGAAACCTAAGCGTTTATGAAAATAATAAAGACTTGCTTTAGTACCTTTAGTTGAAAATAGTAAAAAATAAAAAGAGACGAAGTATAGAAGGAAATAG
>DEIV01000092.1 GCA_002352665.1 Flavobacteriaceae bacterium UBA2765
CAGAATTTGAAGAAGTTCCGCTTAATTTAAAGGAACAACTAAGGGTAGGAGGAAAACTATTAGCTCCCATTGGTCCAGATTGGGCTCACATCATATTTGAAATTATACAAAGAGTTTCTGAAACTGAATATAAAGTAGAAAAATCAAGAGATAATTTTTTTATACCCAATCCAAAAATATTACCAGAAATAGGATCAAAAGATATTCCTGAAAAAGAAATTGTTGATGAGATTAAAGTTAAAGCTATTGCCTTTACTACTATTAAAGAATATCCAATTGATAAACTTTTAGATAGAATTGGTGATGCCCAAGTAGTTTTACTTGGTGAAGCATCACATGGTACTTCAGAATTTTATTTAACCCGTCAAGAAATCACGAAAGCTTTAATAGAAAAGAAAGGATTTAATTTTGTTTGTGCAGAAGCAGATTGGTCTGATGCAGAACAAATAAACAGTTATGTGCGAAACCAATATACCGAAAAAGATTGGATGCCGTTTACCCGTTTTCCGCAATGGATGTGGAAAAATAAAGAAGTACTCAATTTTGTAACATGGTTAAAAGAATATAATGTATTACATCAAAATAAAACTGGATTTTATGGATTAGACCTATATGGATTAGAAAATTCTATAGAATTAGTAATCGATTATTTAGAAAACATTGATGTAGATTTAGCAAATTTAGCAAAAACACGATATGCTTGTATTACACCATTTATGTCAGATCCTGCAATATATGGTAAAATGGTAGTAAGCAAACAATTGGAAAGTTGTGAAAAAGAGGTGTTAAAAATGTTGGTTGATTTGCTTAAAAATAAAAATAAATTAAATCATTCACCTGAATATTTTTATGCCTATCAAAATGCCAATGTTGTAATTGATGCCGAGCGTTACTATAAAGCAATGTATTACGGAAGTGCAGAATCATGGAATTTACGAGACTTTCATATGTTTCACACTTTAAAATCTCTATTATCTTATTTTGGTTCTGATTCTAAAACAATTGTATGGGCACACAATTCTCATATTGGTAATGCCTTAGCCACAGAAATGTATTCAAGAGGAGAAATTAATATAGGACATTTATGCAAAGAACATTATGGAGATAAATCATACAATATTGGTTTTGGCACACATACGGGTACCGTTGCTGCTGCACATAATTGGGGAGGTAAAATGGAAGTGATGGATGTCAATAATTCTCTAGTAAATAGTTATGAAAACCTGTGCCATCAAAGCAAAATAGTCAATTTTACCCTTCCATTACGAGAAAGGGATTCAGGTAAAAAACTAAGAGAATTATTAAGTACTCCAAAATTAGAACGTGCTATAGGGGTAATGTATAGACCCCAAACAGAACGTATGAGCCATTATTTTCATGCTGTTCTGCCTTCTCAATTTGATGAATACATTTGGTTTAATGAATCAAAAGCTGTAACACCTATTAATTCTAAAAGTGTACATCCTAAACTTTTAGAAAGCCATCCATTTGGTTTAATAGATGAGTAGAAGATTAAAATCCAAACAATCAATTATTGTTAGATATTTTACTTGTCTTTTTTAATAATTTATTAACTTCTATATCGTCTACTTGATTAAAATTTTCATAAAACTGACCTACTGCTTGAAAGTTTAATGGGGTAGAAAGACAAATTATTTCATCAATAAAAGGAGAACCTTGTAATTTTTTTATTGCACTTGAGGGTGCTACCGGTATGGCCACTACAATTTTTTCTGGTTTTTCATCATGTAGCATTTTAATTGTTGACTGAATAGTATTTCCTGTTGCTATACCATCATCTACGATAATTAAAGTTTTATCTTTAAGCTGTAGTGGTTTTTTATCACCGTAATATTCCTCATATCGCTTTTGAAGCAAGTCTCTAATTCTTTTAGTTTGTTCTTCAATATATGCTGCTGATACATCTATGGCAGCATCACTTAAAATTCTACTTTTTAAGGTTACCGCACCAATAGCATATTCCTTATGAAAAGGATGGCCAATTTTTTTAGAAAGCACTACTTCTAATGGTAAGTTCAATGTTTGGGCAATTATATAAGCTATGGGTACTCCTCCTCTTGGTATTGCCAAAATCACTGCATCTGTTTTTTTGTATTTTTCTAATTTGTCGGCAAGCAGATAACCTGCCTCATTCCTATCTTTAAAAATCATTCTATCAATTTTTTAAGTAATTATTAAACCAATGTGAAGTTAATCTAGCCACCTCTTCTAACTTTCCGGGTTCAGAGAATAAATGTGTAGCACCATCAACAATTTCTATTTTCTTGATACCTCCAAGTTTGGCATAAGCTTTTTTATTTAACTCAATAACAACATCGTCATTACCACCCACTATTAAAAGAGTAGGAGCTTTTACTTTATCTAAAACAGGCATTGCGAGATCCGGTCTTCCTCCTCTAGAAACTACAACCTTAATCTCATTTTCTAATTGTGCGGCTGCAAACAGGGCAGAAGCAGCACCTGTACTTGCTCCAAAATAGCCAATGGGCACATCTGGTATCTCTTCATATGTCAACATCCATTCGGTAACACCTACGAGACGTTGCGTGAGTAGTTTTATATCAAATCGAGTTTGATAATTTAAATCTTCTACCTCGGTTAATAAATCAAAAAGTAATGAAGAGAATCCTTCATTTTGAAGGAATTCTGCCACATAATTATTTCTACTGCTCAATCTACTACTTCCACTTCCGTGGGAAAAGATGATTAATCCTTTTTGATCTTCAGCTATTCTTAAACGTCCTTTTAAATGTACTCCAAATACTGGAATATTAAGTTTTTTATAGTTAGATAATGTTTTCATGACTGTTTGAATTGAGTATAGTATTATAAGATTATTTACATGAAAAATGAATATTAAAATTAGACTACTTTAATTTACAATTTAATGATATCACTAGGGGTTTTCACTAAAATTGTTATATCTCCTCTAATAGCAATTGGCTCTTTCAATAACTCCGGATTTTTTTTTAATATTTTTATCCAGTCCCTTTCAGAAAGATTAGGATGTCCAAAATGCTTTTCGAAATCAGGATGATTTTTATTTACCAATTCGCCTATTTTTAAGTTAAGACGATCGGCAAGTTCTTCTAACTGAGTTCCCGTAAAAGGAGTTTTTAATATATCTACTTCCCTAATCGGAAAACCTTCAGCTTTTGTATAGGCTAATGTTTTCTTCGCTATTATAGAATTGGGGTTGTAAAATAAAGTAACCTGCCAGTCTGATGTTGCTATTTCTCCCATGGTGTTGTTTTTAATTCATAGAATTCTAATTTTACAATCGCTTCTTTAAGATATTAAGAATATAACTTTTATAGTAAATTAAATCTATCAGTTACTTTAGCGATAATTTTTGTAACTTTTTCTTCATCGATTAATAATATTTCCGAAACTTCAGATATACTTAGACCACCAAATACATACAATTCGATAATAGTTTTACTTGTTGGTGGTATTGAATAAAATAAGTTTCCAAATAAATTTCTTTCTTGAGCTGAAATTATGGTTTCATAATTTAAGCTCAATTTTTCAGCCATTTGCCTTTCTAAAGAATCATCTAAAATAAAATGGGTAGGCTTAAAACCTTTTTGTTTATATGAAATATCATCAAGCTCTTCATCAAGTATAAAATCTCCACCGGCATCCACAGTATAATCTTCATTCAATAATTCTAATTCTTCTTTCACAATATCCTCAATATTAATAGTGTTTGTAAATTGCTCTTCTATTTTTACTTTTTTATTTATTTTTTGAATAGTTTTGATAAAAAGGATTTTTCGCAATTGTATTTCATCTATTTCATTTGAAAAATCTTTAAAAACTTCCATATATACTTCATCTAAAAGGCCATTTACATCATAAAAATCCTTATCAATTAGATCTTGATTTTCAGCAATTTTTAATTTTGTTTGAGCAAAATTTTTCAGGTCTGGAATAAATGATGAAATTTTTTTATAAAATTCATCAAAATTATTTTCTTGCTTTAACTTATATAATTCAATTGTTAACATAATTTAGAAATTAACGTTATATAATAACTACTCTATATTTTGCTTATATAAAGTTAAAGATTAACATTTTAATTTGAAATGACCTGGGTCATTTCAGTTCCCATGTTTTACATTTAATTTTGTACATAAATAAATTATTTATTAATTCTAAAATTAAATATTATGGCACTTATTAAATTTAATGACCCATTCCGGTTCCCATGGAACACTTCAGCTTTAACAAATTTTTTGAATGCTGACGATTTTTTTAATGACGATTTCTTTGCAAAGGATAGTTTAATGCCTGCAATGAACGTGAAAGAAAGTAATAATGACTTTGAAATTGAGCTTGCTGCTCCAGGATTTACAAAAAATGATTTTGATGTATCAATAGATGATGCCGGACTTCATATTTCTGCTGAAAAAAGTTCAGAAGAAGAAGAAAAGGAAGAAGGTTATTTACGTAAAGAATTTAGTTATAATTCATTTAAAAGATCATTGAGATTGCCTGAAAACATTAATCTTGATAAAAAAATTAAAGCTACTTACAAAGATGGTATATTAAAGTTTAACCTCTTAAAAAAAGAAGAAGCTAAAGTATTGCCAAAAAAAGTAATCGAAATAAGTTAATATTCAAAAAGCAGGAAGCAAGGTATTGCTTCCTGCTTTTTCATTTAATAATTACAAATTTTTAAACACATGAAAACCAAAATTAAAAAAGACTGGTATGGTAGATTAAAAGATGTAGAAGAGTTACATAGTGATTCTATATTTTGGCTATCCGAAATAGATTTTGTAAAGGACGAAATACGTTTTTTTAATCATTTATTAAGTTCTAATTATATAGATTTTTTAGACTCCGGCCTTCTTACTAAAACTAAAGAGCTAATAGTAAAGATATCTGATGAAAAAGAAGCAGGGATTTCTCTTTATAAACTAATTAGAGATCACGAAAGAATATTGTCCGAATTAATTGAAACTAAAAGTGTTACAAATAACAAAAATTATTTACAGACTCATGAAAAATTTGAAAGAAAAATAGATAAATACCTTAGAAAAAATAAAGAAATTAAAAAGCAAATTTTTAAAATTGTGGAGAAAATAATGAGAAAAAAAGAGCAAAAAAAATTGATTTAAAAAGAACGTAAGCGTTATAGAATTAACCAATTAAAACCCGTTGTACATTTTGATAAATTCTGTCAATTCTAGTAAATTTTATGATTAAAATGAGTAAAATTTGTATCGAGAATAAGAATTTTAGCTATTAAATTAGTTCTCGATACGATTTTTTAATAAAAAAATCACTCGAACTGACATTTAGGAAACTATTTTAACTCAAAATGCACAACGGGTTATTAAACTATAATATCATCTTTGATTTGATTTCCTTTTTCATTATACTTTTTGTGTAATATTAAATTTGCTCCGTTTTGGGCGAACATAAAGGCAGTTTGTTTACCAATACCATCTGTTGCTCCGGTTAATATTATGATTTTATTTTTCAGCATTATTTTTTGGAATGTCTTTTAATAATTTTTTCAAACAGTTAATTTTAAAACAAAACATTGGTGTTTGCTTCATATATTTGACATATTCATTTCCGAATTTTTTAATTGCTTCCGGTTCTTCATATAGTTTTATCATAATAAGCATAAAAATAATTTCAATAGGAGCCATGATCAGAATAAACGAAGGGGAAGCAATTAAAAAAGCAACTCCAAGAGGGAATAGAAATAGTCCGAGATGCATAGGATGTCTCATATATTTATAGACGCCTTGATTAACAAGAACATTTGTTTGTAACCGTTCTAATTTTCCTTTTCGTCCATATTTAGCAAGTGTTCTTCCAGTATTTTTACTTATTTTCACCATTAAAAACAATATAAATATCCCAGTAAAAAAGCTGAAAATATGAAAAATATGATTTGTGCGAATATTCTGAAATAGAATGGAATCAAGATAGTATCCTAAAAGACCTCCTCCAAAAATCATTAAAATCCAAATGAATATTCTCATTTTTTGGAACTGTTTACCTATAATTTTTTATATTATTTTTTCCATCCATCTACTTCCATTTGCATAAATTTAGCTTTCTCTTCTTCGTTCATCACAACTATTACATATCCAAAATCGACTCCAAGTAAATTAATTGGATTATAAATTGAATTTACCAATCGCTCTGCTATTGGAATATTTGGAAAAGGAAAAGCAAATGTAATAATGGCTTTATTATTATTAAATTCCACATCTTTTACAATTCCAAGGTCTAGTAATGAATAGGCAATTGCCGGATGTTGTACTTTTGAAATAGCATTGATAATATCTTGTCTTGTTTTCATAATGTTTGTTATTTGTTTTTAAAAAATGTACTTGTTTGCAGTTAAGCATGTATATTTTAAAAGTAATGCTTTCTATGTTGAAAATTATTTTACGATATTTATTTCATCATTTCTGTTATTTATAAATTAAAACCCCAATAGAAAAGTTGAAAATCCTACAATAGCTGCATAAATCATATTTACAATTTTTACAATTAAGAAACCCCTTCTGGATTCTGCAAGCATGGGTAACATTCCATGTCCGTCTTGTGATATTGAACTTGCCAATAAAATACTAAATGGGATACTACCTTGTGCAAAAAGGGTGACAAAAATGAGATGTGGACCCGATTCGGGAATTATACCAATAAGAATAGCTATAAGTAACACAACATACATATTGCTTGAAATCCACGTCTCAACATCAATATAATTCATTAAAAAATGCGTAAATAAAAGCGTTCCGAATATCCATAAGAAAATTTTGGGAAGGTGTATTTTAACAATATGTTCCCAGATATGTTTCTCCATAAAATGATTTGGAACGGTCAATACGATAAAAAGTGAAAAGAAAAAGGCGAGTAACAATGAAATTTTCAAGAATATCTGTAAATTTCCAGCTAACAACCCGCTTAAGATACCTGTTATAAGAGATAAAATGATAATAGCTACAGTAAGACGGTACAAACTGGGATTTAATAGATTTGACCAAATATTATTTTTTTCAAAGCAATTACAATCCTTTTCGTCGTGTAGGGGAAGTTTATGGGAGGAAATATGATCTAGTACTTTTTCAGGTTTATAAAACAAATCTGTTATATAACCAGCTAAAATACCAACAACAAGAATAATTACAGTGAGTAACAGAGCTTTCTCAGGAAACATTGCAAACATTACAAAAGCCTCATCACCACTAGTAGCAATCATTGTTGTAATCAGAGCACCAAAAGAAACCAATTTGTGTGAAAACATAGTAACCATCGTAAAGGCACCAAGACAACCCGGAATTGCTCCCAAAGCTCCGGCAATAAGATAGGTTTGCCATTTAGATCCGGTAAGGTATTTCTGCCATAAACCTTTTGATTGCACATTTATATATTCAATAACTAACATCATGATAAAAATAAAGCCGGTAATCATGATGGTATGTAGAAATATATTAAAAGCCGTTTCCATAATATTATAAAACTTACATTAGGTTAAAATTCATTGCCTTATTTTAGGATTATCTCCTTTTCTTCACATTTTGGTTAGTTGTATTTAACCCTCTAATCATTATCACTATATGTGATAAATTTTATCATGCGTATTTTATATTGTTAATTTTGAAGTTAATTTATTTATGTTTCAATTCGTAAAATACACCTCTTTCAAGATTGACTGTTTTGATTTTATTATTAGCTTCCAATTTTCCTAAGTACTTATTTATTTCATTTATATGTATTCCTAAAAAATTGTGTAAATCATCAAGAGTACAAGGGCGGCGTGCAATAGTTTCTATGATAGCTGTTTCAATATCTCCGCTATATGATTCAATGCTTGATCGTTCAACAGGAGAAGCGATAATTTCAACATTTGGCAACTTCCAAAAATCAATAATTGCCTGCATTTTCTCTTTTGTCAAAGGAATTAAATCATGTTTTGTTCCGGGACGATCCAAGGTGTTTAATTGAACTAAATCAGGTTGAATTTTAAGAATGGCTTCTTTTAATAATTTTAATTCTTCTTTAGTATCGTTGTATCCTTTTAACAGAAAGACTTCAAGCCAAATTTTACCTTTATAGTCTTTTCTTAAATCGACTAATCCTTGTATATATGTTTCAATATTCAATTTTTTATTGGGTCTATCTATTTTTCTAAACACATCTCTGCTTGCAGCATCTAATGATGGTAAAATTATATCAGCACCCATCAATTCTTCCCGTAGTTGTTTATCATATAGTAATGTTCCGTTTGTTAATATGGCTGTTTTTATCTTAGGATATTTTTCTTTGATATACTTTAAAACATTGCCAATTCTACTGTTTAGTGTAGGTTCTCCTGAGCCAGAAAAAGTGATATAATCAATTTTTGGCTTGTTACTCATAAATTGTTTTAACTCATCAATTACTTCATCTCTGTCAGTTGTAAGATTTGTTGTTCTGCCAACTTCACAATATACACAGTTAAGTGAACAAACTTTTTTAGGAATTAAGTCGATTCCTAAGGATATTCCTAATCTACGTGATGGTACCGGACCAAAAAGATGTTTATACATATATTAAAATTTTAAATACATCATATTTTATTTGCTTATAATAGACAAATACAAAGGTTATAGCTATCGATAGGATTAAAATATTAGTCGTATGCTAAGCGGGTTTTTTCATCACTAAGTGTTTCTTTAATTCTATTTTGCCATTCAGAAGTATTCCAGGTTTTTAATTTTGTGTGCATTGAGAAATACTTTTGAGGAATGGGATGTGTGCCAATAACAACTCTTATTTTATATTTTTCTTCTATGAATTGTTTGAAATGATCAATGTAAGGACATGGAGGATAGCCAACAACAAATCCTGTAGCCAAATGAATTACCTCCACACCATTTTTTTTCATTTCTTCTGGTGCATGTTCAATATTTCCACCCGGACAACCACCACAAGTTGTATAACCTACTAATTCCAAATTTGTATCATTGTCATAAATACTAAAAGCTCCTTCATGATTTTTCATGGCACGAAAACACTTACCTCCAGCACAATTCCGATATCGGTCACAAATGATTATTCCTATTTTTTTTGATTTCATCATAATATTATTTTTTCATTAATGTATTAATATGTATGCTCTTTAAGAATTATAGATCCCTCTTTTACGCCAAGATGATTTGAGATAATGTGACATTTTGCTTTTAACAGAAAAAATACTTGTCGGTTGCAATCAGATAAACCTTCAAAGTTTCCTTGTCCTTTGCTTATTACAAGTCCGGATGAGTTGAATAGTTCTAAAAATTCAGGTGTGGCTTGATTGAGAATAATACCCGGAGATTTACATCCTGAATCAACTAATTCAGAAACTTCATTTAATCCCGAAGCCATAGCATCTTCATAGGTAACATCATTTATTATGGGAATAGAACGAACGACAAATTTTACAGGTTTTTTTAATTCTTTGATAAGTATTTTATCAAAAACCGATTCTCCGGCATTATCACCAATATAAAGGATACTTTTAGTTTCTTTCAATTGTTTCTTAAAAGCATCATAGTCTAAAATAGCAAACTCTTGTTCCAGAATATTTTTCACATCCGTTACAATATCAAATTCTTTAAGAACTCCTAAATCAATAATATTTCCGGCAATAGCAATTCTTATAGCAGTAAGAAGTCTGTCGTCTGAATTTGCAACTATTTTTTCTAATTCAGGATAAATAGATGCTGTTTCTTTGATATGTTGTTGCTTTATAGATTTATATGGGTCAGCAACACCTGTAACTTCACTTACAATCTGATATACCATGGTTCCGGTTTCTGCAGGAGTAGCTTGCATCGAGATAGTTTTTACCATTTCTCCTGTTCTATCTAGAATTTCTTTTAATTTTTTTTCATCGGAAGTAACCATTCTCCCTGCACGCAAAGCTTGTTGCATGAAACATGGAATACAATCAAGATACGTTTTCATTATTCTCCATTTTTAATTCAAAAATATTTCCGGCTTTATCTTTAATAAACAAGATGTCAGCCTTATCATTGCGTTTAATTCTTATCACATTATATCCGTTTTCCTCACATTTTGCAGCAATATTTTCACGGTCTATCAGTTCAAAACAAAAATGAGAAAAACCTTTGATTGGATTTAAAGGATGAACAAACAATTCAAGAAGAATACCTTCTCTTTTATATAAAAAAACTTTTATTTTTTTGTTTACACCAAAAATATTATCTCCTAATTCATTAGGTAAATCAAATTGAAACTCAAACTGAAACCCAAGTATATTTTTATAAAAATCTACTATTTCCTCTTCGCTTTGGATATTCAACCCTATATGATTTAATTTCATTATGCTTTTATGTTAAATTAATTTATAGTAACAACATAATTCTCCTTACTTTAAAAAACAAACTAACAGTTTAAAATTAAGTAAAATAAAAGTGTTTAACCTTTAGTGTTTCTCATTTAGTAACTCCTCTCTGACCATTGTATGCTGACACTCAGGGCATTTTGTACTGGTGCATTTAACCCCTTGTTCATGTTGCACTTTAGCCCCACATTTAGCACATACACAAAAACCACCAACACCATAACCGCCACCTCTATTTCTTCCTTGGCCACCGCCTTTACCAAAACCTTTACCCTTACCGGTTCCGCTGTTTCTTCTTAATTTTGTCATCTGAGTTATTTTCTAATTAAAATTATATCTTTAAAATGGCTGGTATAACCTTTACTTTGCTATGATTGGCCATTCCTTTCATGTGCATTAATGTTTCTGGAGAGATAGGTACTTGCATCTCATCCGAACTAAAATCAACTCCTTTCATTCTGATAATTTTCATGTATAGCCGGAAAGGTTTTTTCTTACTGGTAGATAGGATCAGATTATCGGCCATTTCTTCCAATTGTTTAATTTCATTAACCTTTGCGGATGTACTCACAGAAATTATAAATGTTTTATCTGAATTTGTTACAATAGCCTCTTTTATTTTATCAAAAATTGCATCGCCATAAGTGGGAGAAAACAGCAAAAGATTTAATGCTGAGCAGAATATTAAAATTCCGGGTCCTTCATCAGGTAGTTTTTCCGCAGCAATATTTAAAACCTTTTCCCAAATATCGGGTTTCACAAGATTGGCATGAATTAGTTGCTCATTTACTTCTTTGTAATCTGATATCTCAGTATCAAGCTGTAGAAAAATTGTTTTTTCTTTATATTTTTGAAGATCCAGTCCGGTAACTTGTTTGATGCTTTCAGTAACAAACTCCGTATTTGGGTATTGCAACGACATAAAAATAACACTTCCACCATTTTTTAGCCACGATGAAACAAATGTTTCACCTATAAGCGGTTTTCCTGATCCTCCCGGCCCAGTAATAATAGTTGTTGATTTTATTGGTAATCCTTTAGGAATTAATTTATCTAACCAATCGATATTAGTTTTTAACGTTTCCATTTTATTTTAATAGTTTATTCGAGTTTTAAGAATACTTTTAATTTTTTATACTTTTCTATAGTATCTGTTTCAAAAGAGGGGTTATAAAGGAGTGCGGCGGGATGTGTTAACGGAAATACTTTTATTCCATTTAAAGTTAATAGTTGTCCGTTAATATCTTTAAAACTTATTCCTTTCGCAAAGGGATTATTGTCATATTTTGATAAAATTGTTCTTGTTGCATAGTAACCTAAGGGTACTATTACCTCTGGTTGTATAATTGCAATTTCTTGATTTAAAAAATAACCACAAGCTTCAATTTCATTCATTTTAGGCTTTCGGTTCTTTGGTAAGTGGCATTTAATTAAATTGGTCATAAAAACCAACTTCCTATCAATTCCGGCTGCAACTAATAATTTATTAAAAACCAGACCTGATGGACCAACAAACATTTTATTTTGAATATCTTCTTTTGCTCCCGGTGAGAGTGCAATAAACATGATACGGGCATTTATATTTCCTTCACCCGTAAGTGCATGTTTTCGGCTGGTAGACAACTTGCACCTTTCACAGGCTCTGATCTGATAATTTAGAACATCTAGTGATTCTTGTTTTTCGATTAAACTAAATTGTTCCATTTTATTATTAATATTCAGTTTAAATATCACATGAAATTTTTATTTTTTTTTAATCAAATGAATTTTTATCGAAAGCTATATAATCTGATATCTTATATATAAAATAATCAGCTTCCGAAATATTTCTTATTTTCTTTAGCATTAACCAAATTGGTTCATAGCGTTTGTGTCCAAATTCCTTTTGAAGTTTAAGTGCCGAAATATTTTTTTCCATGATATTGAAAAACATGATAGATGACAACCAATATTTTAATGGTAAATTACTGTTTTCCATTATTGTACCACTTTTAAGAGATGTTCTAAAATTACATCGTTTACACTCAAAGCTATTTTTATCTTTTTTCCAGTAGTGCTCAACGTTTTTACATTTTTTACAAACAATACCCTCTTGCTCTTTAATACTTTTTAAAATTAATACGCAGACTGACTCATTAGGAAAACGTTTATAAAAGTCATAAAATTTCATAATACAAAGATAAGCATTTTAGGTAATAATGCGGATAATTATTGTAACTATTTATTATTGTTTTAGAGGTTATTATTAAAGAAATTAAAAAGCAAATTTTTAAAATTGTTAAGAAAGAAATGAGAAAAAAAAGAACAAAAAAAATTGATTTAAAAAGAACTTGTATATTATATATTTTGCTCAACGTTATTCAATTTTCTATGAGATAATTTAGTTTCTATATTTTGAAGTTTAACGGTTTTAAGAAAATTAATATTTATAAAAGATAATTTATCAGAATTGTTAAAACAGAAACAGGGAAGCATTTAGCTTCCCTGTTTCTGTTTGAAGAGATTGATATTATAGTTTAACTTTAAAATAGTCTCAATGGTATTAACACCGAAAACTAACCTGATTAAACCATAGTATTAAACTCAACATTTAGACCGTTACTTTTTCAAGTATTGGTCTATCCACATTTTTCATAGCAATTATGTTGATAATAGAAACAGGAAGCCGAAGCTTCCTGTTTCCTGAAGACCTTAATTTGCTATATAAATTCAAATAATTTTTCATATTGCCTTATTGCTAAAATCATACTAAAACCACTATCAGTTAAACAACATCTTAAAACCTCCATGATCTACACCCATTTTGCAACAAACGAAGACCTATTTTTTTGAAGCTATTTTGAAATAATTGAATCAAAGAACTTTTAATGTTTAATAGAACAAATATACATGCCATATATTGATTTTACAATGATCTAAGTCAGTATTAACCTTGATCTAAGTCAGTAATCATTTGGTTAATTTCTTTAAATAACTTAATTAATGAATTCATAATTCTTAAAAATTAGTATTACACCATATTGTAGATTATATTCAATAAAAAGAGTAATTGTATGGCAATTGAATTATCTCTATTTACTATTTAACTGTTGGACAAATTCTTCATTATCAATTATGTATTCGGTGATGGCAAAAACATCCTTCCTATTTTTTCGGAAGGATTTAATAAAATCTGCAATACTATCTTCTAGTTTTTCATGTTCTGTTCTAAATTGATGAGAATCGTATTTAAAAGGATCATTGATCAATTCTGCCAAATGATGTAAATGTTTATTTACCCTTTTTAATAAAGAATTACCCTGTTTATATATTTGAAGTAAGTTAAGTTCGATGTCTCTTACAAGATCAATATTCTCTTTTTTTGAAATCCAAATAAAATATTTATCAATAAGATGATCTAAAAACTTTAAATCATCTTTGTAAAACAAAAGGTCTGATTTCCAATGTTCTGTAAGTATATATAGTTTTTGCCAATCGGCTTCATGAATATAATTATCATTGGGCCTGTTTCTAAATTCAGTCATTTGTATGTGTTTTTATATTATATTACTAACTAATTGGCAGTTGCAATAACTTGACCGGTAATTGCACTTTCTCCTCTTTTTACTTTTATTTCAGAAAGAACGCCAGAAAAAGGTGCAGGCACTTCAAAGGCTACTTTTTCGGTCTGCACCTCAACTAATGTTTCTCCTTTTTCAAAGAATTCTCCAGGCTCTTTATACCAAAGTACAATGGAGCTTTCTCTATCAACTCCTAATTCTTTAGGAAGTACGATTTCTTTAAGTTCNNATTCTACTATATTTTAACTAATTTTTTTACGGAATCAATGATGTTATCTGCATTTGGAATCACAAATTTTTCCATTACACGGCTATAAGGTATAGGAACATCAGGGATTGCTAAACGAACTATAGGAGCCTTTAGATCTTTAAAACCTTCAGATGCAACAATTGCACTTATTTCTGCCGTTATTCCGTAGGAATAATAATCCTCATCTACTACTACCAAGCGATTCGTTTTTGCAATAGATGTTAATATTGTTTCCTTATCAATAGGCTTTATGGAACGCAAATCAATTACTTCGGCATCAATACCTTGTTCAGCTAATTTTTCAGCTGCTTTTAAAGCTTCAACTGTCATCATTTGAACTCCTACAATGGTAACATCTTTTCCTTCTCGTACTATGTTGGCTTTATCTAATGGAATCGTATAGGCCTCTTCAGGTACAGGCCCTAGAGAAGCATCAATCTGATCCATCCAACCCAATCCTTGTAATGTTTTATGGAACATGAAGATAACCGGATTATCATCTCTAATCGCAGTAATTAGCATTCCTTTTATATCATGAGGAAATGTGGGAGCTACAACTTTAAGTCCTGGCAAATGACCAAAACTTGCATATAAAGTTTGAGAATGTTGTGCCGCATCACTATAACCTCCACCTACGGCGGTCATTAATACGATAGGTAATTTAACATTACCACCACTCATATAATGAATCTTAGCAATGTGGTTGTAAATTTGATCCATCACGACACCATGAAAATCAGCGAACATTAATTCTACCACAGGTCTTAACCCCTCAGCAGCAGCACCTACAGATGCCCCAATAAATCCTGTTTCAGAGATAGGAGTGTCCATTATTCTATCTGAGCCAAATTTGTCATATAGTCCGGTAGTAGAACCAAATATGCCTCCATATTTACCGATATCCTCTCCCATTATAAATATGTTGCTATCCCTATTCATTTCTTGCTCTAGTGCTTGTATCATAGCTTTGCTTCCGGTAAGCTTTTTTCTTTTTTCTTTTATTGTTTCCATTTCAAATGGTTTTTAAGTTTTGTTATAATTTGTAGATACTAGCAGAATACATCTTCTAATGCTTCTTCAGGTTCTGGGTATTCACTGTGAATGGCAAAATCATAAGCGTTGTCTACTTCATTGAAAATTTTGTCTTCAAGATTCTTAATTTTATCATCTGTAATAATATTTTCTCTTAATAGATGATTTTTTAGACGCTCTATAGGATCTTTTTCCCTCAGAATAGGTACTTCTTCTTTAGGTCGATAAAGCTCTGGGTCACCTTGAAAATGTCCTAAATATCTATAGGTTTCAATTTCAATAATTGACGGTCCTTTTCCTTCTCTGGCTCTTTCTACAGCTTCTTTACTAATTCGATACATTTCTAATGGGTCGTTGTCCTTTACTAAATAGCCATTAATACCATAAGCTTTGGCTCTAATATCGTTAGAAGATACGCTGGTAGAATTTTTCATGGAAACAGAAATCCCCCACGAATTATTCTCAACAACCAAAATGAATGGAAGATTCCAAAGTGCCGCAAGATTCATAGATTCATGAAATGCACCAGTATTAGCAGCTCCTTCACCGATAAAAGAAACAGCTACCCAGTCCGTTCCTCTTTTTTTGTTGGCTAAGGCTGCTCCCACGGCATGTGGAATACCTCCGCCTACAATACCTCCGCAAGAAAATTTTACTTTCGGATCAAATAAATGCATGTGTCCGCCTTTACCTTTGCCTAGCCCTGTTTTTTTTCCATAAATTTCAGCAGTCATCTTTTTAAGATCTACACCTTTTGCAATGGCTTGATGGTGTGGCCGATGTGTTGCAGTCACGGTATCATTTTTTGTAAGATGTACAATCATTGATGCAGCGGCAGGTTCCTGCCCATTCGATAGATGCATTTCTCCGGGTACTGGACCCGCACCTATATTAAATACCGGTTGTTTGCCTTCCAGATAAACTTTTTCCATTTTCTCTTCAAAATATCTAGAGGTTTTCATTGCCCTATAGACCCAAAGAAGATGATTTTCATATATATGTTTCATGATGATATAATTTTTAATGTAAATATATTAAAGGTAGAGTGCGGATGAAATGATCTACCTCACGAAAAATATATTATTGGAATGATTTAGATCATTTGATTTTGTCATTTGAGTTTATAAATTTGGACTATAATAAATAAAAGAAAATAAGGTGAAAGCGATAATACATGCTACAGATTATTCAGAGAATTCAGTAGCAGCATTGAAATATGCATATTCATTGAGTAAAAAAATGGATGCCAGTTTATTGGTAATCCATGTATTTGATTATCCAACTACATTAGATACGGAAGTTAAAGAGCCTGTCCCACAATTTGAAAAAAATGCTTTTAAAAAACACAATGCTAGACTTAAGGAATTTTGTACAAAACACTTAGGCAATGGATTGGATAAAATGGATGTACGAATAGAGGCCATTGAAGATAAGTCTGTGGTAAATGGAATTATTTCAAAAGCTAAAGAATTAAATGCTTTTATGCTGGTTACTGGAATGAAAGGGGGAAGTGCATTCAAAGAATTTATTATGGGAAACACTACCAGGCATCTCATTGAAAAATCATCTTGTCCTGTATTGTCGATTCCTGCTGATGTAAGCCATAGACAGATAGAAACTATCGTTTATGCTACAGATTATGAAAAAGATGATATAAAAGAATAGAGGTCAGTAGCTAATTACT
>DEIV01000081.1 GCA_002352665.1 Flavobacteriaceae bacterium UBA2765
TCTACCTTCTAAAACTCCAATAATGGCAATGTTGATACCCTCTAAATCAGGCAAGCCATTTTTTGACGGCCAGAGCATGTTTCGCGCCGTAGAACTCCTTGGCCCGCGATTCAAACAATGTGCTACAACTGTCTCATCTATGGGTAATAAAAATTCAAAGCTCATATACTATTCTATTGATATTGTTTTATTTTTTCTTGATCGTTTTTTTCTTAGCGGTCTTTTTTTTCTTTGGTGTTTTCTTTTCAATGATAGCCTGCACCTCTTCTAATGTTAATTTTTCTGCCTTAGTAGTTTTAGGCATTTCAATCTTAAGCTTACCTTTTATAATATTGAATCTTCCCCAACGGGCTTTTTCAACTCTAATACCTTCAGCTTCCCAATTATGAATTAACTTATCAATGTCTTTTTGTTTTTTAGTTTCAATAAGCTCTTCAATATCACCTTGCGTTAAATTATCAAAATCGTATTTTTTATTTACATTGATAAATGTGCTATTCCATTTAATAAAAGGTCCAAATCTACCTACTCCTTTTTGTACAGGCATTCCTTCATATTCTGCAATTGGAGCATCTGCCGCAGCCTTTATTGCGATCAATTCTTTGGCTCTTTCCACATCTACTTCCATAGGATTTTCACCTTTATCTAGCGAAATAAATTTTGCACCATATTTTACATAAGGTCCAAATCTACCATTGTTAACAACTATTTCTTCACCTTCAAAATTGCCTAACGATTTTGGCAATTTAAACAAATCCATCGCCTCCTCAAAAGATACAGTTTCTATAGTTTGATCTCCTTGTAAACTGGCAAATTTAGGTTTTTCTTCATCTGTTGCTTCTCCAATTTGCACCATTGCACCAAAACGGCCCAAACGTGCATATACATTCTTACCAGATTCAGGATCAACACCCAACAGGCGTTCTCCTTTTGCCCTATCTGCATTTTCTGAAACATCTTCAACAATAGGATGGAATTTAGTATAGAAATCTTTGATCATTGCCGTCCAATCTTCTTTTCCATTGGCTATATCATCGAATTCCTCTTCTACTTTTGCCGTAAAACCAAAATCTAATACATGCTTAAAATGTTCAACCAAAAAATCATTCACAATTTTACCAATATCAGTTGGCACTAATTTTCCTTTATCAGAACCTACTTTTTCAGTCAATTGCTGTTCTGTTATTTTATTTGCTTTAAGCTTTATTTCAGTAAAATTTCTATCAACTCCATCAATTGTACCTTTAACAATATATTCTCTACGTTGAATGGTAGAAATGGTAGGTGCATAAGTTGAGGGTCTGCCAATACCTAATTCTTCCAACTGCTTTACTAAAGAAGCTTCAGTAAATCTGCCAGGTGGTCTTGTATATCGTTCTGTTGCAGTTATAAAACTATTTTCTAATTTTTCATTTATGGATAACTTTGGTAACATGCCTTCTTTTTCTTCATCATCATTATCTGTACCTTCTAAATAAACTTTTAAGAAACCATCAAATGTAATTACTTCACCATTTGCAGTTAAAATTTCTTTATTATTAGAATTGCTAATTTTCACATTAGTACGCTCTAATTGAGCTTCACTCATTTGAGATGCTAATGTTCTCTTCCAAATCAAACTATACAATCTTCCCTCATCATAACCTAAAGTAACTTCTTGTTTGCCCATATCAGTAGGTCTGATAGCTTCGTGAGCTTCTTGTGCACCTTTAGATTTTGATTTGAAATTTCTGGGTGTACTATATTTTTCTCCATAAGAAGATATTATTTCTTCCTGTGCAGCTTGTTTTGCTTCTTCAGATAGATTAACACTATCTGTTCTCATATATGTGATGAGTCCGGCTTCATATAATCGTTGGGCCACGATCATGGTCTTTGCTACCGGATAATATAATTTTCGTGAAGCTTCTTGCTGTAAAGTAGAGGTTGTAAATGGTGCGGCAGGCGACTTTTTTGCAGGTTTGGTTTGTAAATTTTCCACTTTAAAATTAGCTTCAACACAAGAGTTTAAAAAAGTTTCTGCATTGGCTCTAGTTTCAAAATTTTTAGGCAGTTTTGCCTTAAAAGTTGCTCCCTCTTCATTACTAAATACAGCATCTATTCTATAAGAGGCTACCGCCTTAAATTTTTCTATACTACGTTCTCGTTCAACAATTAACCTAACGGCAACAGATTGTACCCTTCCTGCAGAAAGACCTCCTTTTACTTTACGCCATAAAACTGGAGACAACTCATACCCTACCAATCTATCTAGCACTCTTCTGGCTTGTTGAGCATTTACCAAATTGTAATTTATTTCTCTTGGATTTTCTACTGCTTTTAAAATTGCATTCTTCGTAATTTCATGAAAAACAATACGTTTTGTATTATCATTATTTAACTTTAACTGTTCAAATAAATGCCAAGCAATAGCTTCACCTTCTCTATCCTCATCACTTGCTAACCAGATGGTGTCTACTTTTTTTGCAATATCTTTTAATTTTTTAACTACAGATTTTTTATCATCAGACACTATATATTGTGCAGTAAAATCGCCATCAACATTTACACCTAATTCTTTTGAAGGTAAATCAGCAATATGTCCATAACTCGATTCAACTTGAAAATCTTTACCTAAAAATTTTTCTATAGTTTTTGCTTTCGCCGGTGACTCTACTATTACTAAATTCTTTGCCATATACTTCAATTCAGAATTAATTATTCAAGGTTCAAGGTTATCCCAGACAATCAATTGAACAATGATTTTAAGATTGCAAAAGTATATAGAATTTTTTTAATGAAGTTAAAGAGGCTGATAATTAAAGAATTTTACCATTTTTATTTTATGAGAAATATCAAGCACATAAGATGTCTGTAAAAATTTTGAAGGACGCTTCGATGGAAGGAATATCCAGATATAGCCGGTTCATTGTTGGCAAATTTGGCGGCCAAACTTGAAGTACATAGAGAAGATATGTACCATGCAATATCACTGAGTAATACCAAAATATTATCTTCCCATTAGATATATTTTATATGATTGACCTGAATACTTTGTGCTTAGCACTTATTCTCAATTCAAAGAAAACTGACTCAATAAAGTCAAACCATCATCCATATATTTATATTGGTACATAATATCATCTCCAATCATCAGCAAACGTTCTTCAAGAGGAATTACATCATAAGTATTAATATTTTGAAAATGATTTAGCAATTTAAGATCGTCTATATCCTTTTTATCATAGACCTTTAATCCTGAACTTCCATCACAAATAAAAAGTAAGTGTTCTTTAATTCCTAAGCCATAGGGATTATCCATGGCATATGATTTCTTAAGTTTAGGAGCTTTAATATCTGTAATGTCAACAATTTGAAGACTACTGTCTAATGCTCCGCAAGAATTTCCAGCTCGCAAAGTTATATAGGCGTAGTTTTCGTCAACAACAACGGGATCACAGGCCGTTCCATGCTGAAATTCTGAAACAAATTGCGGTGTAGCAGGAGATTGAATATCATAAGTAAACATTCCGCTCATACTTCCTAAAAATAAATGATCCCCCCTATTGAATATGGTTTCAATATCAAATCCCGCATATACAGATCCAGATTGATTTGGATTTTCAAGATTATCAAGATTAAAAATATTTATGTTATGACTATCAACAGCGTATAAATAATCCTTAACAATTTTAAATCTTGCTAATGAACCTCCTTGTCCAACTGCTGAGTTAGTTTCAGCTAAGGCAAGGTCATTCATAAATCTGATATTCAAAGCCTCAATTTCTTCAATACTTTTTCTTTCTTGTTTAATATCCCAACCCACAACTATTTTATTAGGATCACTATTATATTGACTATAATCTATTAATAGATCTTCCATAAAAGGAACAGGAATATATTTGGGAAAAACATCTTTAAGACGTGATACCTCTTTAATATCAAGGAGATCTGAAATATCAAAAACAAGTAAATCCATCAAGCTATCAACATATAAATAATCTCCTTTTACCTCCATATCTTTATTTGCAATCACTTTAATAAAAGCTAGTTTTTTCGGATTTTCGGGATTTGAATTATTAATGACATGAATTCCTTTATCAATATCATTTACCAATACTAAATTTTTGTAGGCATAGATTTTCCCGGATTCAACAATTGGACTGGGAAGTAAAATTTCTACCGATGATCTCAATTCGTCTAAAGTCATAACCTTTGGACTTGCCACATTTACCAATTGATAGTCACTATTACTATCACAGGATGAAAATGCAAAAAACAATAAAGCAGTTGCAAAAAATATTTTTATTTTCATAATTGATTAATTTAAGCGTCTTTTATGATAGATGGCGAAATTGTTAAAACGTTGCGTTTCATTCTTAATTTATGAAAGTAATCTAAATACATTTCATTTTACGCTCCAGAATGTTTTTTGACTGAATGATGGGATGTTAATTTTCTGCCAATTTGTCATAATTTTTAGTTTTTGGTTGTATCTTTGTAGTCCTATTTTTTAATTTTAAGGATGCATATAGAAAAAATCATAGAAGAAAATAAACAAGGCCAATCTCTGGTTAGCGAACAAACTGATGGTAATCATAAAAAATTATTTATTGAGAGTTATGGTTGCCAAATGAATATGAATGATAGTGAGATTGTAGCTTCTATTTTAGCTAAAGAAGGGTTTAACACTACACAATTGTTAGAAGAGGCTGATCTGGTCTTGGTAAATACATGTTCTATTCGAGATAAAGCTGAGCAAACTATTCGAAAACGACTTCAATACTATAATAAGGTTAAAAAAATTAATCCGACTATGAAGGTTGGTGTTTTAGGTTGTATGGCAGAACGCTTAAAATCTAAATTCTTAGAAGAAGAAAAAATTGTAGATTTAGTTGTTGGGCCGGATGCTTATAGAGATTTACCAAATTTAATTGAAGAAGTAGATGCTGGAAGAAATGCTGTAAACGTAATTCTGTCTAAAGAAGAAACTTATGGAGATGTATCTCCAGTAAGATTACAATCAAATGGGGTTTCTGCATTTGTTTCTATTACCAGAGGATGTGACAATATGTGTACTTTTTGTGTAGTTCCTTTTACAAGAGGTAGAGAACGAAGTCGAGATCCAGAAAGTATTATTAAAGAAATTCGAGATTTAAAAGATAACAATTTTAAAGAAGTTACACTGCTTGGACAAAATGTAGATAGCTACTTATGGTATGGTGGTGGCCTAAAAAAAGATTTCAATAAAGCCTCAGAAATAGCAAAAGCAACGGCTGTTGATTTTGCAAAATTATTAGACCTTTGTGCTAAGGAATTTCCTAAAATTAGGTTCAGGGCTTTTACATCTAATCCTCAAGACATGAGTTTAGATGTGCTGCATATTATTGCAAAACACGAGAATATTTGTAAATATATTCACCTACCCGTTCAGTCCGGTAGTACTAGAATATTAGAGCGAATGAACCGTCAACATACACGTGAGGAATATTTAGAACTGGTTGACAACATTCATAAAATAATTCCTAATTGTGCATTGTCACAAGATATTATGACTGGTTTTTGTGGAGAAACTGAAGAAGATCATCAAGAAACGATTTCCTTAATGCAAAAAGTAAAATACGATTACGGGTTTATGTTTGCTTACTCTGAGAGACCAGGTACATTGGCAGCTAAAAAATTTGAAGATGATGTGCCGTTGAAAATTAAAAAAAGTCGTCTTGCGGAAATAATTGCGTTGCAACAAGAACACTCGCATTATAGAACCAAACAATTTGTTGGAAATATTGTTGAAGTGCTCATTGAAGGGACATCTAAAAAATCTGAAGCACATTGGAAAGGAAGAAATACACAAAATACAGTTGTAGTTTTTCCTAAAGAAAATTACAAAATGGGCGATTTTGTAGATGTGAAAATTGACAGTTGTACTTCTGCTACATTAATAGGTAAGGCAGTAAGTTATAGTAATCACTAGAAGTTAATGTTCGAATTTTACTGATCAATTTTTAATACTAAAAACAAATAAACTAAATATTTCCCCTTTGGGAAATTAAAAAATACCCGTCTTCGCGGGCATAAGTATGGAAAACTTACAAACTATAAAACAACGTTTTGGAATTATCGGTAACGATATGAACTTAAACAGAGCTATCGAAAAAGCCATAAGAGTTGCTCCAACCGATATCTCAGTATTGGTAACTGGCGAAAGTGGTGTAGGAAAAGAATATATACCAAAAATTATTCATCAACTATCACATAGAAAACATGCTAAATATATTGCAGTTAACTGTGGAGCTATACCTGAGGGCACTATTGACAGTGAATTATTTGGGCATGAAAAAGGTTCGTTTACCGGAGCTACTCAAGCAAGAAATGGATATTTTGAAGTGGCAGATGGTGGTACCATTTTTTTAGATGAAGTTGGTGAATTACCGCTTACAACCCAAGTTAGACTTTTACGTGTATTAGAAAATGGCGAATTTATAAAAGTTGGCTCATCTAAAGTGCTGAAAACTAATGTTAGAATTGTAGCAGCCACCAACTTAAATATGATGGAAGCTATCCATAAAAATAAGTTTAGAGAAGACCTTTTCTATAGACTAAGTACAGTAGATATCAATTTACCTCCTTTACGTAAGCGAAAAGATGATATCCATTTATTATTTAGAAAATTCGCTTCTGATTTTGCACAAAAATATAATATGCCCACCATCAGATTGGAGGATGAAGCCCTTAGCACATTGATTAACCATCCCTGGAAAGGTAATGTACGTCAATTAAGAAATATCACCGAACAAATATCTGTTATTGAAAAAAATAGAAGTATTTCTATAGATACACTAAAACATTATTTACCAGATCATATTTCTAATTTTCCAGCATTGATAGACAATCAATCTAAAAGTAGTGATTTTGCCAATGAACGAGAAATTCTTTATAAAGTACTTTTTGATATGCGTAATGATATTACAGATTTAAAAAAACTGACTTTAGAGTTAATGCAAAGTGGGGCTGCTACCACTAATAAAGAAGAAGACACCCAACGCCTCATTCAAAAAATCTATGGCAATGAAAATGAAGATAATTTAGTGGAAATTATTCCACCTAAAAAAAGTGACGCTTACCAAGAAGAACCCACTAATTATAATGATAAATATGAGGATGCAGAAACAGTTGAAGAAACACTATCTCTTCAAGAAAAAGAATATGAAATGATAAAAAAAGCTTTGGATAGAAATCTCAATAAGAGAAAATTTGCCGCCAAAGAATTAGGCATCTCAGAAAGAACTTTATATAGAAAAATTAAACAATACGATTTGTAGATTGATGAATTGTATTAACTTTGAAATTTTAGCATCCTTATTTTCAATATGAGAAACATTATTGTACTTACGCTACTCGTCATTATCACTCAAAATTGTGGTGTCTATTCTTTTACAGGAGGTAGTACCGGAGATGCAGAAACCATACAAATTGATTATTTTCCGAATAATGCGGCCCTAGTAGAACCAACGCTTAGTCAAAAATTCACAGAATCTTTAAGAGACCTTTTTACACGTCAAACCAATTTAAGTCTGACGCAAAATGGTGGAGATCTCTATTTTGAGGGTGAAATAACTGATTATAAAATCATACCCATTACGGCAACTGCAGATCAAACTGCAGCTCAAAACAGGCTTACTGTTGCGGTACGTGTTCGTTTCTACAATAAATTAATAGAAGAAGATAATTTTGAAAAAACATTTTCTTTTTATTCAGATTATGGTGCCTCTGAACAGCTTACCGGTGGTGTTTTAGACACTGCCCTTGAAGAGATTTTTGAACGTTTAACCCAAGATATATATAATGCTTCCGTAGCAAAATGGTAATATGAATATTTCTGAATTCACATCTTTATTAGAACATCCCAACACTATATCCATAGAGCAAACTGAAGCTATAGAAGAAATTATTAATAGTTATCCGTATTTTCAGGCTGCAAGAATTGTACATTTAAAAGGTTTGAAAAATCAACAAAGCTATAAGTACAATACTACATTAAAAACAGCTGCCGCATATACCACCAATAGAACTGTTTTATTTGATTTTATTACTGCTGATACGTTAGATGCTTCAAATGCCATTGAAAAACAACAAAACCTTATTGACACCAACGAAGTTGTTGATGTAGAGGTTGTTAAAATACCTTTGATTAGTAGTACTGTTGAGACTATTGACCCTGAGCTTTCTAATAAAAATATCAAAACGATTGAACAAAAATTAGAAATAGGTAAGCCTCTATCTTTTGACATTAGTGAAATGCATTCTTTCAGTGAATGGTTACAATTAACCACTATTAAACCTATAGAAAGAGAAGAAATTATTAAAACAAAAGCTGCCGAACAGCAAGACTCAAAAAAAGTAAAAAGATTTGATTTAATTGAACAATTTATCAAGTCCAAACCTAAAATTAAGGCTTCAGAAACTATTAAAAACATAGATGTTTCTTTTGAAAGTATTAAGGAAGATGGCACCTTGATGACAGAGACATTAGCTCGTGTATATTTAGAACAAAAAAAATACGATAAAGCCATGCAAGCTTTTAGAATATTAAGTTTGAAATATCCGGAAAAAAGTAGTTTCTTTGCAGACCGAATTAAAGCAATAAAATTTTTACAAAAAAATAATTCATAAATTATGTCTTATACACTATTTCTAATTTTGATTGTTATAGTAGCAGTCTTATTAATATTGATAATTATGGTACAAAACCCTAAAGGTGGAGGTTTGTCTTCTTCTTTTGGAGGACAAGGATCTCAAAATTTAGGTGGTGTACAAAACACTACAAACTTTTTAGATCGTAGTACTTGGACGCTGGCTATTGCTCTTTTTGCATTGATCTTATTATCAAATTTTGCTATTCCTAGAAATACTATTGATACTAAATCTCAAATTGAAGAAACGCTTAACGATAGAAACCCTATTGAACAAGTACCAACTAGTACCCAGAATGAACCGGCAACGGATCAAGATCCAACAAACTAGTTGAACTGTAAATTTCATATTATAAATGCCAACGAAAATGACACGTTGGCATTTTTTTTTACTTAAATTTTATTAAGACAAAATAAAATTTTAAATAAGAATGTCTATCTGTCATATATTTAAAATTGGCACGTTTTTCGACTATACATAAATTGAATTCATTAACTAAAAACTATAAAAAATGAGTAAAATAAACATCAAACCTCTTGCAGATAGAGTTGTAATTGAACCTTTGGCTGCTGAGACTAAAACTGCTTCTGGAATTTACATACCAGATTCTGCTAAAGAAAAACCCCAACAAGGTAAAGTTCTGGCTGTTGGTAAAGGTACTAAAGACGAACCAACCACAGTAAAAGTTGGCGATACTGTGCTTTATGGTAAATATGCCGGTACAGAATTAAAACTTGATGGTGGTGATTATTTAATTATGAGAGAGAGCGATATATTTGCAATTCTTTAAAATTATATTAAAAAATAAATTCCAATTTAGCAATTTAAAAATAAAATAAATTATGGCAAAAGATATAAAATTTGATATTGAGGCACGTGACGGATTAAAACGTGGTGTTGATGCATTAGCAAATGCAGTAAAAGTAACATTAGGTCCTAAAGGACGTAATGTAATTATTGGTAAACCTTTTGGCGGACCAGCTATTACCAAAGATGGTGTTAGTGTTGCCAAAGAAATTGAATTAGAAGATCCTTTAGAAAACATGGGGGCTCAAATGGTAAAAGAAGTAGCTTCTAAAACTAATGATCTTGCTGGTGACGGAACTACAACTGCCACAGTACTAGCACAAGCTATTGTAAAGGAAGGTTTAAAAAATGTTGCCGCCGGTGCAAACCCAATGGATCTTAAACGAGGTATTGACAAAGCTGTTCAGGCCGTTGTTGTAGATTTGCAAAAACAGTCTCAAGTAGTTGGAAGTAAAATAGATAAAATTAAACAAGTAGCGTCTATTTCTGCAAATAATGATGAAACTGTAGGTGATTTAATTGCGGAGGCTTTCGAAAAAGTAGGAAAAGAAGGGGTTATTACTGTAGAAGAAGCTAAAGGTACTGATACTTACGTTGATATAGTTGAAGGTATGCAATTTGACAGAGGCTATTTATCGCCCTATTTTGTTACCGATTCAGAAAAAATGCTTACAGATCTTGAGAACCCTTATATTCTTTTATATGATAAAAAAATATCATCTATGAAAGATCTATTGTCGGTTTTAGAACCCGTTGCTCAAACAGGTAAACCATTATTAATTATCGCAGAAGATGTTGAAGGTGAAGCTTTGGCTACCTTGGTGGTAAACAAATTACGTGGCTCTTTAAAAATAGCAGCTGTTAAAGCTCCAGGTTTTGGAGACAGACGCAAAGCTATGTTAGAAGATTTGGCCATCCTTACTGGTGGAACCGTTATTGCAGAAGAAAGAGGTTTTACCTTGGAAAATGCAACAATTGACATGTTGGGTACAGCCGAAAGAATCACTATTGACAAAGACAATACTACCGTTGTTAATGGTGCAGGAAATAAAAAAGATATTACTGCAAGAGTAAATCAAATCAAAGCTCAAATTGAGACTACAACATCAGATTATGATAAAGAAAAACTACAAGAACGTTTGGCTAAATTAGCTGGTGGTGTTGCCGTATTATATGTAGGTGCTGCTTCTGAAGTAGAAATGAAAGAAAAGAAAGATAGAGTTGATGATGCTTTACATGCCACACGAGCTGCAGTAGAAGAAGGTATTGTTGCCGGTGGTGGTGTTGCTCTAATAAGAACAAAAACAGTATTGGAAAAACTTACTTCAGATAATTTAGACGAAATTACCGGAATACAAATTATAGCCCGATCAGTTGAAGAACCATTACGCATCATTGTTGAAAATGCAGGTAGTGAAGGTTCTGTTGTAGCTGCTAAGGTTTTAGAAGGTAAAAAAGATTTTGGTTTTAATGCTAAAACTGATGCTTTTGTTAATATGCTCAAAGCAGGAATTATAGATCCTACTAAAGTTACACGTGTTGCATTAGAAAATGCTGCTTCTGTAGCCGGTATGATCTTAACTACCGAATGTGCTTTGGTAGATATTAAAGAAGATGCACCAGCAGGTGGCGGTATGCCTCCAATGGGTGGTGGTATGCCGGGTATGATGTAATAATCACTCTTTAGATAAATATATATAACGCCTTGATTAATAAATTAAGGCGTTTTTTATTTGTTAGGAATACTTATATTTGGTGTGAAAGCTAAATATAGCTAAATGGTATTAAACAAAAATAAAATAGTACTTCTTTCTCCATTTTTAATAATAATAATTAATATAGTTGTTGCTGTCGTTTTTGGAAAACTAATTGGAAAGTGGGCATTTATTCCTATAATTTTGATAGAATGGTGTTTGTTTATGTTTTTTATCCTTCGATTTGGAGGTAAAGAATCCATAAAGAAATGGCTAAAAAAACCAACTGGTTCTTTTGGCTGGACAATTTTAGCACTCTTAATGGGTCTAATTACCCTGCCATTGTTCTTACTCCATCATGATTCATTATCTTCTTGGACCATTTGGCTACCATGGATTTTACTGGCTCTTATCAACCCTTGGATTGAAGAATTTTATTGGCGTGGTTTACTTCTGGATTTTACAAGTAAATGGTCAAAATGGTCTGCTATTTTTTTTTCGAGTTTTGTCTTTGCCATAAACCATGCTGTATTTGGTATTAACTCTGAGGTGAATAGTGGTTTTACTATAGTAATTTCTACCTTTATTATGGGGGTGATTTGGGCAATTGTTTATAAAAAGACCAATAGTTTAAGTTGGATAATTTTTGCTCATTTTTTAGTCGATTTTTTTAGTTTGTCAGTACCAGCTTTTTTGGATTTATTTGATACCATGTGATAGAAAAGAATAAATATAACTTTTTCAATTTATGAATAATAATATTTACCTCATTGTACTAGTTCTTATGTTTTTCATTTGGTCTCTTATTGATTTAAGAAAAAGTTACAGAGCTTATATCGTTGTTCCTAGCTATCATACCATAAGTGAATTTTATAGAAATGTTGGTGGAATAGTATTTGGAATTATAGTTGTAATACTTTATTTTTTAGGGTATCTGCCAATTTTTGAATAAATAAATTTAATAATTTTAAAATGTGTAAAAATAATTAAACCATATATTGAAAATTATACTTTACATAATAATAATTATTTTTTTGACCATTTTGACCCAAATTGGTGGAATTATATATCTAATTTCTATACTACTCATTAAAAAACCTAATCAAAAAAGACTAAAACGACTTGGATTTTTTATTGGCTTATACCTATTTACAACTTTTCTAATTGTACCCAATCTTGCACCTTTTTTTGGACGTGAAAAAATAAAACCTGAGTTCGACTTAAAATTTGTTTACAGTTTAGATGAATTTTTATTCAATTTGAAGTCAAATTTTAGAAAGACTAACTGGTTAGTTTGAAAAAAAATGGCGAAAATTGGAAAAAATTCATCAAATCGGAAGAAAATCCTAATAAAAGACAATTTTTTCGCATAAAATTTTTAAAATATCTCGATATTCTTGCAAATTTTATTCTTCAAACCTCATCTTTTATTTGAATTCTGTAAAGTAAATTTTAAGTCGAACTCAGGTTAAAAGAATCAAATACTGTTAAGGCACATTCATTCTTTTACAAACTTGCCAATCGGAATTATGTGCGTCCTGAATTAAATATTGCCATCAACAATATTGCCAGTGAATTTGAAAAGAAAAATAGCGGTATAAAACTTATTTATCTTGACGCTAATTTTCCATTTATAGACAGGTTTCCTCTTTTACCTCATTTGAGCCATAATGATGGAAAGAAAATTGATATTGCTCTAATCTATGAAAACGCAAATAGGCAATTAACGAACAAAAAGCCTTCTGTAAGCGGATATGGAGTTTACGAAAAACCTACTAACAAAGAATACAACCAAATTGAAGTTTGTAAAAAGAGGGGGAATTGGCAGTATGATTTTCCTAAATATTTGACTTTTGGAACTATTAATAAAGAACTCAAATTTTCAAAAAATGGAACTGAAAATCTGGCAAACATAATTGTAGAACAAAATGAAATTGGTAAATTATTTATTGAACCACATTTAAAAAAACGAATGAATTTGAAAAGTAAAAAAGTGAGATTTCACGGATGCCAAGCAGTTAGACATGATGACCATATCCATTTTCAATTAAAATAAAAAAATCTCTATAAGTATTTCTCTAAATACAATTATTAATAATCAAATTAATGCTGTCTTGATTTTATATATATTTCTTCAATAAGTGTAGTGGTAGCACTAAAATCATCTCCCTCTTTTTTTGCAATTTTTATGGCTTCTTCAGCAATAACCAATGCTTCTTTATATTTACCCATTTTATATAATAAAGCGGCGTGGGTATCTGTATTATAATAATTTTTATCTAACTCTATAGAGCGTTTTACCCATTTAATAGCCTTAGTCAGTTTCTTTTTATCATTTTCATTTTCATAAACATTCCATGCTAAAGAATTTAGCAAGCTATAATTGTCCCAATCAATGGCCTTACCATTTATATACTCTATAGATTCGAGCGTACCGTCAGCGTTGTATTCATTTACTATACCGTTACCATTTTTTAGTGTTCCTTTATCTATAGCATTTCCTTTATTGTCAAGTGAAGAAACAACTTCCATCAATTTACCTTCCTCCCACATTTGGATTTTTTTAATTTGTCCACTATCATAATAGTAAGTCCATTTTCCATGCTTTTCATCATTCTGATAATTTCCTATTTCAATACATTTTCCTTTTTCATTATAAAACCTCCATTCACCATTGAGCCTATCACCATTATAATTATTGACCTCATCACCACTTTCTACAACGGCTTCAACAGCATCATTGACATCAACAACTTCACTGGTAACTTTTTCAATATTATCAGCAAGATCCGCTTCCCATCTGCTGAATTTAATCCCGCCCATATAGTTTTCAATTTTATAGATGTTACCATTTTTATTATAGAACCGCCATTCCCCATGTTTTTCACCATGACTAAACTCTCCAATTAATTTTTGTTGCCAATTGTCATAATACTGCTCCCAATTACCATGTTTTTTTTCATCTTCATCATAACGGCCCGTAATCAGTATTCGACCATTACTATGGTAGGCCTGCAATTCTACAAGTAAACCATTATTATAACTTGTTCTTTTTTTTATTTCACCATTATAATAATATTCTCTCCACGACCCGGATTTTTCACCATTTTCATAACTTCCATATGATCTCATGTCACCATTTTCATAGTAACTTTCCCAAACACCTGATTTTTTACCATCATCATCGTAGTTGGTAATACTTTTTAAATTACCGTTATCCCAATATGTGTTTTTCTCTTGAGCATATAAATAAAAGCTTACAATACTAAAAATTATTATTAAAATTACTTTTTTCATTTCTTATATTTAATTATGACCGGCAATATAATAAAAGTAAACTGTTTATTTGTTGTTTAAAAGGCACTGTTTTATATTCGAGAGATTAGCTTCAATAAATCTTTAAAAATACTGACAATTATTATTAATATAAAATAATTGAATTTTTATTTGGAACGTTCATTCTTTTTTATATATTTGCATCTGGAACGTTCGTTCTATTATTAATAACTAAATATAAAATATGAGTAATTTAGAAAACAAAGTTGCCGTGATTACCGGAGGTAATAGCGGAATTGGTTATGCATCTGCCAAAGAATTAAAGGAAAATGGTGCCCATGTAATTATTACCGGCAGGTCATCTGAAAAAGTCAAAAAAGCAGCAGCAGAACTTGGAGTTAAAGGAATTGTTGCCGATGTAACAAAACTGTCACAAATTGATAATCTGGTAAATCAAGTTAAAAATGAATTTGGAAAAGTAGATGTTCTTTTTGTAAATGCTGGTGTTTTTACACCAGCACCAATAGGTAATAACACAGAGGAATCTTTTGATTATCAAATGGACACAAATTTTAAAGGTGCCGTTTTTACATTAGAAAAATTTTTGCCTATACTAAATGAATCCGCATCGGTAATTAACCTATCATCGGTTTTAGCAAATAAGGGTGTTGCCAACACAGCCATTTATAGTGCGTCTAAAGCAGCAATGAATTCCTATACCAAAACATCTGCTACAGAACTAGCTCCAAGAAAAATTAGAGTAAATTCTATAAATCCGGGACCAATAAACACGCCCATTTATGGTAAAATTGGAATGCCCGAAGAACAATTAAATGAAATGGCTACTACTTTTCAAAATAGAGTTCCGTTAAAAAGGTTTGCTGAATCAAGTGAAGTAGCAAAACTAGTTGCATTTTTAGCATCCGATGATTCCTCTTTTATTACAGGTTCTGAATATAATATTGGTGGCGGAATAAACGTAAGTATTTAATTTTTTTAATTTTATTTGGAACATTTGTTCTAATATTTGTAAATTTGAGGATTGGATTTAATTATTCAATCCTTTATTTTATTATGCCAAGAGTAAAATTATTTAACGAAGAAGATGTTCTTGAAAAAGCAATTGAGCTATTTTGGGAAAAAGGTTATAATGATACTTCTATACAGGACTTAGTAGATTATCTTGGTATTAGCAGAGGTAGTTTATATGATACTTTTATTGGTAAAAAAGAACTTTTTGATAAAGCATTTAGTCGTTATAAAGAAGCAAATATTAAAATGATGCATCAGTTTTTAGATTCTCAACCTTCAGTAAAAGAAGGATTGCTAAAACTTTTTGAATTACCTATAAATGCTTCAGTCAATAATAAAGGGGAAGTTAGAGGTTGTTTTGTTGTTAATACCACAACTGAGCTACTACCCTATGATAAAAAAATTCATCAAATCTTAAAAGAAAATAAAATAGAAATTGAAAAAATATTCTATGAATACTTATTAAAAGGAGTTAAGAATGGTGAAATAGCAAAGGATAAGGATATTCATACCATTTCATCTCTTATTTATGCACTTCTAAATGGAATTTTGGTTATTGAAAAGGTTAATCCAGATAAAAAATATTTACTGAACATAGTTAAAACCGGGCTAACCATTTTAGATTAAGTAGTCTACTAATAAAATTAAGAATTATCATAAAATAATCGCCGTTTACACAGCGATTATTTTAATTATATTTACTACTTATGCTTTACTTTTAGGACAAGTACATTCCTCTTTATCACCACATTTAGTACATAATTCTTTAGTATCTTTATGATTGCAAGTACACTCACCTTCAGGACATTTTGTACACACCACATCTGCATGATCTTTAGCACAAGTACATTCGGCTTTATCTTTTCCACATTTAGTACATGTAGCCTCTACTTCATGATCTTGACCATCAACTTTTTTAGCTTTTAAGTCCATTTCACAAACCGGACATTTACCAGCTTCCGTATAACTCTTACCATGCTCACAGTCCATTGGACATTGATACACCTCATCGGCAGCAGCCATTTCTTTAGTAGTTTCTTCTTTAACTTCTTCTTTTTTGTCTTTTTTGCAAGATGTTACTGTAAAACCTACAGCAAATACCATTGCCAATACTAAAATAATTTTCTTCATAATTAAAATTAATGTTTTAATGTTTATTTTTTTGTAAAACTACAATTTTTTGGAGATATTCTGGTGATTTTTATCACAAGTATGTTATTCTTTCAACAATTCTTTACAATTTTTAAACAAACCCAAAACTAACTAATGCTTTTCTAATGTTCTATATTTACAACAATTCTCTAAACTATCATATGCCTCTTCCGTAGCTTTAATCTCTTTAGTATCATGTCCTGCATTGGCAATAGATTGCTTAATCTTTACTAGCGTCGTTTTTTTGTTATTAAAAATACAATACAATTCCTTGGTGTCTTTATTCCAAGTGGCAAATTTCACCCCTTTCGTTAAAATTGCAGCTTTTTCTATTCTTGCTTTACACATATTACAAACACCATCTACCTCTAAGGTCACTTTTGTAGTTCTTGACTGTGCTTCTAATGTAAGCGTAAATAAAGAGAGTATCAATAGCACTAATACCATTTTAGAATTTATAGTATTGGTGATTTTACTCCTAGAAATATTTAAACGTTCCATAATTTTAATTATTAGTTTATTGTTAATCTAAATCCAGCATAATACATACTACCCAAAATAGGTGCGTATACAATGGTGCTATCAAAATATTCGCTAAATGGATTATCACTTGCTAAAATAGGATTTTCTTGTTTATAATTTGTTAAATTTTCTCCCCCGACATAAATTTCAAAATTTTTTGAAAACACTTTAGCAATTTGAGCATTCATCAAGCTATAATCAGGTGCCTTTTGTGATAATTGATATTGAACAGGGTTACTTGAGGTAAAAGGTAAACGCTGTACACCTAACCAATTAAATGTATAATCAAATCGCCAATGACCGCCGTTTACATTAGGGTTAGTTTCAAAACCTAAATTTGCAAAAACACGATTTTTTGGTTGTAATGGTTTTTGTAATGTTCCTTTTTTATAATCTGACTTAACATCATAATACTTATAGGCCAAACGTAAATTTATATTTTTTGTCAATTCATAATTGAATTGAGCCTGGAAATTATTAGCATTTGAATTCCCTTCTAGATTGTAAAACAATACCTGTTGAGGGCTTTCATCAACATCTACAACAACTTGATTTTGAAATAAGGTACTATAAAAGTCAATAGTGAAATCAGCTTTTTTATCAAACAGATTAAATCCTTGTAAAAAACTAAAACCATAATTCCATGCTATTTCCGGGTCTAATCCATAAACTTGACCTTCAGTATCTAAAATATTTATCTTTCTTGAAGATCCGAATAATTTTTGATTTTCCGCAAAAATATTTGCACTTCGCTTACCTCTGCCCACTGAGGCCCTTAGAACACCCTTATCCCAAGGAGCAAATCTCATATGTAAACGAGGAGTTATAAATGTACCCAATAAATTATGGTGGTCTAAACGTAAACCTGCTATTAAGCTAAAATTGTCTAAATTATCATAACTGTATTCAAAAAAACCACCAATAGAATTTTCATTTCTAGCATAATTATTAGTGTTTACAATTTCATCATAAACATCATAAGTAAAGCTTAACCCTCCTTTATATTTATGTAATGTACTTCCTAGAATAGAATTAAAAATAGCATTAGAATATACACTTTTATGATTAATATTATACTGATTTAATCCAAAATAGGAATCTTGATTATGACCACTATAGGCTATTTGAATTCCTATACTCTGATAAGGGGTTTCTGGAAAAACATAACCTAATTTGGCTGAAATATCAAATCGCTCAGTATTAATTTCTGAACCATATTTTATGGTGCTTAATTTATGAATGTCTGGATTAAAATCAACTTCTCCTGTTTGTTTGTTATCTTTTAATAACCTAAAATTGATAAAACTAACCAAACCATTTTCCATATCTGTATATTGCCAACGATTCATTATATTAATTTGTTCCGCCAAAGGGATATCTAAGAAATTATCATCATTTTTATCAATTTCTGAATCTCGCAAATTACCATGTACAAATAAACTAGTATTCCATTTATCAGAAATCTTTTGACTGAAATGCGTATTAAGCTCTAATCTTCCATCTAGAGAACCATAAGCATTGACAAAGAATTTATCATCATTTAAAGGCTTTTTCAATTCTGTATTTATTTGTCCGGCTATACTTTCGTAACCATTAACTACTGATCCAGAACCCTTTGTAATTTGTATGCTCTCTATCCATGTACCTGGTGTAAATGTTAATCCGAATGCTTGAGAAGCTCCTCTAACCGATGGAATATTTTCTTGTGCTATTAGGATATAAGGGCTTGTTAGTCCTAACATCTTAATTTGTTTTGTACCCGTTAACGCATCAGAAAAATTTACATCTATGGAAGGATTTGTCTCAAAGCTTTCAGATAAATTACAACAAGCAGCTTTAAGTAACTCCCCTTCATTAATAGTAACAATATTAGCTGATTGTAAGTAAGATACTGCTGTTTTTTCTTTTTTAGATTTTATTATCACCTCATCTAATTCACTTTCTTCTTGCATAAAATGATGAATTTCTCGAGGCTCATTTACGAAAATAGTATCCGTTTTATACCCAACAAAACTGAATATTAATTTTTTATATTCAGGCTTATATTCAATGGTAAACCACCCTTTATCATTGGTGGTTGTTCCTATATCAGTATCTAACCAATAAATAGTAGCTTCAGGTAAACCTTCTGTTTTACCCGCATTGTTTTTAATCATTGCCATTCCCTTAATAGTAGTTTGAGATTGAATCACTATAGGAATAAAGATAAATATGAATTTTATTATTGCTTTCATTTGAAATTTTATTTTTAATTAATTTATTGATTTAATTGTGCTATTCATAAAAATAACGCAACCACAAACATTAAATAATTAAAAAATCAAATGATAAAAGTATCGTAAAGTACTTGTATGTCTTTATTTACATACGGTGGAGAATATTCTTGGAAGAGGGTAATGGAGTTATCCAAAACCTCAACAAGATTAAAATAAGTATAAACAAATATGGCAACTAACTGTAACGAATTTAATTGTGAATGATGTGAAACTTTTATATTCTCATTTGTGCTTTTCACATCAGTGATTACATCCTTGCAACAAGGTTCTTTTTGAATAGAACTTGAATCAGAATGATTTTGATCGTCAGGCATTACACAACGATCAACATTACCAATAATTGAAACATCAGCAACTTCTCCGGCACAAATATGTTTTTGAACTGAAAAGGACAATGTCGAAAACATTACCAAAAACGCCAAAAGTAACGCTGATATTTTAATAAAGAATTTTTTCACTTTTCAAAAGTATCCATTTATAATCTTTTATGCCTAAATAAAATGTTAATGTTGATGCAAATCAACAATTTAACGAACAAATAGCATTATAATTGCCATTATTAGCATTATTGAGTTTTCAATAAATGTGGCTTTGGTCATAGGTAATTTTAATACCGTACCTAAACAAGCACATTGAATACTTTTTTTGTCAAGTAATACTTTTACAACTCCTATGGTGGTAATTCCCAGAATAATAACCGTTATAATCAAGGCAAAACCAAGTTGCCATCGTATTAAAAATAATAAACCTGTGACAAGTTCTATAAAAGGATAAATCCGTCCATAAATAGGTATTTTTTTCGCTAATGGATCATACTTACTGAAAGAATCCGGAAAACCGTTTAGGTCTAAAAATTTAAAAAAACTAAAAACAATATAAAACATGCCCATAAAATCAAGCATAAAACCACTATAATCAATTGTTTTGTAATTAAGTAAAACTGCTACCGCCGCTATATATCCTAATATTAAAAATAATGGAAATAATTGTTGTAAATCAGACTTTTTAATTTGAGGTATGGCATCATTATCTGAGACTTTTTTCTGAGAAATAGTATACTTATTAGGTAAAGCATTTTGCAATTCATTTAAAGAAATGCCATATTTCATTTCAAGTACAACTTCCTCTTTTTCTAAATCTACCAAAGCTGAAACGCCTTTTATTTTATTGATAGCATTTTCAACATCTGTTCTGCAACCATTGCAAGTCATCCCTTCAATGTTGTATGAATGTTTCATGGCTTAATCAGACGTGTTTTTGAATGAAACCTTACTCAACTATGACTGTTTTACCAACATCTTTTGATAATAAAATGCCGGTACTAAAATTAGGACAAATACAGGATGGATTAAAAATCTCCGTATATAAAAAGTAAATAAATAACCATTTATCATTTCAGACTGCAATAGACCATAAAACACTATTAAAAGCACAAAAAAGGCTACTATATAAAATTTTATTGAAAATTTAATTAATTTTAAATTCTTAAAGATTACATAAATTATGGTTAAAGAAATAAGTGTATTTAAAGCATATCTTAAAAAGAGATTAAAAAATAATGCCAGGCTATCATAGTTGGGTATTGGATGATCTAAATAATCACTTCTGAAATACTCAATAAAGGGATCATAAAATAATTTAGCCGCAAAAGCCCTTACTAAAATAAGCATTACAAAAAGAGCAATGACCAGAACCCATCTTATAATTTTATTCATTTTTACGTTTTTTTAAATAAGAATATCTTCTCACCCAAACTATCCACAATAGAAAAGTGGTTCCATAAATTATTGCCGGAAAAAGTAAACTATGTAAAACATATTGGTATTCAGGATATTTATGCATCAATAAACTAAGAAATAGTATTCTTGCTATATTCATAAAATAGATAATAAAGGTACCTATTAAACCAAAAATTAAAGTTGATTTAAAACTGCCGGAAAAAGCAATAATGAATGTTATAAAAAGTATTATTACACTAATAGCATTACAACCTTCAACAACCCTAGCCGCATAACTATTGCCTATATAAAATTTCATAGTAAGTTCAGACTCATGCTGCTCTACTTTTATTGGATAGCCCAAAAACAAGCCTAACTGCTCTGAATGTTTTGCAACCGTTTTAGTTATTGGAGCACAAGAGTAAACGCCTCCTTTTTGTTGGGTTTGCTTTAAGTAAAAAGAATAAATGCCCACCAATAAAAAATAAGTGACAAAAAATTTAAGTAAAAATATTATGATTATTTTTCTCTTTTTCAAATGAAAGAATCTTAGTTTTGCGGTACTAGTTATTGATTCAAATATAATTTATTCTAATGGATATAAACTTCATTCAACAAAATATTATCAACATATTAACCAAGAATTCAAAATTAGAAATTAAGCTTCAATCAATTTGTAATGACTTAAAAAACAGTATTGAGCATTACGATTGGGTTGGGTTCTATTTTAAAAATGGTAACAAAAAAGAATTAAAATTAGCTCAATTTTCAGGAGAATCTACAGAACATGTTATTATTCCATTCGGTAAGGGAATATGTGGGCAAGTTGCACTGAGCAATAAAAATTTTGTGGTTCAAGATGTTTCTGAACAGGATAATTATATTTCATGTGGTTTTAAAGTTAAAAGCGAAATAGTAATTCCGATTATTGTCAATGGCGAAAATATTGGGCAGATAGATGTTGATTCACATGCCATACATCCATTTACAGAAAAAGATACTAAATTATTAGAGTTTGTTTGCCAAGAAGTTGCTAAATTACAAGGACTTTCATCAATATATTTATCCAATGAAAAACTCATTAATTGATCTTATTACTAAAGATTTAATAAAGTTACAAAAAGAAATCAATGAATATGCTACTGAAGAAGATTTATGGATTATTGAAAAAGACATTCAAAATTCAGGAGGCAATTTAGCCATACACCTCATAGGTAACTTAAATCATTTTATTGGAGCTATATTAGGTAATTCAGGATATATAAGAGAACGCGACAAAGAATTTAACGATAAAAATATTTCAAGAAAGAAAATTATATCTGAAATTGATGCATTAATAATAGGTTTAGAAGAAGTGTTTTTATCATTAACTAAAGAAGATTTGGCAAAAATTTATCCGATAAATGTATTGGGTAAAGAAATGACTACTACCTATTTTTTGCTACATCTTTATGGGCATTTGAATTACCATTTAGGTCAAATTAACTATCACAGAAGATTGATTGGAGAATGATTAATGAATTTTATGATAGTGGCTATTATGCTAAGGTTTATAATTTTAAAAAGTAGTGAAAAAATTTAATAAAAGTATATCTTAAAGCCGAAACACTGAATCTTCTTTACTGTTAATAAAATGTTCATTATTTCTACCCATATGATTAGCGATTAAACTATTGTGTTTTAGTAGCTTTGAGGAAAATAAGAACACAAGTTTATGAGCAATTCAAAAAAAGCAAAATCAGCACTAATTTCGGTATTTCACAAAGATGGACTTGCTCCTATAGTTCAAAAATTAAACGCATTAGGCATCTCTATTTATTCAACCGGCGGTACCGAAAAATTTATTACTGAACTCGGCATTGATGTTATTCCTGTTGAAGACCTAACCTCCTATCCTTCTATCCTGGGAGGAAGGGTAAAAACCTTACATCCTAAAGTTTTTGGCGGAATTTTATCCAGACGCGAAAATGACGATGACATTTCTCAATTGCGAGAATTTGAAATTCCGGAAATAGATATTGTTATTGTTGATCTGTATCCTTTTGAAAAAACAGTGGCTTCAGGTGCTTCTGAACAAGATATTATTGAAAAAATTGATATTGGAGGCATATCACTCATAAGGGCAGCAGCTAAAAATTTTAAAGATGTTATTTGCGTTTCTTCCATGAAACAATACCATGAATTTCTTGAAATTATTACTGTTCAAAATGGTGAAACAACTATTGAACAACGCAGATCATTTGCAGCACAAACTTTCAATGTCTCATCACATTATGATACTGCAATTTTTAATTATTTCAATGCTGACCATAGTTTAGCAGCTTTAAAAATTAGCGAAACCAATGGCAAAGTGTTAAGATATGGAGAGAATCCTCACCAAAAAGGTTTTTTCTTTGGCAACTTTGATGATATGTTTTCAAAACTACACGGTAAAGAATTAAGTTATAATAACTTGTTAGATGTTGATGCAGCTGTAAATTTAATGAGTGAATTTAATCGCAAAACTTCAGAGCCAACTTTTGCTATTTTAAAACATAATAATGCCTGTGGATTGGCACAACGTAGTACACTCTTACAAGCCTATAATGACGCCCTGGCAGGAGATCCTGTTTCTGCTTTTGGAGGCGTGTTAATTTCCAATTCTGAAATTGACGCAGCCACGGCTAGTGAAATTCATAAATTATTCTGCGAAGTTGTTATTGCACCGTCTTATAATGAAAGTGCTTTAGAAATATTAAAAGGCAAAAAGAATAGAATCATCTTGGTTTTAAATGATGTTGAATTACCCAAAACAATCACCAGAAGCTGTTTAAATGGTGCTTTGGTACAAGATAGAAATTATAAAACCGATAGTATTGTCGACTTAGAAACTAAAACAAATAATGCACCTAACGATCAGGAAACAGAAGATTTGATCTTCGCTTCTAAAATTTGTAAACATACCAAATCTAATACCATTGTATTGGTAAAAAACAAACAACTTTTTGCAAGTGGAACAGGACAAACTTCTCGTGTTGATGCTCTTAATCAAGCCATAGTAAAAGCAAAGCATTTCAAGTTTGATTTAAATAATGCGGTAATGGCAAGTGATGCCTTTTTCCCTTTTCCTGACTGTGTTGAGATCGCTAAACAAGTTGGAATTAATGCAGTAATACAACCCGGAGGTTCTATTAAAGATCAATTATCTATAGATTATTGCAATGCTAACAATATGGCCATGGTTTTTACTGGTACCCGCCATTTTAAACATTAAAAAGCTTTTAATTTATCTTTCTAGTTCTAATCTATTTTCTGTATATTTGAGATGTATAATATTTAGTTTTTAATCATTATTATAGGTCAAATTTTACAACTTAACAAGGGTTTATTTTGTTGATAATTTAAGGTTATTATCATTAATAATAAGCAATTTATCCCTTGAGCGAATAATACAAATGAATCATTATAAATTCCTATAATTTTATTAACTTTGGCAATTCGCAAATTTAAATAACCCAAATTAAATAACTCTATGGGATTTTTTGACTTCTTGACTGAAGATGTTGCGATTGATTTAGGAACTGCAAATACACTTATCATTCATAATGGTAAAGTAGTAATTGACAGCCCTTCAATCGTTGCTAAAGACAGAACCACAGGTAAAATTATTGCTATTGGTAAAAAAGCCAATCTTATGCAAGGTAAAACGCATGAGAATATTAAAACTATTAGACCTTTAAAAGATGGTGTAATAGCCGATTTTGAAGCTTCTGAACAAATGATAAAAGAATTTATAAAACAAATTCCTTCTATCAAAAAACGCTTTTTTTTCCCACCTTCTTTGCGAATGGTAATTTGTATTCCTTCTGGTATTACTGAAGTTGAAAAACGTGCCGTTAGAGATTCTGCAGAGCATATGAATGCCAAAGAGATTTATTTAATTCATGAACCAATGGCTGCTGCTGTAGGTATTGGTATAGATATTATGCAACCCAAAGGTAATATGATTATTGATATTGGTGGAGGTACAACAGAGATTGCTGTAATTGCATTAGGTGGAATTGTTTGTGATAAATCTATTAAAGTTGCAGGTGATGTTTTTACAAATGACATTGCCTATTATATGCGTACTCAGCATAATTTATATGTTGGTGAAACTACGGCAGAAAATATTAAAATAGTAGTTGGTGCTGCAACTGAAGAATTAGAGAATCCACCTGAAGATATTTTAGTTCAAGGAAGAGATTTATTGAGTGGCAAGCCTAAACAAATTAAAATATCTTATCGAGAAATTGCAAAAGCATTGGATAAATCAATTTTAAGAATTGAAGATGCCGTTATGGAAACACTTTCTCAAACGCCTCCAGAATTGGCTGCCGACATTTATAATACAGGAATTTATTTAGCCGGTGGTGGATCTATGCTGAGAGGTTTAGACAAAAGACTTTCTCGCAAAACTGATTTACCGGTTTATGTTGCTGAAGATCCTTTACGAGCTGTGGTTAGAGGTACGGGAATTGCTTTAAAAGATCTTGAAAAGTACCAAATTGTATTGATGAAATAGAGATGCCTTAAAATTTCTGAAAATATATGCAACAAATAATAAGTTTTATCATAAAGTATAAGTACTTTTTATTTTTTTTGTTGCTAGAAACATTGGCCCTAACATTTACTATCCAAAGTCATTCTTTTCATAAAAGTAAATTTGTCAATTCTGCAAATATTTTTACAGGCGGTATTTATAAAAGAATAAATAATTTTAAAGAATACACCAATTTAAGAATTCACAACAATCAATTATTAGAAGAAAATGTGCGTTTAAAAAATAGGCTTTCTAAACAATTTATAGACAGCACTTCTAATAGCATTTCCGTTAACGACTCAGTTAAATACTTGCAAAAGTATAGTTATACACCTGGCAAAATCATCAATAATCAATACCATAAAAAATACAACTATTTAACATTAAATAAAGGAATAATTGATGGCGTAAAACCAGATCAAGGGGTTGTCAACAGTAATGGTATCATTGGTATTACCAATACTATATCGAACAATTACGCTACAGTACTCTCCATTTTAAATGAAAATTCTAAGATAAATGTAAAGTTATTGAACAGTTTACATTATGGCACTTTGATTTGGGATGGTAAAGACTATAATGTACTTCAATTGGATGATCTACCGATTCAAGCCAACATAAAAAAAGGAGATACTATTATTACCGGTGGAAAATCTACAATTTTTCCAGAAGGCATACCCGTAGGAAGTATTATAGATATATTTAAAGAAAATAACTCCTATAAATCAATAAATATTAAATTATTTAATGATATGAGTGCCATTGGTCCGGTAAATATTATTACGAATTTCGATAAAGAAGAAATAAATCAATTAGAGGAAAACTTAAATTAATGAATGATATAATTAAAAATAGTTTATTATTTATTTCATTAATTTTAATTCAGATAATTGTTTTAAATAACATACTCTTTTTAGGGTATATCAATCCCCTTTTATATATACTTTTTATTATTGTTTTCCCATTAAGAAGAGATAGAGGATTACTTTTAATCCTAAGCTTTTTATTAGGATTAATTATAGATTTCTTTTTAGACTCAGGTGGTACTAATGCTGCGGCTACTGTGGGAATAGCATATTTAAGATTGCCACTATTAAAAGCACTCATGAGAAAGTCTGAAATAGATTTCCCGGTATTTAAAGTATCAAAATTACCTTTTACTACGCTCATATATTTTATTGCCATCCTAACTTTTACACATCATTTGATATTATTTAGTATAGAATATTTTAAATTTTCTGAAATAACAATAATTCTCTCCAGAACAATTTTAACAAGTATTTTCACAATTATATTAATAATATTTAGTTTATTATTAATGAATAAAAGCAAATCGTAATGGAGAAAAAATATATTGCATATTTTTCTATATTATTGGTAGGGTTAATATTTATTGCCAGGTTATTCTTCATACAAGTTATTGATAGTAAATATAAGCCTTCCCCTCTAAATAATTCTGCTATAGCGGTGAAGTATGATTATCCCGAGCGGGGTTTCATTTATGATAGAAATGGTGTATTGATTGTTGCAAATCAGCCTTCATATGACATTATGATCGTGCCACGCGATGTTAAAACATTAGACACCTTAGAATTTTGCAATTTATTAAAAATAGAGAAAGATGATTTTATAAAAAAATATAAAAAAGCCAGAACATATTCTCCCAGATTACCATCAGTATTTGTTGCTCAACTGTCAAAAAGTGATTTTGCCTACCTGCAAGAAAAAATGTACAAATACAAAGGTTTCTATATTCAAAAACGTTCTTTACGACAATATAGTTTGAATTCCGCCGCTAATGTATTAGGTTATATTGGAGAGGTCAATAATGTCTTGCTAAGCAAAAACAGTTACTACCAACAAGGAGAGTTGATCGGTATTAATGGTGTAGAAAAAGAATATGAAGAAGCGCTAAGAGGATTAAAAGGTGTTAAATTTATTCAACGTAATAGATTCAATAAAGAAATTGGACCTTATAAAGATGGAATTTATGATACTTTAGCCACAGTAGGCAAAGATGTTACCATTACCTTAGATATTAAACTTCAGAAATATGCAGAAGATTTGATGATTAATAAACGAGGAGGTATTGTTGCCCTTGAGCCTGCTACAGGAGAAATATTGGCTCTTATTTCAAGCCCTACTTATGATCCAAATTTATTAGTAGGTAGAGAACGTTCTAAAAATTATAAGAAATTACAAGCAGATGAAGCTAGTAAACCTTTATACGATAGAAGTCTTTTGGCTCAATACCCGCCCGGATCTCCATTTAAAATTATCAACGCTTTAATTGGATTACAAGAACAAGTGATTACCCCTCAGACTCATTTCTATTGTTATGGTGGATTTAGATATGGACGTAGCAGCAAAGCTTTTATGAAATGTCATTGTGGTACTAACGGATCAGCAGTACAATTAGATAGAGGTATTTACAAATCATGTAATTCCTATTTTGCCAATACTTACAAAAGAATTATTGAAAAATACCCAACTTCATCAGAAGGTATGAAAGTTTGGAGTGATCATGTTAAAAGTTTTGGCTTGGGTGATTATTTACATAATGATTTATCCACCGGTGTTAAAGGAGTTGTACCTGATGAGAAATTATACAATAGAATGTATCCTAACTTTAGATGGGGTGCAACCACCAATATTTCTAATGCTATAGGTCAAGGTGAAATTTTAACAACGCCCATTCAATTGGCTAATATTACAGCTATAGTTGCCAATAGAGGCATCTATTTTACACCTCACATTATAAAAAAAATAGACAATAAACCCATTCAAATGGATAAATTTACTGTACCTAAACAAACCACGATCAATCCGGAGCACTTTGATCCTGTAGTTGAAGGCATGTTTCATGTGGTAGAAAACCCTGGTGGTACAGCCAGATGGTCTAAAGTAGAGGGCATAGAAATATGTGGTAAAACAGGAACTGCTGAGAATCCACATGGTCAAGATCATTCTATTTTTATTGCTTTCGCTCCTAAAGACAAACCTAAAATTGCTATTGCTGTTTTTGTTGAAAATGGGTATTGGGGCTCTAGATGGGCAGGCCCCATTGCGACATTAATGATAGAAAAATATCTCAATGGTGAAAGTGTAAGACCCTGGGAAGAAAAGCGTATGCGTGAAGGTAGCATACAAGATGAATACGACAAACAACTATTAATGGAAGAACTTGAGAAAGAGACAGAATAACATATTTGTTGGTATAGATTGGATATTAGTATTGTTTTTTATAATACTGACTTTTCTGGGATGGATAAATATTTATGCTGCTTCTGTAACAGATGCAAGTCAAGGGGTTTTAGATTTCTCAACGTTATATGGAAAGCAATTACAGTGGATAGGATTTAGTACCATTATAATTGTTATAATTATTGCCATAGATTCAAAATTTTATGAACGTTTTTCAGGCGTTTTTTACATTATTTCTATGCTTAGTTTGGTGGGACTATTTATTTTTGGATCTACCGTAAATGGTGCCACATCATGGTATAATTTAGGTGGTTCTAGTTTACAACCCTCAGAATTTGCCAAAGGAGCTACAATTTTAGCACTTGCCAATTATTTAAATGAACCCAATAGAGATCTAAGTAATATTAAAGATCAGTTTAGTGCATTTTCAATTCTGTTATTGCCGGCTGTATTAATCACATTGCAACCTGATGCAGGTTCTGCACTTATCTATTTTGCATTAATATTTGTATTATATAGAGAAGGGCTTCCAGCGATTTATTTAGGGTTAGGATTCTCGGCCATTGCACTGTTTTTACTTACATTATATGCCGGTTTTACAAGTTCAATCATCATTGTTTTTTCACTAATAACCCTCTTTTTCGTTTATTTATTAAACACTAAAAAATTTCAATTAAATAGAGAATGGCCAAAAGTAATTGTCCTTTATGTGTTTATTGGTTTATTTTTATTTAGTGTAGATTATGTTTTTAATAATGTTTTTGAACAAAGACATCGAGATAGATTTAGTATAGTGCTAGGAAAAAATGTTGACACTAAAGGTATAGGTTATAATACCAATCAATCTATGCTTACTATTGGTTCTGGAGGACTAACTGGAAAAGGCTTTTTAGAAGGAGATAGAACACAAGGTAATTTTGTACCAGAACAAGATACAGATTATATTTTTAGTACTGTTGGCGAAGAATGGGGATTTATAGGCAGTAGTGCAGTGATTATTATATTTATTGCCTTTATTTTACGAATAATAAGAGTTGCTGAAAGACAAAAATCTAAATTTAGTCGTGTATTTGGCTACTCCATTGCTACCATTTTCTTTTTCCATTTTATGATAAACATCGGTATGGTCATTGGTTTATTGCCAACTATTGGAATTCCTCTGCCGTTTTTTAGTTATGGCGGATCTTCCTTGTGGGGATTTACTATTTTATTATTTATTTTTATCAGACTAGATGCTGATAGAACTTATGAATGGTAAACACCGGAGTGCTATTTGAAAAAATCAAAAAATGAAGGTTTCTTATTTCTTTTGGGCTTTCCAACAACTCGAGAGGTCTGTGAATTTGATTTATAATTTTTAATTTTTAAATAATCCTTTTCATTAATTTCCAAAAAATCATCCCATTTTTCACTTTCTTTTACAAAAGCTGATACTTCATTATAGGCAGCTACTTTATAAACTACATCATCAGAAGATATAAGTAAATCTAAAGAGATATTGTAGATTTGAATGGCTTCACTTCCAAACAATACGTATGTTGATTCTTCTATAAAATTCTTTTCCATCTTGCTACTTTTAATATAGAACAACCAAAAAGTAAAAACTCCTATTTTTAAATTTAAAATTATTTAGGGATACTGTGGATACTGTGGATACTGAAAAATAAAACTATGATATCAATATTTAGAATTTATTATAAAAAAAAAGACCATCTTTTCAGATAGCCTTATCAATTTTATTTTCTCATTAACTATAGTGCAGCCACAAACTTAGTTAATTTCGACTTTATATTAGCCGCTTTATTTTTATGGATAATATTGTTTTTAGCCAATTTATCGACCATTGCCACAACATTAATCAATTGTGTTTCTGCATCTTTTTTCTTTTCAGTCTCACGTAAAACTTTAATCGCATTTCTTGTAGTTTTATGCTGAAATTTATTTCTTAAGCGTTTAGTCTCGCTATTTCTAATTCTTTTTAATGCAGACTTATGATTTGCCATTTTGTTTTAGTTTAACTCGTTAATCGTTTTGATTTATTTTTCATTTTTTGAAACAACCAATAAACAATTTAATATTTTTTGTAGTCCGTAGGGGAATCGAACCCCTGTTACCAGGATGAAAACCTGGCGTCCTAACCCCTAGACGAACGGACCATTCTAATTCTTTGACTTGCAAAGCGAGTGCAAAAATAATACATTTTTTGAACTCTGCAAGTCCTTTTTTAAAAAAGTAGTAATTATTTTAATTAATCAAAGATATTGACCTCAAAGAGCCAATTCATAATCCCTAATACCAATAATCCTAATAACCATAATAAGTGCGGTTAGCACAATAATTATCGGGATAACTTAGAGCACAAACTTAAGGCCTTACCAACTAATACGCCTTAGCAAAAAGTACTCTTTTATGAGAAGGTTTACCTGTAAATACACATTTACCTTCTTCAATTTCAGCATCATTGGGTATACAACGAATGGTTGCTTTGGTCAATTCTTTAATTCTTTGCTCTGTTTCTGATGTACCATCCCAATGTGCGGAAATAAAACCACCTTTATTTTCTAATACTTCTTTAAATTCTTCAAAATTATCTACCTTGGTAATATGTGTTTCTCTATATGCTTTTGCTTTTACAAATAAACTCTTTTGAATTTCTTCTAATAAATTATCAATGCTATCGCTCAATCCCTCTTGTTTTACCACTTCCTTAGTCAAGGTATCTCTTCTGGCTAATTCAACAGTCCCATTTTCAATATCTCTTGGGCCCATAGCAATTCTTAAAGGCACACCTTTTAATTCATATTCAGCAAATTTCCAACCCGGTTTATACGTATCTCTATCATCAAATTTAACCGAAATTCCTTTAGCCTTCAAATCGTCCATTATTTCTTTGGCTTTCTCAGCAATAATCTCTAATTGCTCTTCACCTCTGTATATAGGTACAATTACCACTTGAATTGGTGCCAAATTTGGCGGTAAAACCAATCCTTGATCATCACTATGCGTCATTACTAAAGCTCCCATCAATCTTGTTGATACACCCCAAGATGTTGCCCATACATATTCTAATTTCCCCTCTTTTGAAGTAAACTTAACATCAAAAGCTTTGGCAAAATTCTGACCTAAAAAATGTGAAGTTCCCGCTTGTAAAGCTTTACCATCTTGCATTAAAGCTTCTATGGCATAAGTTTCTAAAGCTCCGGCAAAACGTTCACTTTCAGTTTTTGTGCCTTTTATAACAGGCATTGCCATAAAATTTTCAGCAAAATCAGCATAAACGTTCTGCATTAGTTCTGCTTCTGCAAGGGCTTCTTTTTTGGTAGCATGTGCAGTATGTCCTTCTTGCCATAAAAATTCTGCCGTACGTAAAAACAATCTTGTACGCATTTCCCAACGTACAACATTCGCCCATTGATTGACTAAAATTGGTAAATCTCTATAAGATTGCACCCATTTCCTGTAAGTATCCCAAATAATAGTCTCAGAAGTAGGTCTTACAATCAGTTCTTCTTCTAATTTGGCATCCTCATCAACAACAATTCCACTACCATCTTCAGCATTTTTTAATCTATAATGAGTAACTACAGCACATTCTTTAGCAAAACCATCTACGTGACTGGCTTCTTTACTAAAATATGATTTCGGAATAAATAATGGAAAATAGGCATTTTGATGTCCTGTTTCTTTAAACATTCTGTCCAATTCCGCTTGCATTTTTTCCCAAATAGCATAGCCGTAAGGTTTGATAACCATGCATCCTCTAACACCAGAATTCTCTGCAAGGTCTGCTTTGACAACTAATTCATTATACCATTTAGAATAATCTTCACTACGTTTTGTTAAGTTTTTGCTCATATAATGTCTTTTGGCATAAATATTGTGATATAATTAACACGAGATTTATTAGTGCAAAACTAAATATATTTTGTAATTTAATACAATTAAATTTACCCAATATGAAAAATAAAAATAACATCTACAGAAAAGCTACTTATTTATCCCTTGTAGGATTGATACTTTTGGGCTTAACTTCATGTGGTACTTATCAAAGTACTACTTATGAAGATGACGGAATATATAGTTCTAGCGACAGAGTAAGTCAAGTTGCTGTGGAGGAAACGCAACCTAATAGTAATAAATACCAAGATTACTTTAGAAGAGAAGCGGAAAGGTATGATGAAATTACTGAAGATGATATAATTACTGATATAGATGAGTATGGATATGGTGATGATGAGTACTATGAAGATGATAACACATATGTTGAAGGTAATTCTCCTTGGGAATATACTGATAATGTTACTATAAACGTTATTCCTAACGGTTTTGGTTGGTCAAATTATTATTATCCATATTATGGTTATGGATATAACTCTTATTACGGCTATGGCTATCCATACTATAACAATTTTTATGGGTATGGCGGTTATTATAATTCTTACTATTATGGTGGCTATTATGGCGGTTTTTATTCTCCGTTCTATAATAGTTATAGATATTACAATCCTTATTATTATGGTAATAATAATTATTATAACAATTACAATTATGGAAGAAGATATTCTTATAATACAAGCAGGTTAGGTAATAGAAGTGCTTATAGTAGAAGATCATCTACCACAAATGATGCCTCAAGAAGAATTAGTGGTGTAACTTCAAGAAGAGCGACTACTACTAATAGAAATGCAAATGCTACAAGTAGAACAAGAACTTCTACAGATACGAGACGAAATGATGCATCAACTAGGAGAAGAACTTCTACAAGTAGAAATAATTCAACAATTAGAAGAAATTCTAGTAGTACTAGAGATAATTCTTCAATTAGAAGAAACAATACACCTAGAGAAAATTCAACAATAAGAAGAAATCATACACCAAGAAACAATTCTGGTATTCAAAGAAATAACAATAGTTCAACTCGCTCAAGTGGTGTAAGACGAAGTTCAGTTAGTACTCCACGGTCTAATGTTGCTAGGAATAATAATGTAAGAAGAGTTAGAAGTAGTGAAAGTTCTACTGTACGAAGAACTACATCTCAACCTAGTAATAGATCTGTTAGCACTAGAAGTAATACACAACGAAGAGTTAGAACAAATGCTACTCCAAACAGAAGCTCTAATAATCGCTCGGTAAATACAAGAACAAGAAGTAGTTCAAATTCTTCTTCAAATAGAGTTTCTAGATCTAGTACTCCTTCAAGAAGTTCTAGTAATGTTTCAAGAAGCAGTTCGTCTTCTAGATCATCAGCCCCTTCAAGAAGTAGTTCTTCATCAAGAAGTTCATCTTCAAGAAGTAGTTCTAGACGTAATTAATATTTAAAAAATTAACATGAAAAAAATTGTATTCCTATTGGGAGGATTATTATCCGCCTTGATAATCAACGCTCAAGTAATTAGTAATTTTGACGGTGCTGTTATATTTTCTGATGAAGATATAAATGGAACAGCTAGATTTAATGCCATGAGTGGTGCCTTTGGTGCCCTAGGTGGTGATTTATCTGCAAGTGATATTAATCCTGCCGGTTTAGCAGTATTTAATAATACCGAAACGGCCATAACTTTAGGGTTGAGAAATACTGATATTCTAACTAGCTATTATGGCACCAATACAAATAATACTGAAGATTATGTAAATATGACCCAAGCAGGTGCGGTACTGGTTTTTGACAATACACATAATGAAAATTGGACAAAATTTGCCATTGGTTTTAATTACGCATTAGTCAAAGATTTTGAGAATAACTATATTGTAAAAGGTAATAGTGGCCTTTCTGAATTTAACGAAGATCCTTATTTAAATGATGACAACAATCCTGATAATGATATTTTTTATGAAAATGTAGATGGTCAATTTTTTGGAAACTTTACCAATGGTCAAAATGAAAAGCTCACCATCTCTTTTGCAGCACAATACAGTGATAATTTGCATATAGGACTTTCTTTAGTAACATATAAATTAGACCATTATCAAAAAGCTTTATTCGAAGAATCTAATAATGACGGGAATAACAATTTACTAGATGCTTCATTATTGCAAGAGCTCAATACTTATGGTCAAGGTGTGGGTTTAAACATAGGTATTATTGCAAAACCAATTCAAGAATTGAGATTAGGTATGGCGTTACAAACACCAACTTGGTATAATTTAACTGAAGAGTTTACAGAAGATCTTGAAATTTTAGTGAGTAATGACCCACAACTATTTACTGAAAATTCCGGAATAAACGTTTTTGAATATGACCTGGTAACTCCGGCAAAAGCAACCGCAAGTATTGCCTATCTTTTTGGGAAAGATGGATTGGTAAGTTTAGATTATACTTTCAAAAATTATACAAACACAAAATTAAAACCGAACAGTGAGTTTACGGATGCCAATAATTTATTTTCTAATAATTTACAAAATACATCAGAAGTAAGATTAGGTGCCGAATGGCGTTTAGGTAAAGTTATAAGTTTAAGAGGTGGTTATCACTATAAAGAAAGCCCATTTGTTGATGCTCTTGATTCAGATCATATCAAAGGATTTTCTTTAGGAACAGGTTTTAAATTTAATGGTAAAGTAAAATTAGATTTGGCTTATCAAAAATCAACACATACAGATTTTTATAGTTTTACTGAATTTTCTGATGCCGCTGAATTAGATATAGATAACGGAAAGTTTACAGCTACGTTAGTTATAGGTTTATAAAAATTAGATTTTAATACGTTAAAAAGTCTGAGAAAATTAATTTACTCAGACTTTTTTTATGCTTAAATTCTTTATAACAATAAGTATTGAGTCTACATCTCTAATGCCTTTTTAGGGTCATTATCCATTAAAAATCATTAAAGTAATTTAATTCCTTTTCCTCGATATTTATTTAAAATTGTTGAATTTGGATCAAGTTCAGTTACCAAAGTATCCAGTGAATTAATATCACAAATCTTATATCTGTTTGAACTGTTTAATTTTTCCGAAATAGTAAGAGAAACTAATTTTTTTGAAGCCTTTATCATGGCTTTTTTCATTTGAGCAATATCCCAATCAATTTCAGTTATACCTTCTTCCAGATCAAGATACCCTGTGCCTAAAAAACAAATATCGGCTTTAATTTCAGATAAGATACTAATAGGACTTCCACCAGTAGCCAATTGAGACCCTCTGGATAATTTACCTCCAATAAAAATAATCGCATCATTTTTTGAAGCATTATTAAGTAGTTCTATAGCCATAGGTAAACTAGGTGTAAAAAAGGTAAGATCTAATTTTTGAGGAAGTAACTTGGCTAACTCCAAATTAGTAGAGCCTCCGCTTATAAGAACAACATCTCCTTTATTCAAAAGAGAAATTCCTTTTTTAGCAATGATTGTTTTACTACCTAATTCATAAATTTCTCTTTCTCTATCTGTGTAAATATTAAACCCATTTGAAACTGCACCACCATGCACTTTCTTCAATTTCTTCAATTCATCAAGCTCTTTTATATCTCTTCGAACCGTATCCATAGAGACTTTTAAAACATTGGCAAGATCAGCTAATAAAACCCGATTATGAATATGAACTTCGTCAAGTATGATCTGATGTCGTAGTTGTTTTTTCAATCAGTAAAATTTAAAGACTTACAATAATATAAAAATTGATGTTAAAAAGCAATCTAATTTTTATTTTGCCATATATTTAAGCAAATATAGCACATTTAACGCAGTTATACTTTATAAAACAGCAAAAATTATATTTTTTTGCAGTTTTTTATTGCACATATTGAAATTTGTTTTATATATTTGGTGTATTAATAATAAAATCTAACTCAAATGAAAAAAAATTATTATCTATTTTCAACACTCTTGATGGTTTTTTTTGTGCAGGGTTTATTTGCACAATCAATAACGATTTCGGGTACAGTTACTGAAAAAGGAAGTGATAGTCCACTTCCTGGAGTAAGTATAATTATTGAAGGAACCACTACTGGAGGTGTAACTGACTTTGATGGAATATATTCCATTGATGCAGAAAATTCAAATGACAAACTCCTTATTTTTAGTTTTATCGGATTTAAAACTGTTTCCGTAAAGTTAACTGGCGAAAGTCAAGTTATTAATGTTGCCTTAGAAGAAGATGCTAATGCACTTGATGAAGTAGTGGTTACTGCTTTGGGTATCAAAAAGGAAACGAAAGCTTTAGGGTATTCATTAACTAAAGTTGGAGGCGATGATTTAGCAGAAATTAAAACTACTAGTGCAGTTAATTCCTTACAAGGTAGAGTGGCAGGTGTTAATGTATCAACAAGTAGTGCCGGTGCAGCATCTTCTAGTAGAGTTATTATTAGAGGGGCTAGTTCGCTTTCAGGCGATAACCAACCTCTGTATGTTATTGATGGTATTCCAATAGTTAATACTACAAAGGCTACAGTTGGCACAGAAGATGGGCATTTTGGTGATGGTGGTGATGATGTTTCCAGTATTAATCCTGATGACATTGAATCTGTGTCTATATTAAAAGGTGCTGCTGCAGCTGCTTTATACGGTTCGTTAGCATCTAATGGCGTAATTATGATAACAACTAAAACTGCCAAAGAAAATACTGGATTTGGAGTTGAATATTCAACTTCTTTTACCATACAAGAGCTTAATACTGATATATTAGATTTACAAACAGAATATGGTCAGGGACGAAGTGGTTTATTACCCGGATTTGAATGGGTTCGCGATCCTAGTGGCAATCCAATAAGTCAAGTTGAAATTGCAGGAACAGATGCTCAAATACTTGATGCGTTCAATTCATCTTTGAATTCTTGGGGTGCTAAATATGATGGTACACCTGTTTATAATTGGCAAAATAGGTATGTGATAAATGGTGATGTAAAAGGTAAAACACCTTATTCATATACTGGCGATAATAGAAAGAAATTTTATAATACAGGTTCTACTTCAATAAATAGCGTAGCATTAACAAAAGGAGGAAAAGGCTATAGCTATCGTATATCAAGTTCATTTTTAGGCAATGATGATCTAATGCCAAATACTACTTTAGATAGACAATCTTTTTCATTTAATGGAAGGGCACAGATAAATCCAAAATTAACTTCTACTATTAATGCAAGATATACTATTGAAAAAGTTCATAATCGTGTAGGTATTGGTACATGGCCCGGTAATGCAAATTATACTGCATTAGTATTGCCAAGCAATATTGATATTACTGAGATGAGACCTGGTTTTATTCCTGATGGAACTGTTTTATTTGATGGTAGTACACCTATAAGCGGAACTGAATTAAAATTTCTACCTAGTGACTTCGTTCAGAATCCATATTGGGTAGCAGACCGTTTTAATAATGATGATTCAAAAAATAGAATAATTGCATCTGCAACTTTACGATACGATTTTACAGATTGGTTGTATGTAAATGGTAGAGCAGGAATCGATAACTATGATTATTTTAGGAAACAAGTTATACCTTTTGGAACTGGTTTTGCTTCTAAGGGAACAATTGCTTTAACAAAAAGATCAGTTTCATTATTTAATACTGATGTAATGTTGGGTATTAATAAAAGTATTACAGAAAAAATAGCTATCAATTCATTTGTTGGAGGAAGTGTTAGAAGGTCTAAAGTTGAATCTCTCAACAGTAGTGGAGATAATTTTGTAGTTATAGGGCTAGAAGATTTGGCCAATACGGAATCACAAAAAACATCTTTTGGATTTTCTGAAACACAAACTAATTCACTTTATGGATCATTTGAAGTTGACTATGATAATTTAGCATATTTAACTTTTACCGGTAGAAATGATTGGTTCTCAACACTATCATTTCCTGGTAAAACAACACCAAATAATGAATTTTATTGGTCAGTTAGTGGTTCTCTTTTATTGCACGAAGCGTTAACATTACCTAAACCTATAGATTTCTTAAAGTTAAGATCTAGTTATGCACAAGTTGCGGGTGGAGCGAGAGAAGCCTATCAGTTAAATCTTGATTTTACAATACTGGATTCTCATTTAGGAAACCCTTTCGGAACAGTAAATGGAAGTAATATTCCGAATCCTAATTTAGTTCCGTTTCAAAAAATTGAATTTGAAATAGGAGTTGATGGACGTTTCCTTAAAAATCGATTACATTTTGATTTTGCATATTATAATAATGAAACTACAGATGATATTGTTGCTTCAAGAGCATCGAGTACATCAGGATTTACTACAGCAGTTATAAATTCAGGTATATTAGAAAATAAAGGTATTGAATTTCTAATTGGAGGAACTCCTATTAGAAATGAAAATTTTTCTTGGCAAACCTCATTCAACATGAGTCATAACAATAGTGAAGTTACACGAACTAACGAAGCAGGCACAGGTATTGGTTTAGCTGAATCCAGAACTCATACAGCTCAAATTAGACAGGAGGTAGGTGATCCTTTTGGTGCAATTTATGGTTTTTCATATTTGAGAGACGCTGCTGGAAATATAATGTATGATACAACCAATCCTGACCTTCCAAAACCACTACAAGGAGAATTTAAAAAATTGGGGAATGGTGTTGCTCCAACTACTTTAGGCTTAAGCAATACCTTTACTTATAAAAATATAAGTTTAAGTTTTTTAATTGATGGTAAATTTGGCGGACAAATGTTTTCAGGCACAAATGCATATCTATACAATTTTGGTGTCCATAAAGAAACTCTTAAAGGAAGAGAGAATGGTTTAGAAGTCAGTGGTGTTGACGAAAATGGAGCACCATTTACCGGCGTAGTTAGAAAAGATTTATTAAGTGAATACTATAGCCATATTAATGACAAAATAGCAGAAGAATTTATTCGCGATACCGATTTTATTAAATTTAGAGAATTGAGTATTGGGTATAAAGTACCTAAAAAAGTATTAGAAAATACTTTTGTAAACGATGTGAGAATATCTCTAATTGGTAGAGATTTATTTTTTATCAAGAAAGATATTGAAAATGTTGACCCTGAAGCTTCTTTAGGCAGTTCAAATGGTCAAGGTTTAGAGCGTTTTGGTGTTCCCGCAACTAGAAGTTTCGGCTTCACATTAAATGTTAAATTTTAAAAATATAAAAATGAAAAAAATACTTATTTTATTAGCATTAGTAGTAGCGTTTGGTTCTTGCGATGAGGGCTTTGAGGAAATGAATGTGAATCCTACCAAACCTACACAGCTAGAACCGAAGCTTAAATTGACTTATGCTCAATTAGCAACTAACGGACAGGATGGAATTAGATATTTGTTCGGTAATTTAATATATGTTCATTCAGTAACACAATATATAAGTACATTATGGGCAGATGGAGTATATTATACAGAAAATGATAGCAGAACAAGTCAAGTATTTGATTTTTCTTATCCTACAGCAGTTAAAACAGTTGTTGATTTAGTGAATCAGTTAGAAAATGCAGAAGACAGCTCTACAAAAGATGTTGATTTGGCTATTGCACAAGTACAAAAGGTACTTATTTTTAGTAGAATTACTGATCTCTACGGCGACATTCCTTACAGTGAAGCAGGTAGAGGATTTATCGATGGAATTCGTTTCCCAAAATATGATAAACAAAGTGAAATATATGCTGATATGTTGGCTAAATTAGAGGCAGCAGCGGCAGTACTAAAAAATGGAGGAACTAGTTCATACGGATCCGCAGATATATTTTTTAATGGTGATGCTTCTAAATGGAACAAAT
>DEIV01000007.1:0-120591 GCA_002352665.1 Flavobacteriaceae bacterium UBA2765
TTTAAAAGTGTAAAACCAGGTGATTATGCCATTATATGTTATCACGATAGCAATGAAAATAATAAAATGGATTTTGATGAAGGTATGATGCCAATAGAAGACTATGGTATGTCTAATAATCCTATATTAATGGGGCCTCCTACATTTGATACTACTAAATTTACAGTTGAAAATAAATCCTTAAATTTAACTATTAAATTTTAGTCATTCGGTTTTACATTTACATTAGAGTCAGTAAACAGTTAAAAATAATTTAGCAATGAACAGTTTAAAAAAAATAATAATCATCGGTTTTATTGTGGGCGTTGCGTTGTTCATTTTAAATTTAGCCTTTAACTTTTTCTCTGGAGGTACTTTTGAATTTAGCCGAAGATCACTAATTTCTTTTGGGTATTTTCAATATTATTCCATTGCATTAACAGCAGTTAATATGTATTTTTTTGATTATTTGAATAAAATAGAATGGAAAAAGTATGCCAGATATAGGATATTAATTGGAGCTTTTGGAGGTATTACCATAACCATGATTAGTATTTTTTTGTTACGCATGTTTCAAAGAACGGGTATTGACGGTTTACCTTTTGAAGAGTTTTATGCAAAAGAGTTTAATAACGGGGCTTATTATTTGACCTCACTTTTAATCACCATTGCAATGTCGGTTTTTTTTCATGCCATCTTTTTATATCGTGAATTGCAAAAAAAGAAAGTTACTGAACAAAAAATCATTGCAGGTACAGCATCGGCTCAGTTTGATGCATTGAAAAATCAATTAGATCCACATTTTTTATTTAACAGTTTAAATGTATTAACCAGTTTAATCGATGAGAATCCGGATGCTGCTCAAAAATTTACGACCTCATTATCTAAAGTTTATAGATATGTACTTGAGCAAAAAAACAAAGAACTGGTATCAGTTGATGAAGAACTGCAATTTGCCAATACTTATGTGAATTTACTTAAAATGAGATTTGAAGATAGTATCATTTTTGAAATTCCGGAAAAAGCAAGTAATGCTGAGGCAAAAGTTGTTCCATTAGCCTTGCAATTATTATTAGAAAATGCTGTAAAACATAATATAGTAAATACCAAAAATCCACTTACCATTAAGATTTATGAGGACAATGGACATTTAGTGGTTGAGAATAATTTACAAGCCAAAGAAGTGCTAAGAAAGAGTAGTGGTGTAGGTCTTTCTAATATTCAACAACGTTACCAATTGTTAACCAATAGAAAAGTAAATATTAACAAGTCGGCTGATGTATTTAAAGTACAAATACCTATGCTAACAAAACAAATTTCAGTTATGCAAATACAAGAAAATTATATAGAAGATAAAAGATATTTAAAAGCTAAAGAAAAAGTAGAAAAAATAAAAGGGTTTTATGCCAATGTTATTAGTTATGTAATTATTATTCCATTTTTAGCTTTCATAAATTATAGAACTACCAGTTTTCCTTGGATTATCTTTCCAACTTTAGGTTGGGGCTTTGGCTTATTATTTCATGGTATGGAAGCCTATGGTTATAATCCACTATTAGGTAAAGACTGGGAAGAGCGTAAGATTAGAGAATATATGGATAATGAATAGGTTAAGTTAAAAAATGACAAGGTGATTATCGAATTAAATGGAAAAGAAATATGAGTTTTCGTCATTTGTCTTGAACCAAAGAACTAAAAACATTGAATAATAAAAATTAAAAAAATTAATTATGGATAATTTAGATAAAGAAAATAAATATTTAAGAGCTAAGGAACGTGTTGAAAATATTAAAAAGTTTTATTCAAACTTGTTGTCCTATATTCTTGTCATCGGTTTTTTAGCTGGATTAAACTACTATACTGATGGTTGGAGGAACCCTTGGTTTTTATGGGCGGCTTTTGGATGGGGAATTGGTGTAATTTTCCATGCCTTAAAGGTCTTTCAGTGGAATCCGTTTTTTAATAAAGACTGGGAGGATCGTAAGATAAAAGAATATATGAATGACGAAAATGAGGTTAAAAACAAAACCCAACATTGGGAATAAACTACAGGTAACAAAAAATTAATCAATAGACAATACAAATATTAAAAGTAAATTATTATGGATAAAGATAGAAGTCAAAACGGTAAATATAGTAGAGCTAAAAAACGAATTAAAGAATTAAAAGGGTTTTATTGGCACTTTGCAATCTACGTGATCATAAATTCATTTTTTACGGTGAATAAGGTAATAAGTAATTATTATAACGGAGAAACATGGAATGAAGCCATTTGGAATTTTAATACATTTTCTGTTTGGATTTTTTGGGGCATAGGTTTGGCCTTTCATGCACTCAATGTATTTGGAGTTCCTTTTGTTTTTGGTAAAAATTGGGAAGAGCGTAAGCTTAAAGAGTTTATGGACAAGGATAATAATCAGTATAAATCATTTAAATAATGAGAATAATCATTATAGAAGACGAAAAACCGGCAGCAAGGAGATTGGATAGAATGCTACAAAAAGAAGGCTATAGAGCAGATGCCATGTTGCATTCCGTTGAAGAATCTTTGGCATGGTTTGGAGAAAATAAGCATCCAGATCTTATTTTTTTAGATATACAATTGTCTGATGGATTATCGTTTGAAATTTTTGAAACCATAACTATTAAAAGTGCAATTATTTTTACTACTGCTTATGATGAATATGCCTTACAAGCATTTAAACTCAATAGTATTGATTATTTGTTAAAGCCAATTGATAGTGAAGACTTAAATAAAGCAGTCGTAAAATACAAAGAAAGAATTCCATCAAAACAAAATGTGTCAATTGATTTTGATGATATAAAAAAACTGCTGATTAATCCGCTAGAGCGGGAGTATAAAAAAAGATTCACTGTAAGGGTAGGACAACATTTAAAAATGATCACCATTGATACTATTGAATGTTTTTACAGTGAAAATAAGGGCACATATATTCATACTTCAGATGGTAGAGATTATTTGATCGATATGACCTTAGAACAATTAGAAAATGAATTAGAACCACAAACGTTTTTTAGGATTAGCCGTAAGTTTTATGTAAATATTAATGCTATTAGAGATATTGTCTCTTATACAAACTCTAGATTAGAAATTAAACTACAATCGTTTAATGATCAAGAAATAATTGTGAGTAGAGAGCGGGTTAGAGACTTTAAAGATTGGATAGATTAATAGTCAATTTGCTATTTTTATGCATCAGTAATATCATTATTTATTTCAAAAAAACTAAACATACTTCCTCCATATTTTTTAGCATATTGAAAATGTGGTATATCAGATATATCCGTATGCTTACTATGCTCAATAATTAATAAGCCCTCATCTAGTAATAATTTATTTTCAAAAACTAGTGTGACAATTTTAGATAACTGTTCTTTACTGAAATCATAAGGAGGATCGGCAAAAATAATATTATGTGGTAGTTTAACTTTTTCTAAATAAGAAAATACATCACTTTTTATGGCCTTTATATTCAATGCTAGCTCTTTTGCTGTATTGTCTATAAATTTCACAGAATTATAATGTTGGTCAACACTAATAACAGATTTGACTCCTCGAGATGCAAATTCAAAGCTGATACTACCAATACCGGCAAATAAGTCTAAAACGGATAATTCATTAAAGTAATAATTATTATTTAAAATATTAAAAAGAGCTTCTTTAGCAAAATCGGTTGTAGGTCTGGCAGGTAATTTTTTAGGAGCAGTAATCCTTTTTCCTTTATGTTTTCCAGAAATTATTCGCATTAATATTGGTTTAGAATACTATAGTATCTACGTTTTTCTGTTTCTGTAAAAACCTCGTTAAAAGCATATTTAGATCTATTCTCAAGTAGGCTAACGTTTCTTATATACTTATATGCCATACTGTATAACATATCATCCTTTTCTACATTACCTAACATTACAAACTCAATTTTTTCTAAATTTAATTTAAGTTGTTCAGTGGTAAATAAAACATAATATATAAAATCTTCTCTGGTAGAAAATTTAAAGGTGTTATATAATTGGAGTTTTTTATTAGCAATAATTATCAATTCAAAATGGTCATCGTCTATATGTGCAAATACATGAGGTACCAAACTATATTTATAAATGGCCATTAAACTTTCAATGAGTACAGTAGCATTATGTCTATATTCAAAACCACCAAATTTATCCAATAAGAAATTGTTGATATTTACATAAGGAATGAATACTGTTATAATATCTTGTTTTTTTATTTCATCAAACACTAAAAAATCTTGTGGGTATACTTTATTGTTATAACTTACATAATCTTGTAGTTTATCCTCATTAAATAATGGCTTAGGAACTAAACTGTATAAATTATTAATATGCGTAACACTAACCGATTTATATTTATGCTGCAATAACTCTTGACTGTTATAAATGGAAGTAATATTAGAAATTAATTTTTGAGGAGAGTTATTTACTTCATTGAAATTATAATCATAAAGAGCACAAAAGGTATTGCTTTCTTTATCTAGGATACAAAAAGAAAATCCATCCAAACTAAATTGGATGGATAAATGATTATTATCCAGATGCGATAGATCTAAATTATTTTTCTTTATTTCTTTCTTCGGCTGTATCATATGTAGGTGGCCAGTTACCACTTGTTTTAACATCTTCTAAAGAACCTACAGAAATATTTTCACCTCTAACTTCTGCACCACCAAGAGCTTCCTTTTCTTGTCTTATAAAATCTTTATTTAAACCTTCTAAAACTATAGCTTTATCTACTTTAGCTTCAAAAACAGGAGCCTTGATTCCTTGTACTTTTTCAACATAACCGGTTTCAATTGAGAACTTAGTATCAGTACCGGGGACATTAAACATGTTTTTATAATCCTTACCGGCAAAATCAGCTCTTACATCTTTAAAACCAACAGTATCCACAATTCTTTTTTCAACATCAACAGTAATTGCACCTCTTTGTTCTGTAAAAACCTTATTTGTGGTTTCTGTGATTGCAAATTTAGCTGTATCAATGAATTTAATTAGATTTTCTGGCTTAGCCGTAAAATTACCTGTTACTTCTCTATGAGCAACTTCAGCATCACGTATCATTTTTAAATTTTCTATAACTTTACTATATCTTTGCTTTTTAGCTTTATTAAAGTTTATAGGCCCCATTATGGATTGGTAAATGTTATATCCAAGAAAAATAATGAGTAACCAGAGCAGAATAGAAATGATAGGTCTTACTCCTTTAGGAATCTTATTTACAATTAAATAAGCAAGCAGCCCAACTACTAGAACCGCAGAAATGATGATTAGAATTGTGTACATCTTTAAATAAATTAGTTTTTTAATGGTTATACAGCAAATCTACAAAATTTTTTTAAAGTTAAAACCCTTATGGCTAAATCAATTTGTACCTTTGATTTTTTATCCTTAAAATTGAATGATTTCTAACCCTCAGGACTTTTATAATACTTTAAAAAGTAAATTTTCATTTACACCTACTACACTTCAAGACAGGCTATTAAGTGAATTGTCAAAGTTTGTGTTCAATGATAATAAAAATATTTTATTTTTATTAAAAGGTTATGCCGGTACGGGTAAAACTACAAGCATGAGTACCATAGTTAATAATCTTGAGCTAGTAGGCATGAAGTCAATTTTGCTTGCACCAACGGGAAGAGCGGCCAAGGTTATTGCCAATTATTCTAAAAAAAAGGCATTTACAATTCATAAGAAAATTTACCATCCGCGTAAAGCTAAAAATGGCAGTATATCATTTGCTTTGCAGCAAAATAAACATACCAATACATTATTTATAGTAGATGAAGCCTCAATGATACCAGATAGAAAAGCCAATACTAAATTCTTTGACCAAAGTTCTTTATTGGATGATTTGCTATCCTATGTGTATTCTGGTAAAAATTGTAAATTAATTTTTGTTGGTGATACAGCACAATTACCACCAGTAAAGTTAGATTTAAGCCCTGCATTAGACATTGATACGCTAGAGATAGAATTTGATAAAAAAGTAATTGAATTAGAATTGAATGAGGTTATGCGTCAACATTTAGATTCCGGTATTTTAGCAAATGCCACTCAAATAAGGACTTTATTGAATCAAGGCATTTATGATAATTTTAAATTTAATATTAACTTTCCTGATATTATCCGTTTAACGGATGGATTTGACATTCAAGATGCCATAACTATGGCATATGATAGTAATGGCGTAGAAGACACTACATTTATAGTCCGTTCCAATAAAAGAGCCAATCAATACAATCAGCAAATAAGAAGTAGTATTCGCGGACAGGAAAATGAAATTGCAGCCGGAGATTATATTATGGTTGTAAAAAATAACTATTTTTGGTTAGACGATAGTTCTACGGCAGGATTTATCGCCAATGGAGATATTTGTGAAATTCTAAGAATTTTTAATTATAAAGATTTATACGGATTTAGATTTGTTGAAGTTACAATAAGGATGATTGATTATCCTGATGAAAAACCATTTGATACTGTAGTGTTATTAGATACTTTAACCAGTAATACACCATCATTATCATACGAAGAATCAAATAAATTATATGAAGAGGTTGCTAAAGATTATGCAGATGAAAAATCGTCGTATAAAAGATTATTAGCGGTCAAGAAGAACAAATATTTTAACGCATTACAAATTAAATTTTCTTATGCCATCACTTGTCATAAGTCTCAAGGAGGGCAATGGAAAACGGTTTTTATTGAACAGCCATATTTACCTGAAGGGCAAAATCTTTCGTATTTTAGATGGTTGTATACAGCAATTACAAGAGCAGAAGAAAAATTATATTTAATAGGATTTAAAGATGAGTTTTTTCAATAACAGATATAGTAGTTTACTAATTACTTTACTATTAATAAGTTTAATGGTCTCTTCCTGTGGAACAACACACCAAATAAGACATGACTTAAAACGGCACGAAAAAGGAGCTTCTTATTTTAAAGGGTTTGTATTGTATAATCCCATATCAAAAAAAGAGATTATAAACTATAATGGCACAAAATATTTCACACCTGCTTCAAATACAAAATTATTTACATTTTATACGGCTTATAAGTCATTAAAAGATTCTGTTAAAAGTTTAGCTTATTTTAGAGCTAAGGATTCATTGATTATTGAAGGAACAGCTGATCCATCTTTATTTTATGGTTTTGATAGTACCAAAGTGGTTGCCTTCTTAAAAAATGCAACTGATAGTATTTATTTGCTTGATAAAAAAATAGATGAAAACCCTTATGGTAGTGGTTGGGCATGGGATGACTATTTGTACTATTATATGCCTGAAAAGAGCTTATTTCCTATATATGGTAATATCGTAAAATACAGCCTAGAAAATGATAGTTTGGTTAGTTATCCATCCTATTTTAACCAATATATTTCGGTTATAGATTCAGTTATACAGACAAGAGAACTTACAGAAAATAAATTCTATTATGCCCATAGTTTAGATAAGAAAATATATGAAGTTCCGTTTATTACTTCCAATAGTATAGTTGCTGAAATACTTAAACATTTAACTCAGAAAAAAGTAAAACTCATAACTAAGGAAAAGGAATACGATTTCACTTTTTTGTATGGTTTAAATTATGATGAACTCTACAAAAAACTGCTTGTTGATAGTGATAATCATATAGCAGAACAATTGATGTTGCAAGTTGGTAAAGAAGTGGCTAACACTTATAGCGTATCAGCAGCAATTGAGTATTCCTTAACAAATTACTTGCAAGAATTACCACAAAAACCACGTTGGGTTGATGGTTCGGGATTATCGAGATACAATCTTTTTTCTCCTAATGATATGGTTTTTTTATTGGATAAGATGTATAGAGAAATACCACAACAAAAATTATTTGATTATTTTCCGGTAGGAGGAACATCTGGAACCTTAAAAAATTGGTATGGTAATGACAAACCTTTTGTATATGCAAAATCTGGTAGCTTATCCAATAATTATAATTTAAGTGGTTATTTAACTACAAAGAAAGGAACATTACTAATTTTTAGTTCAATGAACAATCATTTCAAAGTAAGTTCTAAAGCGGTTAAAAAGGATATTGAAGAAATTTTGTTAGAAATTTATAATACATATTAAACATATTAAACATATTAAATGAAAAAACTTTTTGGCAAATTTGTTTTATATTTTTTTGGTTGGAAATCTGTTTACCCTCAAGAATTTCAAATAAAAAAATGTGTTATGCTGGCAGCACCGCACACCTCAAATTGGGACTTGATTTTTGCCTTAGCAGTGTATTGGAAAGAGGGTGTAAAGGCACAATTTTTAATTAAAAATAATTATACGAAAGGTTTTCTAGGCTTTATTTTTAGATGGTTAGGAGCCATTGGAATAGATAGATCTAAACATAATAATATGGTTGATTTTTCGGTCAGCATATTTAATACACAAGATGAATTGGTTTTGATGGTACCCGCCGAAGGCACCCGAAAATGGGTAGAAAAATGGAAAACAGGCTTCTATCATATAGCTAAAAATGCTAATGTGCCGGTAGGTCTAGGTTTTTTGGACTATTCTAATAAGATTGCTGGCGTTGGACAATTGGTGAATTTAACTGGAGACTTTAATGGTGATATGACTGTAATTCAAGATTTTTATGCAGCTATTGATGGTAAGTTTCCTAAAAATTATAATAAAAAGATATTTTGAAAAAAACTTGATGACTGATTGCGTATTAAGACAATTAATTAAGTTTTAAAATCATTTGTATGTTGCATCTTTCATAAGGAGTTGGATAACCAGATACTTTTTCAAAACCAAGTTTTTGATATAGTTTTATAGCAGGCATTAAAATGGTATTACTTTCTAAGTATATTTTCTTTGCTTTTAATGATTTTGCTTTATTAATAATTGCATTTCCAAGTAACCAACCTATACCAATGTCTTGAGCTTTAGAAGAAACAGCCATTTTTGCTAATTCAAAATCGCAATCTTCATTATTTGTTTTTAATAAAGCACATACACCAACTGGCTCATTTTTATATGTTGCAACTAAAATATGACCTCCTTTATCTAAAATATATTCTTTAGGGTTGTCTAAAGCAATGACATCGGCTTCTTCTAATTTAAAATACTTGGTAATCCACTCTTTGTTTAACTTTTTAAATTGCATCTGATGTTTTGAAGAATAAGGAATAATTTTTACTTTTTTTGACTCTCTTTTCTTTCTTTCTTTTTTAACCCTTTCAATTAAAGATTTCTGATTTAATAAATATTCAAACTCCTCCATTGCTTTCCATATATCATGTTGTGTTTGACTTAAAGTAAGCTCAATTGCACTATTTACATCTGTATATTGATCTTTTATTTTTTTTGAAAGAAGCATTCCTTTTTTAGTAAGTGCAATTATATTTTTCCTACCATCTTTTTTATCCTTTTTCTCAGTGATAATATGATCTTTAGACATTTCACTAACAATTTTGCTCACAGAAGGATGTGAATGTCCTATTTCGTTAGCTATTTCTGTAATTGATTTTTCTTGGCTTTGTGAAAGTACATAGAAGACGGGGAACCATTTTGGTTTTAATGCAACATCATATAGGTCGTAGATTTCTTTAGCACTTTCTGTAACCGTTTCGCTAAGCATACGAAGTCTGCTTCCTAATGCCATTTTTCCAATTTTATTGTAAAACATGAGTCTATAATTAATTACGTAATTGATTACGTAAATATATGATTAATTATTAAAACAAGCTTTATAAAAATAATAAATTGATTAATGTTAAAATAGAATAATAAAATCACTCAAAATATAGGCCTTGTATGGTGACTATGGTATCACAATTTTCAACATAAATAGCTGTTTCTTTTTCTTGCAGATAGCCATCTATCCAATAATAACGACATGGCTCTTGTCGGGCTTTGCTTTTTGAAAAATCTATATCACCGTGTAATAGTATCTCGACAATTGAGGTAGAATCAATTTTTTTTTCTTTCATGAGTTGTAATACTTCATCAGTATAAACTCTATGTTTACTTCTTAGAATTTCTAACATTCTGGCATTGGGTAAATAATTACAAGAAGCATCTTTTCCATTTAAAATGAAGACTAATAAAATAATGCCAAATGAAAACCCAAAACCAAATAAAAGAAAACGTCTTTTTATATCCATCAACTAAAAGATCAATAAATTAATATCTCTATAGGGTAGGCTAAACCAATCAGCAACAGCTTTATTGGTTAAGATACCATGATAGAAGTACATCCCTTTTTGTAAACTTCTATCAAATCTTGCGGCATTCTCAATACCACCTTCCTCTCCAATATTCAACAGATAAGGCGTGAAAATATTACTGATTGATAACGAAGCTGTTCTAGAATATCTTGATGGAATATTAGGCACACCATAATGAATAACACCATGTTTAATAATTGTTGGATCATTATGAGTGGTAATTTCTGAAGACTCAAAGCAGCCGCCACTATCAATACTTACATCAACAATAATAGCACCGTCTTTCATTTTTTGCACCATATAATCACTTACTAATATTGGTGTTCTCGTTCGCCCTCTAACTGCCCCAATTGCCACATCGCATCTCATTAATGCTTTTTGTAATGTTTTTGGTTGAATTGTAGAGGTGTAAATGGGCATACCTAAATTATGCTGTAATCTTCTTAGTTTTGTAATGGAACTATCAAAAACTTTTACTTGAGCACCTAGACCTAAGGCTGAACGAGCAGCAAATTCACCTACGGTTCCCGCTCCTAAGATAACAATATCGGGAGGAGCCACACCACCAATATTTCCTAGTAATAATCCGTTACCAACACTACTTTTATTCATCAGTTCTGCAGCGATCAAAATTGAAGAAATACCTGCAATTTCACTTAAAGATTTTACCACCGGAAAAACACCATGCTCATCAGAAATAAAATCGAAAGCTATAGCTGTAATACGTTTTTTTGCCAAAGCTTCAAAGTATGTTTTATTTTGAGTTTTTAACTGTAATGCGGAAAATAATAGGCTTTGTGGATTTATATAAGCAATCTCTTTTAATGAAGGCGGTTCTACCTTTAAGATTAAATTACAGCCAAAAACTTCTTCAGCACTATATGAAATTTTCGCACCGGCTTCAGAATAATCATTATCAGTATAATTGGCACCATCTCCGGCTGTAGATTCAATAATGATTCTATGGCCTTGGTTGGTTAATGCTGCTACTGCATCAGGGGTAAGGCAAATACGTTTTTCTTGTAAATGTGTTTCTCTGGGAATACCAATAAATAATTCGCCTTTTTGCTTTTTAATTTCAAGCATTTCTGGTTTTGGCATTAACTCTTCCTTACTGAATGGCGAAAATTGTTTACTCATGGTTGTTCTGTTTCGAGTTTATGGTTTTGTGTTCCGTGTTCAACTATTTTAATCGACCTAGATTTATCATCGTTAAGTGTAATATGTATTTCTACAGCATTTAAAGGTAGTAAATTTTTAATATTTTCAGGCCATTCAATTAAACACCAGTGATTCCTTTCAAAATATTCTTCGATACCAATATCCAAAGCTTCTACCTCATCTTTAATTCTATAAAAATCGAAATGATAAATAATATCTCCTTTAGGGGATAGATACTCATTTACCAAAGAAAATGTAGGTGAGCTAACCACATCATCTACTTCTAATTGTTTTACAATTTCTTTGATCAAAGTGGTTTTACCAACGCCCATTTCACCGTAAAACAACAGCATTTTATTTGATGAATCATTGATAATTTGTTTTGCTATTTGTGGTAATTGACTTAACGTATAACTTATATTCATTTGATATCCTTGTGGCTTCAGTTTTTCAAGTCCAATTAAATTACATAACCATAGAATGATATACATTCTGCACATCATCTTCTTCTTCCAGTTTTTCCAACAATTTTTCTACTTCACCTTGTTGTTCTTCAGATATTTTTTTTGTTGAAGTTGGGATACGCTCAAAGCCTGAAGATAAAATTTCAATATTATTTTCTTCAAAGAAAGATTGAATAGCCCCAAATTGCTCAAAAGGAGCATATATAATAACACCTTCTTCATCATCGAAAATTTCTTCTACATCGAAATCAATCAATTCAAGTTCAAGTTCTTCCATATCCATAGAAATATCTTCTTTCTTAACTGTAAAATTACAGGTATGATCAAACATAAAGACTACTGAACCTGAAGTGCCAAAAGTGCCATCACATTTGTTAAATGCTGCTCTAACATTAGCCACTGTTCTATTGTTATTATCTGTTGCTGTTTCAACTAATATAGCTATGCCATGTGGTGCATATCCTTCAAAAAGTACTTCTTTATAGTTCGCTGTATTTTTATCGGAAGCCTTTTTTATAGCACGTTCTACATTTTCTTTAGGCATATTGGCAGCTTTGGCATTTTGCATTACTGCTCTTAAACGCGAATTAGAATCTGGGTTTGGACCTCCTTCTTTTACTGCCATTACAATATCTTTACCAATACGTGTAAAGGTTTTGGCCATGGCTGACCAACGTTTCATTTTTCTTGCTTTTCTAAATTCAAATGCTCTTCCCATTTATGTTGTTTAATCGTTTGTTTTTTGTTTAATCACACTTTTCATTGTAATATTTTACAAGTTCTTCAATATGTTTTTTTTTATATTTCTTTTTTTGAATTTTTGTGACCAATTCAGGGCAATCTTTAAAATAATTTGAAGCCGCTTTTTTAAATTTTTTATCGAAGAATAGGCCATTACTACCAAGATGAGTCACAATTTCTATATTCTCTTTAGCTATATAATAACGGCTAATAGATGAATTTTTTGTTGTCATAGATCCGTTAGGGCCAGATTTTGAAGAGTGATAGACATCAAAAAATTTGTATAAGTTAACCTTTCCGACTTCTATTTGTTTTAATAATGAATAACCATTTTCCGGGATTATTTTATAACAATAAGTAGTGAAATTTTCACTTTTTTTCTTTTCTTTAATTTCAACACACCTTAATTCTTCAAAAGTATATTCAATCTTTTTATCATCTTTATTCTTTTTAAATAGTATACTCTTTCCATGAGTTATTTTTGCTAAACCTTTGAGTACAGTACTATCTTTAAAATATAAAATGGCTTCTTGTTTTTGGGCTGCTAGTGGTAACACAACTAGAAATGCAAGTATGAATATTAATTTTTTCATGGTTTAATTTATTTCTATTTTCTATTCTCTATTATCAAACTTGTATCACCCCTAAATTAAATTTCTTTTCAATAGGAGCGTGGTTGGCAGCTTCAATCCCCATAGAAATCCATATTCTAGTGTCCAGAGGATCTATAACTCCGTCGGTCCATATTCTTGATGCGGCGTAATAAGGAGAGGTTTGACTATCATAACGCGATTTTATTTTATTAAATAACGCCTCTTCTTTTGCTTTGGTAATTTTTTCACCCTTTTTCTCCAAAGATGCCTTTTCAATTTGTAATAATACTTTGGCGGCAGAATTACCACTCATTACAGCCAATTCTGCACTAGGCCAGGCAACAATAAGTCGAGGATCATAGGCCTTGCCGCACATGGCATAATTACCGGCACCATAACTATTACCAATAATAACTGTAAATTTAGGGACAACCGAATTGCTTACAGCATTTACCATTTTGGCACCATCCTTTATAATACCACCATGCTCACTTTTACTACCTACCATAAATCCGGTAACATCCTGCAGAAACACCAACGGTATTTTTTTCTGATTACAATTGGCAATAAATCTTGTGGCTTTATCTGCAGAATCTGAATAAATTACACCGCCAAATTGCATTTCACCTTTACTATTTTTAACTACTTTACGCTGGTTGGCCACTATACCCACTGCCCATCCATCAATTCGAGCATAGGCTGTTATTAAGGTTTTTCCATAATTGGATTTATATTCATCAAATTCAGAATTATCCATCATGCGTTTAATGATTTGGTACATATCATATTGCTCAGCTCTAGATTCAGGTAGTAATCCGTAAATTTCTTCAGGTTTATCCTTAGGTTCTTCTGATTTTATTCTATTGTATCCTGCTTTATCGAAATCGCCTATTTTATCAATTATATTTTTTATAGTATCTAATGCATCTTGATCATCCTTTGCCTTATAATCGGTTACACCGGAAATTTCACAATGTGTAGTAGCACCGCCCAACGTTTCATTATCAATTGATTCTCCAATGGCGGCTTTTACTAGATAGCTTCCCGCAAGGAAAATACTACCTGTTTTATCCACAATTAATGCCTCATCACTCATAATAGGTAAATAAGCTCCACCTGCAACACAACTCCCCATAATTGCAGAGATCTGGGTAATTCCCATACTACTCATAATGGCATTATTTCTGAAAATACGTCCAAAATGATCTTTGTCAGGAAAAATTTCATCCTGCATAGGTAAATACACTCCAGCACTATCTACCAGATAAATAATAGGTAATCTATTCTCTATAGCAATTTCTTGAGCCCTAAGATTTTTTTTACCAGTTATAGGAAACCAAGCTCCTGCCTTCACAGTAGCATCATTGGCAACAACTATACATTGTTTGCCTCTAATATATCCAATTTTAATAATAACGCCACCCGACGGACACCCACCATGTTCTTCATACATTCCATAACCGGCAAAAGCACCAATTTCAATGCTATTAGTGTTAGGGTCTAGTACATAATCTATACGCTCTCTGGCAGTTAGTTTTCCTTTGGCATGATGTTTTTCAATACGTTTATCTCCACCACCTTTATAAACTTTGAGAAGTTTTTTTTTGAGTTCTGTGAGCTTTAATCTATTAAAATCTTCGTTTTTATTGAAGTTGATGTTCATATAATGCTATTCAAAATGCGATTGCTAAAGTACAAAAATGGTTTTTATTTTTCACTTCTAAATCTTTAGTTTGTTAATTAGGTATTGTTTTATAAGCAATATATAAAAACATAAAAAGGATTCTTTAATAAACTTACTAAATACAGTGATAGCTTAAATTTAAGAAAATAATATCCCATGATAATATATTCCTTGGAAAATAAAATTAATTTTCATACCTTTGTCGTGAATTTAAGCATCTAATAGATATAAAAATTAAGAATGAATAAAAAAGTATTAGTATTCGCCGGAAGTACGAGTAAGAAATCAATCAATAAGCAATTAGCGTCCTTTGCAGCAACAAAGCTTAAAAATATAAGTTATCAGGTGGCTGATTTAAATGATTATCAGGTTCCGCTATTTAGTATTGATGAAGAAGAAAATGGTTTTCCTGAGAATGTCAAAGGCTTTAATGAACTTTTAGATCAATTTGATGGTTTTGTAATCTCATTAGCCGAACATAACGGGTCTTATACAGCAGCGTTTAAAAATATATTTGATTGGGTTTCTCGTATGGATAGAAAAGTATTTAGGGATAAGCCATTATTATTAATGGCGACCTCTCCAGGAGGTAGAGGAGGAGCTTCAGTTTTAGAATCAGCAAAATCTACTTTTCCACATTTAGGAGCGGTTATTGTCGCCACTTTTTCTCTTCCAAATTTTTATGATAATTTTATAGATGGAAAAATGATGGATGGAGAATTTAAAAATAATTTAGTACAAGCTGTTCAAGCCTTTGAAAAAACAGTCTAACCTTAAAACATTTTAATATGTCAGATGCAAAAAAAGAAATCGTAAAAGAATATTCTAATGGTGAAATTACCATTTTGTGGAAACCAAAAATGTGTATTCATGCAGCTGAATGTGTGAAAAGGTTACCTAATGTATATAATCCTAATGAAAAGCCATGGATTGCCATAGAAAATGCTACAACTGATGAGTTGAAAGTTCAGGTAGAGGCATGTCCTTCTGGTGCTTTGTCTTATCGGATGAATGATGCAGCAGATACTGAAGAAATGCATACAGAAACGGTAGTGGAAGTTATGGAAAACGGCCCCTTATTGGTGTATGGAACATTGCATATTACCAATTCTGATGGTACAAAAGAAGTCAAAAATAAAACTACCGCCTTTTGTAGATGTGGAGCTTCAGCTAATAAGCCCTATTGTGACGGTAAGCATAGGAAAATAGATTTTAAAGGGTAATTTAGTCATGAAATCAAATAGATTAGAGGCTTTTAGTGATGGAGTGTTGGCGATTGTTATTACTATAATGGTGTTGGAATTTAAGGTGCCTGAAGAGGTTACATTGCATGCATTGATTCCAGTAATTCCAGTTTTTATAAGTTATGTCATTAGCTTTATTTATATAGGTATTTACTGGAGCAATCACCATCATCTATTTCAAATAACACAAAAAGTGAACGGAAAGATTTTGTGGGCTAATTACATTTGTTATTTTGGTTATCTCTAATACCTTTTGTAACGTCTTGGATAGGAGAAAATCATGCAGCCTCAACGCCAGTTGCAATTTATGGGATTGTATTATTAATGAGTGGTATTGCATATTTTGTTTTACAAAAAGTTATAATAAATTATCATGAGGACGATTTTACCCTTAAAAAAGCAATTGGAAAAAATATGAAAGGGAAGCTATCATTGGTTTTATATGCGATTGGAGTGTTATTGTCTTTTGTAAACCCTTGGTTAGCTATAGGATGCTATATATTTGTAGCCGTAATGTGGGTTGTCCCCTGATAAACGAATTGAAAAAAATATTGAATAAATGAAAATAATAATTTACGGAAAGAAAGGCCATGCACATACAGTGGCTTTTAAAAATTTTTTAAGAATGGCGGAAATTGATTTTGAATATAAAGACCTTGCTATTGACGTAGAAGCTCAAAATCACTCGAAGGAATTGTATGAGGGTGATATTAAGTATCCAACCTTAATAGTTGATGATGAAATTTATAAAACGCCTTCATCTGATTTGTTTAACAAAGTAATGAAAGAGTTAAAATTAAGAGGATAAAATAATAATCAATTAATTTTCCCTTTGGGGAAATAGATCCCGAAGTTTCGGGACAACATAGTTAAATGTCCGCTTGGACGGACAATGAGGTTAATGGGAGACATTTCAAAAGATATAAATTCAAAATTTCCTTCAAATAAGGTAAAAGCATTGATCAATATTAAATATACGGCCAATTGGTTAAATAGCCATCAGAATTCGTTTTTTAAACCTTTTGGAATTTCGCCACAGCAATTTAATATTTTGAAAATATTAAAAGGTGCAAAAGAACCTTTAAAAGTACAGACTATAAAGGATAGAATGATTGAAAGAGCTCCAAATGCAACACGATTAATGGATAAGTTATGTGCTAAAAAATTAATTGACAGGATACCTTGCCCTAATGATAGAAGAGTAGTGCATATAGTAATCACTGATAAGGGATTGAAACTATTAAAAGAAATACATATAAACGTAAAGGAAGATTTGTTGGAAAATTTAACGCAAGAGGAAGCGATGCAATTAAGTGATTTGTTAGATAAAATACGGTAAAAAAAATTACACAAATAGTTTCCATGGAAAATAATAATAATATTTAATCTATTGCCTGCAAGGTTTTTAAAACCTTGTAGGTATTAATAACAAACCTGTAAGGTCTAACAAACCTTGTAGGACAATTATCAATATTTGCATAATTAATATATAATGAAAAATATAAGAACTATAGAGCATAAAACAGGAAGTCCATTAGTAAATATGGGTCCAATACGATTAAGACAACCCATACCTACTCAAGGAATTGATCAAGTAGATCCGTTTATTTTACTGCATCATTATGGCCCTTATGCCATCAGTGAATTTAATAATCCGTTTGATCTAGGTCCACATCCGCATCGTGGTTTTGAACCCATTACTTTATTATATAAAGGAGAACAATTACATAGAGATTCTTTAGGTAATGAAAGTATTGTGAAGGCAGGTGATGTGCAATGGACAACAGCAGGAAGAGGGATTATTCATTCAGAAGGACCTACAAAAGAATTTGTTGAACGAGGTGGAGAGCTAGAAGGCATCCAATTATGGTTAAACCTACCTGCGAAAGATAAAATGATGCCTGCAAATTATCAACATATCAAAAGTAAGGATATGCTGGTTGTTCAAAATAATGATAAGAATATTACATTAAAAGTTGTTGCAGGAGAATTAAATGGGAAAAAAGGTTTGATCAAAACCCAAACTGCTGTAAATGTTTATATGGTAAAAACAGAATCAGAAGGTATAATGGAAGTTAGTGTTCCTGCAAACCATAATGCTTTAATTTATTTACTTGATGGAGAAGTATTGGTAAATAATGCTTTGACATTAAAAAAAGGAGCAGCACAAATGCTAAGCTTTAAAAAAGATGGAGATGGATTTGAATTTGAGGCTCGTAAAGAAAGTAACTTTTTAATTCTTTCTGGAGAACCTATTGATGAAGAAATTGCACAATACGGTCCTTATGTAATGAATACCCAAACTGAAATTATGGAAGCCATGCGTGATTTTCAACAAGGGAAAATGGGTTTTTTAGTTTGACCTAATTTGGTGTTAGTTCTATTGAGATAAAACGACTGATTATTGATAATATGTAAATGATATAGAATTCAGGTAATTTAATATAATTCCTATATAGTAATAAATATTATTTATAGTTCTATATACACAATCAATTTTGATGATAGTAAAATAAATCATAAATTTGGTTGGATATAAATTATACCAAATAAATTATATGGTTCAGTTCGAATAAATAAAATCACTTATCATGAAAAAAAAGAAAACATTAACAACCACCGCCGGAGCACCAATTACACACTATGAAGATTCGCAATCAGTAGGAGCTAGAGGGCCTTTATTATTGCAAGATTATTTTCTACATGAAAAATTAGCACATTTCAATAGAGAACGTATCCCAGAACGCATTGTACATGCCAAAGGCTCTGGAGCCTATGGAACTTTTACTGTTACTCATGATATTTCAAAATTCACTCGTGCCAAGCTTTTTTCTGAAATAGGAAAAGAAACCAAAGTTTTTGTGCGATTTTCGACGGTTGGAGGTGAAAAGGGTTCTGCTGATACTGAGCGTGACCCCAGAGGATTTGCAGTAAAATTTTATACTGAAGATGGAAATTGGGACTTGGTAGGTAATAATACACCTGTATTTTTTATTAAAGACCCAAAGAAGTTTCCTGATTTTATCCATACTCAGAAAAGAGACCCATATACCAATTGCAAATCACCTACAATGATGTGGGATTATTGGTCGTTAAACCCGGAAAGCTTGCATCAAGTTCTAATTCTAATGTCAGATAGAGGAACACCCGTAGGATATCGTTTTATGAATGGATATGGAAGTCACACATTTTCAATGGTCAATGCCAAGAATGAACGTATCTATGTAAAATTCCATTATAAAACAATGCAGGGTAATAAGACTTTTACGGATGCTGAAGCCGCCGCACTTAAAAGTAGTGATCCTGATTTTTCACAGAGAGATTTGGTAACTGCAATAGATGATGGGCATTTCCCAAAATATGCTTTAAAAATTCAAGTAATGAGTTTAGAAGAAGCTAAAAATTTTAAATGGAATCCTTTTGATCTTACAAAAGTATGGCCGCATAAAGATTATCCTTTAATTAATGTTGGTGAAATTGAATTAAATAAAAACCCAAAAAATTATTTTCAAGATGTAGAACAGTCAGCTTTTGCACCTGCTAATTTAGTTGATGGAATTGGCTTTTCACCTGATAAGATGTTGCAAGGTCGTATTTTATCATATCCTGATGCACATCGCTATAGAATAGGTGTAAATTACGAATCTCTTCCTGTAAATAAATGCCCTTATGCTGTAAATAACTACCATAGAGATGGTGCAATGCGTTCTGACGGTAATGGTGAGGGTAATCCGAATTATAGACCTAATAGTTTTGATGACATTACAGAAGATGAAACACGTAAAGGTATACATTATGAATTAGATTCTAATGAAGTTGGATATTTTGATAGAAATGAAAACGATGATGATCATTATACGCAACCGGGAGATTTATTTAGGTTAATGACGGATGAGCATAAAAAGAATACAATTAGCAATATTATAGGTGCTATGGGTGGTATTTCCGGTCCTAAAAAAGATGAAATAGTTAATCGTCAGTTATGTCATTGGTTTAGAGCTGATCCACAATTAGGTGCAGGGGCTGCTAAAGGGCTTGGTGTTGAGGTGGATTTAGATGCATTAAGATAATTTATTTTGGACCCATCATTATTAAAATCTGTATTTATATCAAGCAAACGATATAAGAAACAATTGTTGATTAAACATGATGAGGTATCTACTTGGCAGACCTTTCTTAAAAATGCAATTAAGAATAAAGTATTGATAATAAACACTAATCTAGGATTAGATGTTTATTATCAATCTTCTTCAGATTGTAGCTTAATCATTAAAAATTCTTTCCTTTTAATAATTGCTAAAAATTGTAAAAGTGCCAATGAATATAGAATAACATCCTTAAATACTATTCAGAAATTAAGAAATGCAATAAAGAATTCCTTCATTAGATTATGTAAAATGCCCTTAATTTTTAAAAGCTATTCTAAAAGTATGTTGAACCAGTTAAATAAACAGTTTAAAAACAATACAATGATTATAAAAGAACTATTTGTTGTATGGCAAAATGTCTTAAATATCTTGTGTCAGGAAGAAATTTATGCTCTAAAAATTAAAAAATTTCAACATAACCTTCAAGATAATTTTATTGAGAATAATTATAACCCTCTATTAAAACAATTGATTAAAGATAGTACTAGTTCTTTACGTTGTAATTAATTAAATTTTTACTATCATCAATATTTTATAACTTTTCATAAATAATTACGATATTTGTCCTCTTTAAAAGATAGATTCAACCCATTTAAACAGTTTAGATTATGATGATGAATAAAAATACAGTATTAGGTTATGCTACTTTAGTAATGATTATAGTTGGTCTTGGCTTAATAGCACTTGGTGCCTTTAGATATAATGAAATTGCAGGTTGGGGGTTTGCAGCTGTGGGTATTGGTTTCTTTGCCATTGCTTGGGTATTTAATGCCTTGAAGGGAAGAGTTTAGTGAATTACGATTTATGATTTACGAAGGTTGATATTAGATCTATCAAATCAATAACTTAATAACAAATTACCAACATGTCTGACGATAAAAAGGTCATTTTTTCAATGAATAAGGTTTCAAAAACCTATCAAAGTACAAATAAACAAGTATTAAAAGATATTTATTTAAGTTTCTTTTACGGAGCAAAAATAGGTATTTTAGGTCTTAACGGATCAGGTAAATCAACCTTACTAAAGATCATTGCCGGTGTTGAAAAAAACTATCAAGGTGATGTAGTGTTTGCCCCGGGTTACAAGGTTGGATATTTAGAGCAAGAGCCCCAATTAGACGAGTCAAAAACGGTTATGGATATTGTAAAAGAAGGCGTTGCTGAAACTGTTGCTATATTAGATGAATACAATAAAATTAATGACATGTTCGGTTTAGAAGAAGTATATTCTGATGCTGATAAAATGGAAAAACTCATGGCTCAACAAGCTGAGTTACAAGATAAGATTGATGCTGCCAATGCTTGGGAATTAGATACGAAATTAGAAATAGCTATGGACGCTTTACGTACACCAGAACCAGAAACACCTATAAAGGTGCTTTCTGGTGGAGAAAGACGTAGAGTAGCTCTTTGTAGATTATTATTACAAGAACCTGAAATTCTATTATTAGATGAACCAACTAACCATTTAGATGCAGAATCTGTACATTGGTTAGAGCATCATTTAGCACAATATAAAGGTACTGTAATAGCAGTGACACACGATAGGTACTTTTTAGATAATGTAGCAGGATGGATTCTTGAATTGGATAGAGGAGAGGGTATCCCTTGGAAAGGAAATTATTCATCATGGTTAGATCAAAAATCAAAACGTTTGGCACAAGAGAGTAAATCGGCTTCAAAGAGACAAAAAACATTAGAACGGGAGTTAGAATGGGTGCGTCAAGGAGCAAAGGGACGACAAACAAAACAAAAAGCCAGATTAAAGAATTATGACAAATTAATGAGTCAGGATCAAAAGCAATTGGATGAGAAGTTAGAGATTTATATTCCTAATGGTCCACGTTTAGGAACTAATGTAATTGAGGCAAAAGGAGTCAGTAAAGCTTTTGGTGATAAATTATTATATGAAAATTTAGAATTCAATTTACCACAAGCTGGTATTGTAGGGGTAATTGGACCTAATGGAGCAGGTAAAACTACTATTTTTAAAATGATAATGGGAGAGGAAGCTCCAGATAAAGGTGAGTTTATTGTGGGTGACACAGCTAAGATTGCTTATGTAGATCAAGCACACTCTAATATTGATATAGATAAATCTATTTGGCAGAATTTTTCTGAAGAACAGGAACTGGTGATGATGGGAGGGAAGCAAGTCAATTCTAGAGCTTATTTAAGTCGTTTTAATTTCTCTGGGAGTGAGCAAAATAAAAAAGTGGCAACATTGTCTGGTGGTGAACGTAACCGATTGCATTTGGCAATGACCTTAAAAAAAGAAGGTAATGTATTATTGTTAGATGAACCTACCAATGATTTAGATGTAAACACTTTACGAGCCTTAGAAGAAGGCTTAGAAAATTTTGCAGGTTGTGCCGTGGTTATCAGTCACGACCGTTGGTTTTTAGATAGAATCTGTACACACATTTTAGCCTTTGAAGGCGATAGTCAAGTCTATTTCTTTGAAGGTGGTTTTTCTGATTATGAAGAAAATAAAAAGAAACGTTTAGGAGGTGATTTGATTCCAAAACGTATTAAATATAAGAAGTTAATACGGTAGTATAAAATATAAAACAGTTTTTTTCTTGTCACTCAAAATAAAATGAAGAGTCTCTAGAGATTCCTCAGTCGTACCTCCTTCTGAATGACATTCTGCTGTCATTCAGAGCACAGAGTAGCGAAGCGAAGAATCTTAAAGCCTCCAATAGAATAACAATTATTCAATTATTACTGCCACAGAGAAGTTTTGATAAGGGAATTTATAACTTCAATTTTCCTTTAATCTCCTCTGAAATTCCATCTTTATGTAATAAAATTGAAATAGATTTCATTTGCATATAGGGAATGGACATATATACAAATCCTTCATTGCCTTTGTTATTAGTTCCCCAAGAATTTTTTACTTTATAGAATTTATTCCCATGTTGGTCTTTTAACAAACCTGTGATATGCATTAAATGATCATCAGTTGTATTATAATTTAAAAATTCTTCCTGACGATTTTCTGATGTAACAACTTTTTCTTTTCTTGCAACACCATCTTTTGGCAAGTTTGCCATTCCCGTTTTTGAAGAAAATGTTTTTTCAGAAACATCAGTATCCAAAACAATTGAATATCCTTTATTTAATGCATGTTCTATAGTATTGATATATTCATCTAGTGGCAGGTTGTAAAAACTCCCATTAGAAAAATTATCTGGAATTTCTAAAATAAAAGTTTCGTAGTATGGATGATGAGTATATGAGGTTAGTGAAACATAGTCATCTGGATTAATTTTCATTTCGGATTGAAAAGATTTCGGTGTGAATTGTTTATTATTATAAGTAAATACCTCAGGTTCTTCACCAAAATAAGTATCCAAAACCGTATTTGTAGCATTCGACCAACTTTCTGATTGTTCTTTTGGGGTTTTGATATAGTTATTAACCAAGGTGTCTAATGTTGCAAATAGTTCAGCATGGTCATGCATATTAACATTAGTAATACCGCCTGAATATGTTACTTCTGGCACTAATCCGTTTTCATTTATAGTATTCATAACATCATGTGCGAGACTTCCTTCACTAAATTGGGCCTTTCCTTGTCTTAGAATATAATTTTCAGCCTTTTTTTCATAAGTATTTCGTACAGAATACATCTCAGAAATATTAACAAGGACATTTGTTTTTCTAAATATTTCAGATTCTATAAAAGAAGAGGCAGAAAAACTCCAACAGGTACCCGTCTTACCTTGGCTTTTTACTGCTGTTGTTTCAATATCGTATATAGTTGTAAATTGATTGGTTTCTTTTTCTTGTGCAAAAGAGGATACAAAAAGAAAGGATAGTATAAGTGGAGCCAATATATTTTTCATAATTCTTGAATAGATGATTTATTTCTACAAAAATAATAAAATGTTATTACTGAATAGTATAAAAGCAGGTTATTTAAGTACTATCATTTTTTTAGCAATAGACCTTTTGCCTAAGAATACTTTATAAACATATGTACCACTAGCTAAATTAGTACCATCAAAATCGAGTGTATGCTCACCGGCGTCAAATTCTTTTCCTCCAAGTGTATGCACTTTTTGACCTACCATATTATAGATGTTGATTTTTACAAATTCATTTTTCAAAATTGTAAAAGAGAAAACAGTAGTTCGCTTGAAAGGATTAGGATAATTAAATACTATTAATTCTTGTTGTATATCAAAGTTGTCATTCGCTAAGGTAGATGTAGTTTGTATAGCCCCAATATCAATGGCACCATTAGGTCTAGGATTGCCATAATAATCTTCTGTTAGACCCTCAACAACAACACCTGCTCCAATACAATTACTATCAACAAGAGGATTGCCATTAGAATCAATCATTGGATCGGCATATATACTTTGAGTTTCAGCAAAATTACTATGGTGTAGTGTAGATGTTTGCCATTCTATCAGGGTTTCATAATCGGAAATCACGCTAGGAATATTGTTATTTCTAACTTTTATGTCTGAATATAGAGCATCCCAATAACGATTATTTTTGATTTGGAGTGTGCCATTTTTTAATGGAGGCAAATTCTCTTCTGGTGATATTTCTATAAAAAAATCATGATAGGGTGTTATTTGAGCGTCCTTTCTAATGACCACATTGTTAACAAACAGTCCATTAATCGTAGGCGGTCCAAAATATGCACCCCCATTTTCAAACGCTTGTATTGCAAATCTTATCGCTGGAGTACTACTTTCGGGTTCTTGTTTTGTACCACAATCAATCAAAGTATTGTTATAAACTTTAGGGCTATTTGCAGAAAAAAAACCAATACCTTCACCTCTCATATCTTTGATAATATTATTTCTAATAATACCATTAAAATTATTATAATATTCAGGATTATCATCTGTTGTAAAAAAATCTGCATCAGTTTGACCTCCAATCCAAATACCAGAATATGCGTTTTCAAAGGAATTTCTCTCGACAATACAATCTCTAGCACCTCCTTTAAAAAATAGTGCTGGATTATCACCAGGAATATCATAAAAAGAACATCCTTGCACTAGCATTCTATCGCCATTTACATTGTCTATGCCCTGATTGTTTTTAGCTTCATCTTTTCGCCCTAAACAACCCTTTTCGTAAGCTATCTTTCTATTTTCATCACTTTCAAAAGCGACACCAGTATGATATATTTCACAATTTTTAATAGTTATATCATCACATAAAGGTGTTATTTTAATAGCATCTGTTCCGCTATGATGTATGATGCAGTCTTCAATAGTACCTCCTAATGCAGCTTTATTTGTAGCTCCAGGATAACCAAAATCGTTATCAAATTTAATCACATAACATATTCCACCAGACAATTCTAGATTTTTTAGCGTAATATGAGTTGCTGTGAAGCTCACTTGAATAATGTTTAATGGGCTGTTTGGTCCGAATGGTTTAGTTATGTGTGGTCTTTCATTTTGATATCCTTGTATTGTTAAATGTGATGTTTCAATAAGTCCAGATGGCGGGTCATAAGTTCCAGATCGTAATGTGATAATATCATTGGATTGTGCAACGGCAAGAGCATCATCTAATGATCCAAATGGAGTATCGAAAGTGCCATCTCCAGATCCTCCTACTGCAACAAAGAATTCAGAATTATTACTATTTAGAAAAGAAGTGCTGGTATCATTTATAGTTTTCCATAATTCTTTTGTTTTCGGAACACAATCATTTTTATAATACCACCAAAAATATCCACCAATATAATTAGGCGTACTAATATTCATTTTATAATAACGATTTATATACTCAATTTCTCTTAAATTATTTTCTCTGGAATTTCTTACATTGTCAGTATCATATTGAGTGCCACATTCTCCAATACCTAGCTTTGAATTCGGAAATATTGAGTGTAATTTATCAAATACTACTTGCCATTCTGTAGTTGACAATATTACATTATTACAATCATCTTCATAATAACTAACTAAAACATAATCAAGTCCTTGTTTCATTATTTCAGAAATATTGTCATTTACCCAGTTAAACATTTCAAATTGAGGATTTTCATCAGAGCAATCTCTATTAAAATATAAATTAAGTGCAGTTTTTTTTCCTCGATCTTTAACGATTTGGTAAGCTCCTTCAATTTTTTGGATAACTTCAGGAATATTATTGGGGTCATTGTTTTTTGAAACCCATTCTCCATTTATTTCATTTCCAATTTCCCAAATGTCAACAATATCTTCAAAAGCATTTAAGTATTCTGTCGTTCTATCTAAATATTGACTAACTGAATAATCTTTTATAAAGAAACTATCTAGAATTTCTCCCATAATAAAACAAGAAGATGCTATTTGTGAAATAGCGTCACTATATTCACGCGCTTTTATACCTTGGTCAAATACAATTCTGGCTGTAGGTTTTACAGTATGATTAGATAAGGCATCTGTAAGTGCCGAGATATTTGACCAGGGGTCATCAATAGTAACTCCGAATATTTTCTGATCGTCAATGGATTGTTGAGCAATAACAGAATTTAGAAAAAAAAGAAAGAAAAAACAATACCTCATAAAATGAAAAATTTATGATCACTATAAAAATAAATAATAAGGACAAGTTAGAAAGAAAATCTAAAGATATTTAAAAGAAAGTTATTTGTGTTTTTTATACTGCAATTGTACTTCATATATCAATAAAAAAAGGGTCTGTTTCAATGGAGTTGAAACAGACCCTTTTTAATTCATTTCACTTGAATTATTAATTCTTAATAATCTTATGATTGGATTGGTATGCACCTGCTTCAAAATTAATGAAATAGATTCCAGAAGCTTTACTAGATATATTTATTTGATGTGTGAAATTTTTATTGGCCTTCTGTAAATTTATGCTTTCAATTTGTCGACCATCTATTGAGAATAATTCAATGGAGACCTCTCCTTTAAAAGCAGAAGAAAAATTAAAATTAAAAAGCCCTTTTGACGGATTAGGATAAACAAAACTTTCATTTAAAATGGCTTTGGTATCAGTACTTGATAAAGCTGACTTAGCAGCTGTAAAAGTATAGGTTTTATTTGTCCATTCACCTGCTGATGTAGTATTGTTTAATAATAGTGTCCAATTTGATCCATCATTAGACCCCTCACATTTAAATCCTCTTAAATCACTCCATGATTTTTTTTGAATATTAATTTTTGTAGGAGAAATTTTTGCTGATCCAAAATCAAGTAATATATGTTTTGGGGTTTGATCTCCAATCCATAATCCATTTGGACCACTTAAATCACCATCAAAAGCTTTGTAGCTATCGCTTCCAAAACTGCCACTTACGGTTACTCCAGACTCAGAGGTATTAGAAGTAAGGTTTGATTGGGGATAATTTGTAGAGCCTGCTAACCAACTTAATTCTATCATTTTATGATTAAATGCATCATTTACTGTATATTTTAAATATCTATAACCTGAGCTGCTACTACCATTAACAGAAAAAGCATCTGTTGCAATTTTATTCCAACCATCGTTTTCAAAATATCTACAGTCCCAGTTACCATCCGGAATACCACTAAAGGTAACAGAACCATTGGCAGTTCCATTTCCAGGCGTTTTGGTACCGTTTGTATAAAACCAATAAGAATAGGCATTATCGGCAGCACCTTCAGTATAAATTCCAATCCAATCTCTATCGTACCCTGGTGTTCCTGAAAAATTTACAATAACGTCTTGTCCTGAAGAAACATCGGCAGCACTGACACTTCCATTTGATGTTACAGAAAAAGCATCAGTTGCAATTTTATTCCAACCATCGTTTTCAAAATATCGACATTCCCAGTTGTTGGCAGGAATATTGCCAAAATTAACTGAACCACTGGTAATTCCAGTTCCAGGTGTTTTGGTACCGTTTGTATAAAACCAATACGAATAGGCATTGTCGGCAGCACCTTCAGTATAAATTCCAATCCAATCCCTACCGAACCCTGGTGTTCCTGAAAAATTTACAATAACATCTTGCCCGGAAGAAACATCAGCCGCTGATAATGTTGCACTGCCACCAGCAGTTTTTTCATAAACCTTTAAATAGTCTACTTCTAGAGTAGCAGGAAAAGCGTTTGTATCATCTGCATCTCCGGGCCATCCACCTCCGGCAGCTAAATTGATAAGAACATTTGCAGGGTTTGAATTTCCCCATCCTGTATTTGGGTCGTTAATAGGATAAGATACCGTTCGGATAAGGTTATTGTCAAGATAAAATTTTACTTGAGTGTCGGTCCATTCACATGCCCAAATATGATAACCTGTACTTAAAGAGCTCCCTTTCGCTGATGCATACGCGTTATCGCCACTGCTACTAAAGTGAACGTTGTTATGATATACCAAAGGATTCCAATTTGGTTCTTTACTACTATCCCATTGATTATTTACAATCTCAACTATATCAATTTCAGCATTGGTTCCTCCTTTTTTTCTATACAGCCAAAAAGCCGGCCATAAGGCTTTTCCTGAGGGAACTTTCATACGTGTTTCAAAATAGTAAGATGTTGTAGAGGTAGGCTTATATGTGTTCTTAGAGCGTAAACAACCTGATGTAATTTCTCTATCTGTTCCTGTTTGGTCAGATCCTCCTGCATAATCAGGAGTACCATTTCCATTGATATCATTGTTAAATCTGGCTATTATTTTCAAGTGATTGGAAGCAAAAGCATAGTTATTGCTCGAAAGGGTAGTATATTTTTGCCATTCTGCAGCATTAGCCCAAGGATTATTAGGATTTACATCTCCCCAGAGAAGACCCCAGTCATAGTTGTTTTGTAAATCGCTGACATTTTTAATAGTGCCAGAAGAGCCAAAGTTATGATTTAATACAGAGGTGTAGCCTGATGGGGCTTGAGCAGTAATAATACTACTCAAAATAAATAAAAATAATACTGTTGATACATGTAGTAATTTTTTCATAATGTTAAAGTTTAGTAGTTGATAATTAGTGTTTAGTCTAAATTTTTGTGATTTGATCTTGTTTAATTTAAATATGATATTCACTATATACTATAGGATAAAAGTGTGGTAAAAAAGGTCAACGGTAGAAGTAGAAAATGATAAATGTAATTACCGATTGAAGTTTATATAATGTTAAAAACATATGGTCTAAATTTGATAATTAACAAAATAATTAATCTTATAATTAACAATTCCTCAAAATAAGTACACTTTAAATCACAAAAACCCTATATCAATAAACAATAAGGTATGTTTTTAGTTTTTAGAGAATGGATAGGGAAATTTTTCAGTTTGTGCAGTGGTTATCTATTATAATCGTTGGTCTTTAGTAGAATCTATACGTACATTTTAACCTTAGAAGGAGATAGTCAAGTCTATTTCTTTTGAATGGGGGTTTTCAGATTATGAAGAAAAAAAAATGAAACGTTTTGCAGGTGATTTATTACCAAAACAGATTAAATATAAAAAATTGATCAGGTAGTTTTAAATAATTTTATTCATTATAATGTACATATTTCTTTAGATTGCTATCTTCACATATAAATGATAAATTGGTGTTATAAACATCTATATAATCTGAATAAACTTGCCCACAATTCGATTCGTTATAATGATTTATAATAACCAATTTACCGGCATCTAAAAAACTTTGAGCACCAGATTCATCCCACCAATTTTTTTCATCAGAATAAGACTCATACAGAACACCATCAAAATAAGTAGCATTCTCAACCGTATTTTTAGCCATGCATTTCATTCCTTTTTTATGCACATAGTCACATAATTCTTTATAATAAGCTATGCCTTCTTCTACAGTAACTTTAAACCCGTATGTAGATCTTAAATCATCATCATAAACCCAATCCATATTATCAAATTCTACCCAATCACAACCCCAAAGAGCAATTTGATCAATCCTAGCTTTCATTAAATCTAGTATACCAGTTGTAGTGTTATTCACAAAATATTCATCAGGCCATTGGCCCCAAGGCGTTGAAACCAAATATGGTTTCATTTGATTAAAATCGTTTCTGTAAGCTTCACCTGTTCCTATACTAATATAGGCACCAACTTCATTTCCTTTTGCTTTAATAGCTGAAATGGAGGCGTGGACATTATCTTGAAACGGATCAATAAGCACATATGCATTTTGAGCATTGGCTATAATATCATCAATTTGGTCTTCTTGAAAATTTTCTTGGTATGCTTGATTGTATATAGCTTTAGCCTTATTGTTTTGAAGTGAAGTATCATTATCTTTATCATTATTGCAGGAGAATACAGAAAATATGATTAGAAGGTTAAGTGCTTTTTTTAAGTGAATTATCATATTTATATAATTTGAATAATGTTTAATCTCCAACGAAAAGTTAGCCTAAAAATTATAAATGGTTTTGTTAAATATTTTGAAAAAAGTTGTTTAATAACTTGTGGCATAAAAAATTTATTGTTGGGTACTGGTTATAAATAAAAACATAAATTAGTACTTGCAAAAGTAATATGCCATTATGAAAACAGCTACTGTTCTAGAACTCAAAAAAGAGTTGAAACATCAAACACATGCAGAACTATTAGAACTATGTTTACAGTTATCAAAATTTAAAAAAGAGAACAAAGAATTATTAACTTACCTCTTATTTGAAGCCTCTGATGAAGACTCATTCATACAAAATGTAAAAGATGAAATTTCTGAACAATTTGAACTCATAAATACATCGAGCTATTTTTATATCAAAAAAAGTGTCAGAAAAATTTTACGTAATGTCAAAAAATATATTAGGTATTCTAAAAAGAAAGAAACAGAAGTAGAATTATTGCTTCATTTCTGTTTGGTGTTAAAAAATATGAATCCACCAATACATGTAAATACAAGTCTTCAAAATATTTTTGAACGGCAGTTACTGTTGATTGATAAAGCCATACGCACATTACATGAAGATTTACAATATGATTATAATCTAGAGCTAGATCAATTGTAAATTAATACCTTAAATTTACATATTCATTTTACATTAATATAATCTTTGTTCAATAATAATTTATATATACCATGAAATTTCAATACATAATTATACTATCTCTAATTTTAGCAAATTGTCAAACAAAAAAAGAAAAACCCAATGAAAAAGAGGAGGTAGTTACTTCTTTTTTTGTTGGTACTTATACAGATACTATAAGTAAAGGGATTTACACCTATTCTCTCTCTGAAAATGGTAAACTAGAAAAAATTGGATTGGCTGCAGTTTCAGAAAATCCTTCTTTTTTAACTAAAAGTATCGACAATAACTATTTATTAGCTGTTAATGAAACCAATAGCCTTGATGGTTCTGGTACTATTGAGTCTTTTCTAATTAATGGTGACAGTCTTAGTTTTATCAGCAGAAGTTCTTCTGGTGGTGCTCATCCATGTTTTGTAACTGTAAATAATAATGGAGATGTTTTAACTGCCAATTATACAGGTGGTACTGTTGGTTTATTAAAACTAAATACGGAAGGTGAATTGTCTGATTTATTAGACATTCAAAAACATACTGGCAAAGGCACAAAAAAGCAACAAAACGCACCTCATGCACATGCTGCTTGGTTTGAAGCAAACAACAACAGTATTATTTCAGTTGACTTAGGCACAAATGAGTTATGGTTTTCTAAAATAGACACGCTACAACAAAAATTTCAGTTTTCTGAGCCAAATACTTTAAAATTAGATACAGGAGCAGGACCAAGACATTTAAGTTTTCATCCTAATGGAAAGTGGATCTATGTAATCAATGAATTGAATAATTCAATTAGTTTGGTGAAAAAGTCTGATAAACAAATTTTTGAAAAAACAGCTTCTTTTTCAACTTTACCTGATGGCTTTGATAAAGATAGTTTTTGTGCAGATATACATATCTCTTCAGATGGTCATTTTTTGTATGCATCCAATAGAGGGCATAACAGTTTGGCAATTTTTAAAATTAATAAAGAAGATGGTCATCTAAAATTGATAGGACATGAATCGGTTAAAGGTGATTGGCCTAGAAATTTTTCACTATCGCCAAACGAAGATTATATTTTAGTGGCCAATCAGCGTTCTAACAATATCATATCCTTAAAGAGAGATAAAAATACCGGATTGCTAACTTTTATTGATGAAATAGAGGCTCCCTCTCCAGTTTGTATTTTGTTTAGATAGATAAATTTTTCACTGTTATAGCATTTTGTAAAAATGATAATAGGTTAAAGTGAATTGATTATAAATAAAAAAGTGCTATATTCAATATAGCACTTTTTTTATTTTCATAATTTCTAATTAGATACCTAAACTTATAAATAGATCCTTTAAAGCAGGATTTGATGGTCTAGGTGCATCTGGATTTACGATATTTCCTTTGTCGTCTATAAGAATAAATCGCGGAATGCCTTCAATTTTATAATCATTTACAAATTGTAGATCATCACCGGCAAAAAGTTGAATACCACCTAATTCTTTTTCTGCAACCATCTTTTTCCAAGTTTCATAAGCATCTTTTTTATCGATGGAAATACTTACAAATTCAATATTTTTATCATGAAATTCTTTTTCAACTTCTTTTAAAAATGGAATTTCTCTCTTACAAGGGCCGCACCAAGTAGCCCAAACATCAACATAAACAAATTTTCCTTTTAAATCATCTAATGAGGTAGTACCACCTTTATGATTTTCATAGTTTGTAAATTTTGGTGAAGGTGTACCTTTTAGTTTAGTTGTTGCATACACTTCATCATATCTATTAATTAAAAAATTAAATAAACTTTCTGTATCTTTAGTGTCCTCCACAGAAAGTGTAGAATCCATATTCTTAAATTGATCCTTAAGATTTTTAAATTCAATTTTTTTCTCTCCTAATGATTTTAAAAAATCATCTTTTTCTAAAGCATAGATATCGTTTACATTGGTAAACGTTTTTTCTTGTAATAGCATCTTTTTTGATAAATAATCACTGCCTTCACTACCATTTCCCGTAATAGTCAAAGATTCATCAAATTCTTTAGTATCTAATGAAATAGAAAGATCATAATCGTTTTTTAAATAGACAGCCGCATATTCATTACCATCAAACAAGGTATAAACACCGGTTGTCACATTTAAGGTATCCTTAAAAGTACCATCCTCATTTAAGGTAATTGTTCTTATAGGTTTATTTTTGCTATTAATAATTTTCAGTTCTTTACCTGTGGCATTTGTAATTTTTCCAGATAATGTTACATAATTATTAACTTGAGAATCATTTTTACATGCCAATAACAATAGGGTGGCAATCAATACTATTAATTTATTCATTATGTTGTAGATTTTAATTGACAAAAGTAACAAACAATTTTAACTATAGTGTTAAAAATTATCCAATTAATTATTAATTAAGTATACCATTTAATACTTCTTTTAATACAGGATCTGATGGCATTGGAGCATCAGAATTGATAATATTTCCATAGTTATCAATAAGAATAAAGCGAGGAATAGTTTCAATGTTATAAGCATCAATAAATTCATTGTCACCATTGGCATAAAGTTGGATACCACCCATTTCTTCTTCAGCAATCATTTGCTTCCAAATATTATAATCTTCTTTATCATCTACAGATATGCTAACAAATTCAATATTTTTGTCATGAAATTCTTTTTCAATTTCCTTTAAAAAAGGAATTTCCTGTCTGCAGGGGCCGCACCAAGTAGCCCAAACATCTAAATAAACAAACTTTCCTTTTAAGTCGTCTAATGAAGTACTACCACCATTATAATTTTCATAATTTGAGAATTTTGGTGATGAAGATCCTTTCATATTATCATGGCTGGTAATAGATTCATGAGTTTCTTGCTCTTTAGCTTTAGTATTACATGCTGAAATACTAAAAATAACAAGTAAAATAATTAATTTTTTCATAGTTTTTATTTTTTTGGCTAAAATATATGTTCTTATTGAATTGCTATAAAAAATTTCTTTAATTTTGAATAAATTATAAAAAATGCAAGAATTCCATCATATTGATAATAAATATTTAGATATATCAAAAATAAATGATATAATAATAACAAAACAGCAATTAAAGCTATCTAAGGAATCTAAGGATAAGATTGAAAAATGTAGACAATACTTGGATGAAAAACTAATTAATAGTAAAAAGCCGTTTTATGGAATCAATACTGGATTTGGAGCCCTACATAATGTTAAAATTTCCAATAAAAACTTAACCTTGCTTCAAGAGAATTTAGTGATGTCTCATGCTTGTGGTACTGGTGAAAAAGTACCCTCAATTATTGTAAAGTTGATGTTGTTTTTAAAAATTCAATCATTAAGTTATGGACATTCAGGTGTGCAATTGGCAACGGTTAAAAGATTAATAGATTTTTATAACCAAGATGTTTTGCCTATTATTTATACCCAAGGCTCATTAGGTGCCTCTGGAGATTTGGCACCATTGGCACATTTAGCATTACCCTTAATAGGTAAAGGAGAAGTTGAATATGACGGGAAACTATATACAGGCGAAGAAATTTCACTAAAATTTAATTGGGAAAAAATTAAATTACAGTCAAAAGAAGGCTTGGCATTGCTTAATGGCACTCAGTTTATGAGTGCATATGGTGTTTATAATTTGCTTAAGGGGTTTAAATTATCGTATTTAGCAGATGTTATTGGTGCAATTTCTTTAGAGGCTTTTGATGGCAGAATTGAGCCTTTTAACAAATTGATTCATTTGGTAAGACCGCATAACGGACAAATACGAACGGCAAAAAAAATAAATGAATTTTTAGTAGATAGTGAAATTATTGGTCGGAATAAAAAGCATCTACAGGATCCGTATTCATTTAGATGTATGCCCCAAGTTCATGGAGCAAGTAAAGACACTTTGAATTTTGTAAAAAAAACTATAGAAACAGAAATCAATTCAGTTACCGATAATCCAAATATTTTTGTCGAAGCAGATCAGATAATTTCCGGAGGCAATTTTCATGGACAACCGTTGGCATTGGGCTTTGACTTTTTAGGTATTGCCTTAGCGGAGCTAGGTAATATCTCCGAAAGACGTACATTTCAATTGGTTTCTGGTTTACGGGGTTTACCAGCATTTCTAGTTTCTAAACCCGGTTTAAATTCAGGATTAATGATTCCACAATATACGGCAGCTAGTATTGTAAGTCAGAATAAGCAATTGGCTACGCCCGCATCAATAGATTCAATTGTTTCAAGTAATGGACAGGAAGATCATGTAAGTATGGGGGCCAATGGAGCTACAAAAGCCAAACGTATAGTTGATAATTTAGAGACTATTTTAGCCATAGAATTGCTCAATGCTTCTCAGGCTTTAGCCTTTAGAAAACCTTTAAAAACATCAGTATTTTTAGAATCTTTTGTCGGTTTATTTAGAAATGATGTACCTTTTATAAAAGAAGATGGTGTTTTGCATGATGCTATAGTTAAGAGTATTTCATTTATCCAAAATGTAAGTATAGATAGTTTAGAGTTATTTGAATAGAGTAATACCAATTTAACATCATAATGTCGCATTGAAATCGTTTAATTTGCACAATATTTTCGTTAAAATAATTGACTATAACAAAGCTATTCAAAAATATTTTGTCTTAATCTTATAAAAGTTAATTCTATTGAATTATACGACATTATAAAATATATTGGAATAACAAAAAAAGTTGCCAAAATGACAACTTTTAAATTATTTAGTATAACCAATTATATGCCGGAATCTAAAGACTATTATTCTTTTTCTTCCACTGGTTTTTTCGACTTTTTAATTTTTATCGTCAATTCCTCTTTATCCTTATCAAGATCCATAAAAATGGTGTCATTTTCTTTCAATTTTGAATTGACAATTTCTTCGGCCAATGCATCTTCAATATATTTTTGAATAGCACGTTTCAAAGGTCTGGCTCCATATTGTCTGTCAAAACCTTTATCAGCAATATAGTCTTTCGCTTTATCACTAAGTACAAGTTTATAACCTAAACCATCAATTCGTTCCAATAATTTTTCAAGTTCAATATCAATAATTGCATGAATATCTTCTTTTTCCAAGGCATTGAATACAATCACATCATCAATTCTATTTAAAAACTCAGGAGCAAAACTTTTCTTTAATGCATTTTCAATCACACCTTTAGCATCAGCATCTGCTTGTTTTTTCTTTGAGGCAGTACCAAAACCAACACCTGCACCAAAATCTTTTAATTGTCTAGATCCAATATTTGAGGTCATGATAATAATAGTATGTCTAAAATCAATTTTTCTACCAAGACTGTCAGTGATATAGCCATCATCTAAAATTTGCAATAGCATATTAAATACATCAGGATGTGCTTTTTCGATTTCATCTAACAATACAACTGCATAAGGTTTTCTTCTGATTTTTTCTGTTAATTGACCACCTTCTTCATAACCCACATATCCTGGAGGTGCACCAATTAGACGAGAAATGGCAAATTTTTCCATGTATTCGCTCATATCTATACGTACTAACGCTTCTGGTGAATCAAATAGTTCCCTTGCCAATACTTTAGCCAATTGGGTTTTACCAACCCCGGTTTGACCTAAAAAGATAAAAGAACCAATAGGTTTATTGGGGTCTTTTAAACCAACTCTATTTCGTTGTATAGCTTTTACTACTTTAGACACAGCCTCATTTTGTCCTATTACTTTACCTTTAATTAAGTTGGGTAAGTCCGCCAAGCGTGCACTTTCAGCTTCAGCTATTCTATTTACTGGTATACCTGTCATCATAGAAACTACTTCTGACACATTGTCTTCAGTTACAGTTTCTTTATTCAATTTGGATTGCTCTTCCCAAGCTTTTTGGGCAATTTCTAATTCTTTTTCCAATCGCTTTTCATCATCACGAAGCCTTGCAGCTTCTTCATATTTTTGACTCTTTACCACATTGTTTTTCAGCACCCTAACATCTTCTAGTTGCTTTTCTAATTCAAGTACTTGTTTAGGCACAACTATATTGGTAATATGAATTCTTGAACCTGCTTCATCCAAAGCATCAATAGCTTTATCTGGTAAAAACCTGTCAGTCATATATCTGTTGGTCAATTTGACACAAGCTTCTATAGCCTCATCAGTGTAAATAACATTATGGTGATTTTCATATTTGTCTTTAATATTGTTTAATATTTGAATGGTTTCTTCTACAGAAGTAGGTTCCACCATAACTTTTTGAAAACGCCGCTCTAAAGCACCGTCTTTTTCAATATTTTGTCTAAATTCATCAAGCGTAGTAGCACCAATACATTGAATTTCTCCTCTAGCCAGAGCAGGTTTAAACATATTTGAAGCGTCTAGAGATCCTGTAGCTCCGCCGGCACCAACAATAGTATGAATTTCATCAATAAACAAAATAATATCATCATTCTTTTCTAATTCATTCATCAACGCTTTCATACGCTCTTCAAATTGACCTCTATATTTTGTTCCGGCAACTAAACTTGCCAAATCTAGAGACACAATTCTCTTGTTAAATAAAATACGAGATACTTTACGTTGAATGATACGCAAGGCCAAACCTTCAGCTATAGCAGATTTACCAACACCTGGCTCACCAATTAATATGGGATTATTTTTTTTACGACGACTTAATATTTGAGAAATACGTTCAATTTCTTTTTTTCTTCCTACCACAGGATCTAACTTACCTTCTTCAGCTAAATGCGTTAAATCTCTACCAAAATTATCTAAAACGGGTGTTTTAGATTTAGCGTTTGATTTACTGGGCTTAGAACCTTCAAAAGGATTTTGTTTTGGTTCATCAAATTCATCATCTCTCGCACTTTCGGCTCTTGGGCTCTCAGTAATATCATCATCTACAAATAATTGACTAAAAATTGATTTGACCTCATTGTAATCAACATCAAACTTATTTAATAATTTGGTAGTGGGGTCGTTTTCATTTCTTAAGACACATAATAGTAAATGGGCAGTGCTTACCGCCTTACTTTTAAATAGTTTAGCCTCTAAAAATGTAGTTTTTAAAGCTTTTTCAGCTTGCTTGGTCAAATGCAAACTTTTTTTATCATTAGCTGCTGAAATATCAGAATTGACCGGACTCAAACTTTCAATTTTTTTTCTCAGCATTACCAGATCAATGTCCAATGCATTTAAAATATCAATAGCATCTCCATTAGCCTTGCGAAGTAAGCCTAACATTAAATGTTCTGTACCAATAAAATCGTGTCCTAACCGTAAAGCTTCTTCTTTACTATAAGCAATTACGTCTTTAACTTTAGGTGAAAAATTATCATCCATTTCTATAAATTTATAAGGTAAAATTACTAGATTTTTTCTAAATAATACGTCAAAAATTATACCGAACTTTTGTAAATATTGTAAATCTATGAAAAACAGTGTATTTACTGGTGCTTATTGTTAATAAAAAATGATAATAAAAGCTTTTATATATAACATCAAAAAAACAGATTTGTTGTATATTGCTCTCTTAATTTTTAAACTAATAAATCAATAGAATATATGGCAGAAGGAGAAAAATTAATTCCAATTAACATAGAAGATGAAATGAAATCATCTTACATTGATTATTCAATGTCAGTTATAGTTTCAAGAGCCTTACCGGATGTACGTGATGGACTAAAACCAGTACATAGAAGAGTTTTGTTCGGTATGCATGAATTGGGAATTAAGGCAACAGGAGCACATAAAAAATCAGCTAGAGTAGTAGGTGAGGTATTAGGTAAATATCACCCACATGGTGACACCTCTGTTTATGATGCTATGGTACGTATGGCACAAGATTGGAGCATGCGTTATGAAATGGTTGATGGACAAGGGAACTTTGGTTCTCCTGATGGTGACAGTCCGGCAGCAATGCGTTATACGGAAGTGAGAATGCAAAAGATTTCTGAAGAAATGTTAGCCGATATAGAAAAGGATACGGTTGACCATCGCTTGAACTTTGACGATACTTTACAAGAACCAACGGTATTACCTACTAGAATACCAAGTTTATTAGTTAATGGAGCTTCAGGTATTGCCGTAGGTATGGCCACTAATATGGCACCACATAACCTCTCAGAAGTAATTGATGGAACTGTTGCTTATATTGAAAATAATGAAATTGAGATTGATGAATTAATGCAATATATTAAGGCTCCTGATTTTCCTACTGGAGGAACCATTTATGGTTACGAGGGAGTAAAAGATGCCTTTCATACGGGTAGAGGGCGTATTGTAATGCGTGCTAAGACGGTTTTTGAAGAAGTTAATGGTAGAGAGTGTATTGTAGTAACTGAATTACCATATCAAGTAAATGGAGCGGATTTAATGAAGAAGACTGCTGACTTGGTGAATGATAAGAAAATTGAAGGAATAGCTACTGTTAGAGATGAAACCAGTAGAAAAGGCCGTCGCTTGGTTTATGTGCTAAAGCGGGACGCTATTCCAAATATCGTACTAAATAAACTGTATAAATATACAGCCTTACAAACATCCTTTAGTGTAAATAACATCGCCTTGGTTAACGGAAGGCCTGAGATGTTGAATTTAAAACAACTTATCAAGCATTTTGTAAATCACAGACATGAAGTTGTTGTAAGAAGAACAAAATATGAATTAAAAAAAGCGGAAGCTCGTGCTCATATTTTAGAAGGATTGATAATTGCGTCTGATAATATAGATGAAGTAATTAAGATTATTAGAGCCTCTAAAAATGCTGATGAGGCTAGAGAAAATTTGATAAAGAGATTTGAATTGTCAGAAATTCAATCTAAAGCAATTGTAGAGATGAGATTGCGTCAGCTTACTGGTTTAGAGCAAGATAAACTTAGAGCGGAATATGAAGATATCATGAAGCTGATAGAAGATTTAAAAGATATTTTATCAAGTGAGTCCAGAAGAATGACAATAATTAAAGAAGAATTGCAAGAGATAAAAGCCAAATATGGAGATGAGCGTCGTTCAATAATTGAATATGGTGGAGGTGATTTGAGTATTGAAGATATGATACCTGATTCTAAAGTAGTAGTTACTATTTCTCATGCAGGTTATGTAAAAAGAACCAATTTAGATGAATATAAGGTTCAGAATAGAGGTGGTAGAGGTCAAAAAGGTGTAGCTACGCGAAATGAGGATTTCTTAGAACATTTGTTTGTTGCTACAAACCATCAATATATGTTATACTTTACCAAAAAAGGAAAAGTATTTTGGATGCGTGTTTATGAAATACCAGAAGGAGGTAAAAATTCAAAAGGTAGGGCCATTCAAAACTTGATCAATATTGAAAATGATGATGTTGTTAATGCATTTTTGGTGACACAAGATTTAAAAGACCAAGATTATATAGATAATAATTATGTGGTTATGGTAACAAAAAAAGGGCAGACTAAGAAAACGGTATTAGAGCAGTACTCAAGGCCTAGAACTAATGGTATTGCTGCAATAACAATAAAGGAAGGTGACGAATTATTAGAAGCCAAATTAACTGATGGTAATAGTCAGATTATGATCGCAGTGAAATCTGGTAAATGTATTCGTTTTGAAGAGGCAAAGACCCGACCTATGGGAAGAAATGCTTCTGGAGTTAGAGGAATTAGATTAAAAGATGACAAAGATGAGGTTATTGGGATGGTATCAGTAAATGATGAAGAAAGTAATATTTTAGTAGTTTCTGAAAATGGATATGGAAAACGTTCTAAACTAGAAGATTATAGAATTACGAATAGAGGTGGTAAAGGTGTTAAAACCATAAATGTTACTGAAAAAACGGGCAACTTAGTATCAATAAAAAATGTTACTGATGAAGATGATTTAATGATCATTAATAAGTCGGGAATTACAATAAGAATGGCAGTTTCAGATTTACGTGTAATGGGAAGAGCTACTCAGGGAGTGCGTTTAATTAATATAAAGGATAATGATTCTATTGCGGCTGTTGCTAAAGTAATGCATGAAGATGAAGAAGATAATAATGAAAGTGATCTTGGCACGGAAATTGAAAATAATGAAACCGACGAAACAACAAACAATCAAGAATAACAATTAATTAAGAACATTAAATTTAAAACAAAAATGAATTTTTCAAAGAAAAACCAAGAACCTAAAAAAATGAATGTAAACTTTTTGGGTAAAAAATCATTTGTAATGATGTTGGCTCTATTTATTGGGCTAGCAACATATGCACAAAAAGATGAGTTGAAGGCTGCCGATAAAGCTCTAAAAGCTGATGATTTATCTACTGCTAAGGCCTCAATAGATCAGGCAGAAGGATTGATTGCTAATGCGGATGCTAAGCTTAAAGCTAAATTTTATTTTTTAAGAGCTAAGACGTATTATGATATTGGTAAAAAGAAGCCTGCTTTAGCCGAAAATGCTTATGATGAAGCAGCAAAATCTTTTCAGGATTTAATCGATTTTGAAAAACAAAGTGGAAAAGCTAAATATACAGCTGAAGCTCAACCATTACTGAATGCTTTGGTTTCTGATGTTTCAAATAAAGGAATAAAAGAATATCAAGATAAAGATTATGCTGGAGCTAAAAAAACATTGTATCAAACTTACAACTTAAGTAAAAAAGATACTGTCTTTTTAGAATATGCTGCTACAGCTGCCTATTTAGATAAGGATTTTGATATATCTTTAGAATATTTTAAAGTATTAAAAGAATTAGGTTATACAGGTATAGCAACTACTTATTCTGCTACCAACATTGATAGTAATGCTGCTGAAAATTTTAATTCTAAATCTCAAATGGATTTGATGGTAAAAACCGGAAAATACAAAGAACCAAAAGTAGAAGTCTCAGAATCTAAAAGAGCTAATATTATAAAAAATATAGCACTTATTTTGGTAGAAAAAGGCGAAACAGAAAATGCTATTACTGCTGTACAAGAAGCAAGAAAAGCGAACCCTAAAGATGTAGATTTATTGTTTACTGAGGCTAACATCTTATTGAAGCTGGGGAAAAAGGATGAATTCGCTGTTTTAATGAAAGAGGCTATAAAAGAAGACCCTAGTAATCCAACATTGCATTTTAATGTTGGTGTGATCAGTCAAGAACAAGGTAATTTAGAAGAAGCAAAATCATATTATGAAAAGGCAATAGAATTAGACCCTAATTATGCAGATGCTTATTTAAACATGGGAGCTTTAGTACTTGAAAAGGATAAAGAATTGGTTGAAGAAATGAATGAAAATTTGAGTAACTTCAAAAAATACGATGCAATTAAAGCAAAACAATTAGAATTGTATAAAGAGGCTTTGCCATTATTTGAAAAAGCTCATGGTCTTAAAAAAGATAACATGGATGTGGTTAGAACATTAATGAGTATGTATGAGAACCTTGAAATGGATGATAAATTTAAAGAAATGAAAGTTCTTTGGGATGCTTCTAAGGAATAGTAAAACTTAAATTATAAAATAAAAGCCTGTTATAATTGTATAACAGGCTTTTTTATTTAAGGGCGATTCAATTAACAGAACTCCGGTTATTATTTACAATATCTTTTTAATAACTCTTAATTTGTAGGTATGTTTTTTAAGATCTGCATTATAGATTCCGCTATGATCGAGTCTATCTATGCGTACCTTGCCGCTAGAATGTATAATATGATTGTTTGCTAAAATTATGCCCACATGTATAATCTGACCTTCATTATCATCAAAAAAAGCCAAATCACCCGGTTCTGATTCTTCAATAAAACTTAAAACTTCTCCTTGAGTGGCTTGTTCTGATGCTTTTCTCAATAATTTATATCCATTAAGTTTATATACCATTTGCGTAAACCCTGAACTATCAATACCAAAAGGTGTTTTACCGCCCCATAAATAAGGGGAACTCAAATACATAAATGCTGATCTAATAAGTTTTTCTTTAGAAAATATTTCCGTTGTAACCCTTCCTTCAAATGACCATTTTTCACCAATAAAATCGAATTGTTTTTTTTGATAGTACGGTAATCTACTCCCAAGAACTATGGCTAATAAATCACCTTTTTTGTCTTCTGCAAAATCAACCAACTCATATGATGAAATGTGTTTGTCCTTTGATAATTTCTCAAAATATTCTTTAGAAATTGCTGTATATTGTTCAATTGAAATCCACCCCTCACAATTATCAAAAGCTATATTGACTTTTAACCAATATTTATTCTCCTGTATCACTTTATAATGATCTCCAAATAATATTTGGGATACCATTTCACTAGAATTATCAGGTGATTCTCGGAGTGGAATATTACTTAGATTGCAAATACCATATTTCATTAATCAAAGATGTTTTTTTAATTATTTTGAATAACGATAGCACTTGCACCACCACCACCATTGCATATGGCAGCTGCACCTAGTTTACCATTGTTTTGTTTTAATACATTTATCAATGTGACCACTATTCGTGCTCCGGAACAACCCAAAGGATGACCAAGAGAAACAGCTCCACCATTTACATTTACTTTACTGGAATCTAGATCTAAAAGTTTAGTGTTTACCAATCCAACTACAGAAAATGCTTCATTGAATTCAAAATAGTCAATTGCATCAATAGTTAAATCAGCTTTAGCGAGTGCTTTAGGCAATGCTTTTGCAGGTGCAATAGTGAACCATTCCGGTTGAACAGAGGCATCAGCATATCCTTTAATTGTAGCAAGAGGTTTTAAGTTTAATTCTAATGCCTTTTCTTTACTCATTAAAACCAATGCCGCAGCTCCATCATTAAGCGTTGATGCGTTTGCTGCAGTAACTGTACCGTCTTTGCTAAAAACAGGCCTTAAATTTGGAATTTTATCCATATTCACATTTCTAAATTCTTCATCTTCAGTAATCAATAAGGGTTCTCTCTTTCTTTGAGGAACTTCAACGGGTATTACTTCGTCTTTAAATCTTCCATTTGACCATGCTAAGGCAGATCTTTTATAAGATTCAATAGCAAAAGCATCTTGATCTTCCCTAGAGAAATCATGCTCAGTAGCACATAAATCGCCACATGTACCCATATGCTTTCCGTCGTAAACATTTGTCAAGCCATCTTTGAGCAAACCATCTTCCAAATTAATATTACCCATTTTCTTACCGGTTCTTCCTTGAAGATAATGAGGTGTTAATGACATGTTTTCCATACCTCCGGCTACAACAATATCTGCGTCTCCTAGTTGAATTGCTTGTACAGCTTGCGTGATTGCTTTCATACCAGAAGCACATACTTTATTAACAGTGGTACAAGGTACAGTATCCGGTATACCTGCATATAAAGCCGCTTGCTTAGCAGGAGCTTGTCCTAAACTGGCTTGTAATACTGAGCCCATTAAAACTTCATCAACTTTATCAGGTTTTAAATTTATTTTTTCTAGTGCAGCCTTAATAGCAGTAGCACCTAATTTTGTTGCTGGGATACTCGATAAACTACCCATAAAACTACCAATTGGCGTTCTTACTGCTGATACAATTACTATATCTTTCATATCTTTAAAATATCTTTTGCGAATTTAGATAATTTTCATCAATCTTGAAATATTATAAGAGAGTTTATAAAATGTAACAATTATTACATAATTAAGCTATAGGTTTCCTATTTTGCATAATAAATCAAAAACAGAATTATATGAGTATAAATGAAGAATTTAGAAAGCATTATGTTGCAGTAATTGGTGGTTCAATATCAGGTTCAGAAGCTGCCAGTTTACTAGCCCAAAATGGATTTAGAGTTGTTGTTTTTGATATGAATAGGTTACCTTATGGCAAGATAGAAGACGGTTTACCTAACTGGCACATTAATTTGAGAAATAGACAAATAAAGGAAATTGATAAAAAGTTAAATCATCCAAATATTAGATTTGTGCCCTGTGCAAAAATTGGAAAAGACATAACATTTTTAGATTTAGTTAAAAATTGGGGATTTTCAGCAATAATTATGGCAAATGGAGCTTGGCAAGATAGGCATTTGCCTATTTCTAATATTGATAAATTTATTGATAGGGAATTGATTTATCAAAATGCATTTATCAATTGGTTTAACCATAAACATGAACCTGATTTTAAAGGAAAAATATACTCAATTAAAAGTGATACCATAGTTATAGGTGGGGGTTTATCTTCACTAGATGTTGTAAAAGTGATTATGATAGAAAAAGTAAAACAACATTTATTTTCTGAAAAAGGGATTGATATTGATCTGTTTACTTTAGAAAAAGAGGGTGTTCAAAAGGTGTTGGATAAATTCAATATTTCATTAGAAGATATTAATGTTAAAAAGGCAAAACTTATCTATAGGCGTACAGCTAGAGACATGCCGTTAAAATCTCCCAAAGATGACACTAAAGAAAGTGTTGAAGCTGCTAAAGCGGTATCAGAAAAGTTATTGAATAAATATCTAGAGAAATATTTATTTGAATTTGTTCCTTTAAGTATACCTGTTAATTTTACAGAGAAAGACAATAAATTAACAAGCATTGTTTTTCAAAATGTATCTTTAAATGAAGGTAAAATAGAACCAATTGAGCAAAGTTATTTTGAAATTAAAACAGGTATGGTAATATCATCTATTGGTAGTATTCCTGAAAAAGTTGAAGGACTACAATATGAATATTCATCCTTAAAGATGCGAGATGAAGCCGACTATCATGTATTTGGTTATGATAATGTTTTTGCGGTTGGTAACGCCGTAACAGGAAGAGGAAATATTTTAGATTCAAAAATGCACGGAAAACAAATGACCAAATTAATTATAGATAAACATTTAACTGATGATGCCTTTGAAAAATGGTTAGTTAATCATAATAATCAAATAAAAAATGATGTAAATGAACAACTAAATAATATAGTAAAAGAAATATCAGAACATAAAATACAACCGGAATCTATAATTCGAGCTATTTTAGATAAAACGGATGCCATGCATAAAAAAATAGACTTTAAAAACTATACAGATTGGGTTACCAATAACTTACCCATAAGATTAGAAGACGTTTAAATGATAAATTATCCATACAAAATGTTAATTTCGAAGGTAATTAAACTATTCTTTTTTCTTAACTTAAAATAAAACTTACACTTTATAGTTATTATCAAGTTCTAATGTGCTATTTTTTTTTACATTGCATCTAAGTTATAATAATACGACTAATGAAAAAACTTAATTTGAGTGATTTTTTAAATAAATTGTATCAAAATCATGCTTTATTATATAAAATTGTTCTTTTCATTTTAACCACTTTTGCTATAGTTTATTTATTTCCTAAAGGAGCTCATTTCAAATATGAATTTCAAAGAGGGAAACCTTGGCAATATGATAATCTTTATGCTCCGTTTGATTTCGCTATTCAAAAATCAGATCAAAAATTAGAAGAAGAAAGGCAAATCGTTATATCTAATAATAAATTATATTTTTCATATAATAAAAATATTGTCAAAAGTGTAAAGGAAAAAGTCAATAATAAAATATCTCAAAATTTACAAGATTCTATACTAAGTAAATATAACGGTAAAAAAATTATCAGTTTTTCTGATAGATTAGTTGAGCAGGTGTACATTAAGGGATATCTTAGTAAGAATGATATCAACAAGTCCGGTAAAAAACAATTAGTTGCATTAAGAAAAGGCAATGTAATTACTGATGTAGTTTTTGATAGTTTTATTAGCAACACTAACCTAAAAGATTTTATTGAACAACAAATTAATAATTCAAAATATCCTCTGTTAAAGAGTTATTTTACCACTATTTTATTAAATGAATTAGAACCTAATGTATTTTATGATGATGACCTAACAAAAAAAATTATACAAGAAGAGTTAAGTAAAATTTCATCTACTGAAGGTTTGGTTGCTGAAAATGAGAGAATTATTTCAAAAGGAGATGTAGTTGAGGGTCATAAATTCAGAATATTAAATTCCTTACAGAATGAATCTGAATCTCAAGTTTGGAATCAGACTAATTATTATTGGATAGTATTTGGATATATTATTCTAGTAGCATTGGCCTTGTTAATGCTATTGTTATTTTTAAAAAAATACCGAGGCTCCATATTTGAAAACAATACAAAAGTCACTTTTATTTTTTTTAATATTCTTTTAATAGTATTGATAGTCACTTTGGTAGTTAAGTATAAAGTAGATTTTCTCTATGTAATTCCATTACCTATTTTACCTATAGTGCTGAAAGCGTTTTTTGATGCTCGTTTAGGTTTGTTTACCCATGTTTTAACAGTTTTATTATTGGGTTTTATTGTGCCTAATAGTTTTGAATTCATTTTTCTACAAATTATCGCAGGTATTATTACCATTCTTACAGTTTCTGAGTTGCATAGACGTGCCAATTTATTTATATCAATAAGTCGAATTACATTGGTATATATGGTAGCTTATTTTGCGTTTTATATAATACAAGAAGGAAATATATTAAAAATTAATTGGCAATATTTTATTTTGTTTGCCTTGAATGGTGTTTTATCATTCCTGTCATTGTTTTTGATTTATGTATATGAAAAAACCTTTGGTTTGGTATCTGATGTATCTTTATTAGAATTGTCAAATACCAATTCAAAATTATTGAGAGAACTAGCTGAGAAAGCACCTGGTACTTTTCAACATTCTATGCAGGTTGCTAATTTGGCCGAAGCTTCAGCCAATGCTATTGGTGCAAATGCCATGTTAATTAGAACCGGTGCTTTATACCATGATATTGGTAAAATGTTAAATCCGAAATATTTTACAGAAAATCAATCAACAAATGTCAATCCACATAACGAATTACCACCTAAAGATAGTGCTAAGATCATTATTGATCATGTAATAGATGGTATAGAATTGGCTAAAAAAAATAGATTACCTGATAGAATTATTGATTTTATTAGAACGCATCATGGAACTTCATTAGTTTATTATTTTTACAAACAACAAGAATCAGAAAACTCACAAGATTTAGATAGTAAAGATTTTTCATATAAAGGTCCAATTCCTTTTTCAAAAGAAACAGCTATATTAATGATGTGTGATGCAGCTGAGGCAGCTTCTAAAAGTTTAAAAGAACCTAGTGCACAACTTATTGATGATCTCATTGAGAAAATTGTAGCCGGTCAAATGGCGAATGGACAATTTATGAATGCTGATATTACTTTTAAAGAAATTCAAACCATTAAAAAAGTAATTAAAAAGAAATTGAATGGTATTTACCATTTGAGGATAGAGTATCCTGAATAAATATTATAAGTCTTTCCAAGAAAAAAGGAGTAAATTTAAGACTTAAACTTACTCCTTTTAAACTAAAAAAATCAACTGTATAAACTTATTAACTCTTATATGAAAAGAATAGTCAAATTTAGATAGAAAATTAGAATTAGATAGTAACTTAGGTTACAGAATAAATTAAAATTTTAGTTCAATATTTGAAAGGTTTGTTTAGCTATTTCTAATTCTTCATTTGTAGGAACCACAAGTATTTTTACTTTAGCAGAAGTTTGATGTATAGCCCTGATATTGCTATTTCTAATTTCATTTTTAGAATCATCTAATACAATATTCAAATAATCCATATTGTCACAAATCAATTGCCTTAGTTTGCTTGAATTTTCACCAATACCTGCCGTAAAAACAATGGCATCTAGGCCATTCATGGCAGCGGTATATGCTCCAATATATTTTTTTATTCTGTAGGCATTCATTTCTAATGCCAACAAACAATCTTTATTGCCATTTTCTGCTTCAGATTGAATATCTCTTAAATCACTATAACCCGTTAATCCCAACATGCCACTTTTTTTATTCAGAATAGCATTAATTTTATCCAAATCATAGCCTAGACTATTTACCATATGGAAAATAATAGAATGATCTATATCACCACTTCTAGAACCCATAATGAGTCCGTTAGATGGACCAAAGCCTAAACTATGATCTATACTCTTACCATCTTTAATTGCGGTTATACTACATCCGTTTCCTAAATGAATAGTAATTATTTTTGATGCCTTTAATTGTAAAAAATCAATGGCCTTTTCAGATACATATTTATGACTAGTGCCATGAAAACCATAAACCCTAATTCCATGTTCCGTATAAAACTCATTTGGAATGGCATATTTACTCGCTTTAATAGGAATGGTTTGATGAAATGCGGTATCAAATACTGCTACCTGATTGGCAGAAGGAAAAATTTGTTCCGCCAATAGTATACCTTCTAAATTATGAGGATTATGCAATGGAGCTAATTCAGCATATGCTTCAATTTTATCCTTTACTGCCTTGCTTATTAATGTGGTTTTAGAAAATGAATTTCCACCGTGAACCACTCTATGGCCCACAGCATCAATTTCACTTGTATTTTTTATTACACCAATTTCAGTGTCTAATAAATATTCAGATATTTTTTTTAGACCGGCTTTATGATTGACAATTTCATAATGCTTCTTTAACTCAGTAGAGTTGGTTTGATATTGTAGTAAAGCATCTTTAGCACCAATTCTTTCAATAATACCTTGACAAATTACAGCTTCTTGAGGCATTTGAATCAATTGATATTTTATAGAAGAGCTACCCGAGTTTATAATTAATATTTTCATGTATTTTATATAAGAATTACTAATTATCTTGTGCCTGAATAGCTGTTATGATTACAGTATTATAAATATCCTCTACTGTACAACCTCTGCTTAAATCGTTAACAGGTTTGTTGAGACCTTGTAACATTGGTCCAATAGCTAATGCTTTTGTTTCTCTTTGTACGGCTTTATAGGTATTATTACCTGTATTTAAATCAGGAAAAATAAATACACTTGCTTGACCGGCAACTTCTGAATTTGGTAATTTACTTTTTCCTACATTAATATCTACAGCGGCATCATATTGAATAGGGCCTTCTATTTTTAAGTCCGGTCGCATTTTTTTAACCAACTCAGTTGCTTTTCTCACACGTTCAACATCTTCTCCAACTCCAGAAGTACCTGAAGAATATGACAACATTGCTATTTTTGGTTCTATACCAAAAGCGGTACTCGTATCAGCAGAAGAAATAGCAATTTCTGCCAATTGTTCTGCATTAGGATTTGGGTTTATGGCACAATCACCAAAAACAGAAACTCTATCGTCTAAACACATAAAAAACACAGATGAAACTACGGAGACACCGGGTTTGGTCTTAATAAATTGTAGGGCAGGCCTAATAGTGTGTTGTGTGGTATGAACGGCACCGGAAACCATACCATCTGCATGACCTTTGTGTACCATCATAGTACCAAAATAGGACACATCTTCCATTAAATCATGAGCCATCGCTAAATTTACATTTTTATGTTTTCGCAATTCATATAGTGTAGTTGCATAATCTTCAAAATTAGAAGATTTAGTGGGGTTTATAATGGAGACCTTATCTAGATCTAATGTAATATCACATTGTGATAATTTTTTCTTAATCTGAGTTCTATCACCCAGTAAAGTAATTTCTACAGCATTAGTGCTTATCAATTGTTTGGCAGCCAACAAAATACGTTCATCAGTCCCTTCCGGTAATACAATATGCTTTTTATTTAATTTGGCTCTTTTAAGCAAGTTATATTGAAACATTCTTGGAGAAATGCCCTCTGCTTGGAAAGTAATTAACCTTTCTTCTAACGCATCAATCGGTATGAACTTTTCAAAGTCGCTGATTGAAGTCTTTATTTTATTTATATTTTCAGCATACATTCTTGGTTGTATGGCTCCAATTTTATTAGTAATACTATAAGTGCCACCTTTGACCAATACTATAGGTACAATATCAGATAAACCTTTTATTAGTTTTATAATTGATTTTTCAGGTTTTAATCCTCCGGTAAGAATAATCCCAGATATAGCTGGGTAGTTTGCCGAGATATTTGCCTGTAAAGCTCCTAAGATTAAATCGGCTCGGTCTCCCGGAGTAATTACCAAACTATTTTCTTCCAAATAAGTAAGATAATGTCTTAATTGCATAGCACCTACACTATAAGCCCCTGCTTGGTTATTTATATAAGATTTTCCAAATAAAACTTTACCATTCAATACTTCAACAATTTCTTTAACCGTAGGATTTGCTAATTTTACGTTTAAGGGGATTACACCTTTAAGTACATCAGTAGGTAAATTCTTTTCTAATTCTTTTTGTACCAAGTCAACATTTTTGGCTTCTACTTTATTAGCAGTAACCATGAGTACTTCTGCCCCCTTATCTTTATACAAATCATAAGCTAAATATAAATTGCTAACCAATTCAACCAGGGTTTTACCAACGCCACTAGTAATAATGATTGTGGGGATACTTAAGTTTTTTGCAATGAGTACGTTAATGTCCCATTCTACAATAGAACCTTCTCCAGAAAAATCTGTTCCTTCTACCAATATGAAGTCAAAACGATCTTCAATTACTTTATATTTTTCAATTATTGTGGTGATAATTTCATCATCTTTATTTTGATTTTTCTTATGAATAACTTCACTTATTGTAAACGCATAAGCTTCTTCATATTTAATTTTTAAATCAAAGTAATTTAAGATAGTATTGATATGATTATCTACTTTACCTTCTTCATAGTCACTAATAATTGGCCTAAAATATCCAACTTTAGCTGTTTTACTTAACAACATTTGCATCAGCCCAATAGAAACGATGGATTTACCACTTTTAGGTTCTGTTGTGGCAATATATACAGCCTTGTTCATTTAATTTTTTAAATTTAAGTTGCAAATTTACATAATCTTTTGTCCTTTTATATTGTAAATGACGTTTAAATATTCTTAATTTATCTTAATTATTAATAACAATTTCAAAATGTAGTATTTTTTAAAGAAAATTTGTTTTGGTGTATTACCATGTAAATTTAAATAAAGGAAAAAAGGAAAAATTAAGAATGATGAGATTAAAAATTTATTGTATTTTGCCTCAAATTGTACTGACAAGTACAATTTTTGTATTTAAAAGACTATTTTAATTAATATAGGATTATGAATTGGATAGATTACAGCATCATTTTGGCTTATATTATATTTTTCTTAGGAATCGGTTTCTTTTTCAAAGAAAATAAAAATTCAAAAGATTATTTTTTAGGTGGAAGAAGTATGGGCTGGTTTCCACTAAGTCTTTCTACAATGGCTACTCAATTATCGGCCATTAGTTTTATATCAGCACCAGCTTTTGTAGGATTAAAATTAGGCGGTGGTATGAAGTGGTTAACCTTCGAATTTGCTGTTCCTTTAGCTATGATCTTTATTATGATCGTTATCATTCCTCCTTTATTTCGCTCTGGAGTAGTAAGTATTTATGAGTTTGTTGAAAAGAGATTTAGTGTTTCAACAAGACTAATTTTAAGTATTGTCTTTCAAATAAGCCGTGCATTAGGAACAGGAGTAATGGTCTATACTATTGCTATAATTCTACAGGCTGTATTAGATATTGATTATGTCTACACAATATTAATTATTAGTGTAATTACTATTATTTATTCTTGGCAAGGTGGTATGAAAGCAGTAGTTTGGGGAGATGCCATACAGATGATTATCTTATTTGGCGGCTTAGTCATCTGTCTTTATTATGGATGGAATCTTCTAGAAGAACATGGTGGATTGACCCAAGGTTTTGATCCAGAACGTTTAAAAGTTATTGATTATAATCTGGGTATTGGAGAAGGGAATGAATATGGTTTTTTGCCAATGCTTATAGGAGGGTTCTTTTTATATGTTTCTTATTATGGATGTGATCAAACACAAGCCCAACGTCTTTTGTCTGCGAAAGATGAAAAAACTATTCGTACTTTATTACTTGCAAATGGGCTTTTGCGTTTTCCGGTAGTATTGGTTTATTCTATTATGGGATTAGTTCTGGGAGGATTGATAACTTTAGCACCAGATTTTTTAAATGATATTGCCCTAGCAACGCAAAAACATTTTCCTGCAGAGTTTGAAAAAAGTGGCATGAAGGCAGACTTAATGGTACCAATATTTATTGTAAAGTATTTACCCCATGGATTTATAGGTATTTTAATGGTTGGAATTCTTTCTGCTGCCATGTCATCTCTAAGTTCTACTGTTAATTCTTTATCAGCTGTTACTGTTGAAGATTTTTTTAATAGAGGAAAAAAGAAATTAAATGATAAACAGTACATGTATATCTCTAAAGCCGCAGTGGTTTTTTGGGGTGTAATTTGTATTGCTGCTTCTTTTCTATTTGGAGGAAGTAAGAGTGCTGTTATAGAAATTATTAATGCCATTGGTTCTGTCTTTTATGGTCCTGTTTTGGTAACTTTTATATTAGCTTTTTTCTCAAAAAAAGTAAATCATATTGGCATGAATGCAGGAATAATAATAGCTGTATTCATTAATTTAATTTTTTCGAAAACCATACAAGAAATGTTTCATATTGACTTGGGTTTTGAAGTATTTTGGATTTGGCTGAACTTTACTGGTGTTATTATAGCTTTAGTTGTAGCATATATAGTTAGTATCTTTACAAAACATATTGCTGTGAAAAAGATTTCAAAAGTCAATTTTTCATTAAAAGCATCAGACTTTTTAATCAAAGAAGTATATATTTTGGTAACGTTTTTTATAGCAATCTTGGTGTTTAGTTTTTACTTACCTTCCATTTTACAATAAATTTTAAAAAACATAATAATATATTGAAATAGACATGATTAATATTTTAAAGAATCTCTATGGCAATCGTGCAGAATGGATTGTAGATAATATTGAGAAATTAGTCGATGATTATAAAGATAAGATTAATAATCAAGAATATTCTCTCTCAGAAAAGGATATGCTACTAATTACTTATGGTGATAATATTCAAAAACAAAATCAAACTCATTTGAAGACATTAAAAGATTTTGTAGATAATTATTGTTTACCTGAAATCAACAGTACACATATTCTTCCTTTTTTTCCTTATACATCTGATGATGGTTTTTCAATAACCGATTATTTTAAAGTTGATCCAAAATTAGGTACATGGGATGATATTTCAAATTTATCTGATACTAGTAACTTAATGTTTGATGCTGTGGTAAATCACATGTCCAAGTCATCTCATTGGTTTAAGTCGTTTTTGGCGGAGGCACCTAGGTTTCAAGATTTTTTTAAAGCTGTTAACCCCAATGTAGATTTGTCTAAAGTGGTTAGACCTAGAGTATTACCATTATTAACTCCATTTAAGGATAAAAATGATAAAGAAAAGCTTATTTGGACTACTTTTAGTGAAGACCAGGTAGATTTAAATTATGAATCTCCTGAGGTTTTTATTGCTATTTTAGAAGTATTATTATTCTATATATCTAAAGGGGCAAAATTGATTAGATTAGATGCTATTGCCTTTATTTGGAAAGAAATAGGAACAACATGTATTCATCTTCCAGAAACACATATTATTATTAAGTTGTATAGAAAAATTCTAGCCTCTGTTAACCCTAATCTTATTTTTATTACAGAAACTAATGTTCCTCATCAAGAAAATATATCTTATTTTGGTAATGGGTATGATGAAGCTCAAATGGTCTATAATTTTACCTTGTCGCCGCTATTAGTATATTCTATTATGGAAGGTAATACTGAAGTGCTGTCCAAATGGGCTAATTCATTGGTGCTTCCAAGTGATGAAGTATGTTTTTTTAATTTTACTGCTAGTCATGATGGTATTGGTATGAGACCACTTCAAGGAATTATTTCAGATATAGAAATAACTAAACTTGCCAATCGTACTGAGCAACATGGAGGCCAAGTGTCGTATAAAAATAATGAAGATGGTACACAATCACCCTATGAGTTGAATTGTAGCTATGTAGATCTCATCAGTAAAAATGATGAAGATGATAACATAAGAGTTCAAAAAATGATGTTGACGCAAGCGGTAATGTTAGCCATGCCTGGCATTCCTGGTATCTATTTACATTCATTGGTAGGTTCCCAAAATTATTATAAAGGTGTTGAAGCTTCTGGAATTAAACGAAGGATAAATAGAGAAAAGCTTTTTATGAATGAATTGTCAAATCAATTGTCTGATAAGAAAAGTTTAAGGTATAAAATATTTACATCTTATAAGCATGTATTAGGTATTCGCTCTGGAGAAAAGGCGTTTCACCCATATGGAAAAGCAGAATATTTAAATATTGATAAAAGATTGTTCATCATACAAAGAAAGTATAAAGATGATACTATTTATACTATATATAATTTTTCTAATGAATTAGTACAAATTAAGGGGCTTTACTCAAATGTTATTAATTTATTGGATGGAATTGAAGTAAAAGATCATGATTGGCAAATAGAACCATATGCTTTCTATTGGTTCAAGAAAAAATAAATTTCAGAATGAAAATAATACTTGCTCCTGATAAATATAAAGGTTCTTTAACTGGAATTCAATTTTGTAATGCAGTAACTGAAGGGATTCTATCAATTAATCCTACATCAGAAATTATAAATATGCCTTTAGCAGATGGAGGAGATGGTACTATAGAAATTTTAGACTACCATTTACATGGGAAAAATATTAAATTGGAAGTAGAAAATCCTATCTTTAATCCTGTAGATGCAAATTATTTTTATATGGAATCTATAGATACTGCATACATAGAAATGGCAGAAGCATCAGGTATGAAATTGCTAAGACCAGAAGAGCAAAATTGCATGTATACCACAACCTTTGGCACAGGAAAACTCATAGAAGATGCTATTAAAAAAGGAGCAAAAACCATTGTATTAGGGATAGGTGGTAGTGCCACTAACGATTGTGGTATAGGCATGGCTAAGGCTCTAGGTTATGATTTTCTCGATAAAAAAGGACAAACGATCATTCCTATTGGTAAGAACTTATTAAAAATAGATAAAATTGATACTTCCAATGTAATTAAAAGCTTAGATAAAGTAACCTTTAAAGTAGCTTGTGATGTTGCAAATCCTTTATATGGTCCGGATGGTGCCGCTTTTGTTTATGCACCTCAGAAAGGAGCTTCACCCACTCAAGTTAAAGCTTTAGATAGAGGCTTAAAACATTTTTCTGATATAATTACGGCTCAGTTTGGGATAGATTTACAAAAAATTAAAGGTACAGGTGCTGCAGGTGGAATGGGAGCAGGGTCTTTAATATTTTTAAATGCTAAATTATTTTCAGGGATAGATTTAGTGAAAGAACTCATAGATTTTGATCATCAAATAATAGAAGCTGATTGGATCATAACAGGAGAAGGAAAGTTAGATAGTCAAACATTATCAGGAAAAACTATTCATGGTGTACTCAGTTCTGCAAAAAAACATAATGTACCAGTGGCTGCTTTATGTGGACACATAGCATTGCCAGAAGATGCATTAAAAGATTTTGGGATATCTTATGTTGATACAGTTATAGATAGAGCAGAATCTATAAAAGATGCCATGAATAATAGTTATACTTATCTTTTAAAGATGGCGAAAGATTTTGCTAAAAAAAAGTTAGTGAAGTAATAATTTTCTACCTGTAGCTTTGCCAAATTTTTAAAACCCAAAAGAACCAAACTCTTTTTTATACGAATATTGATTCACCTTTAGCGAATATGAATTCATGCTTTTGTTTAAGGAACTTCTAAATTACATTTGTTCCAATAATTAAATGCTATTTAAAAAAGAAAATAACTAATGAATGAAATATTTTTTAACCATCTAAAAAACGACATATATGGGAAAATTGCTGTGAAAAACAAGAATTTGTCTTATAAAAAAAGGCAGATTCATATTCCCAAATAAAATTCCTTTCTCAACAAAGAGAATGAGTAATATTATAAAATTGTTATAGTGTTTAGTTGGTTGAGAAGATTGCCTACAGAAATGTGGGCAATTTTCGTTTTATATTTTCTTTTCTAAAGAATCACATTAAAACTTTTCGAGTATAGATTCACTAGTTTTTTTGAAACTATGCTCATTTACTTTTGTTCTTGAAAAAGTTAAGAAGAGAACTCAATTGATTAATTAAATATAATTATAAACAAATTTAGTAGTTATACTATACAAATGTTCATCAATCATCTGCAAATATAGATTCATTAAATGGGTTTCAATAAATAGTTGTTATTTTCGTTCCTTAAATAGAAAGATCAGATATTATTATTATTTAAATTAAAAATTAAATACTAAGGCATTTGTAACAACTTTATAAGATTCAAAAATTCAACCTATTAATTAAGCTGTTTCTCAATTTTATGAAATATAAAAAATACATATTATTTTCTTTCTACCTTTTTTCCAATATATTCTCTTCATTTGGCCAAGATATAGATATAGAACAACTCTTTGAGGATAAGGAATATAGTAAAGTAATCGCTGTATTATTAGATAAAGACACAGAAAATAAACTCTCTTTAAGAGATTATTATTTATTAACAAAATCTTATGGAAAAACCAAAAGATATACTGATGGTTTAGTGTATTCAAATGAAATGATAAAAGAGTGTTTAAAAAGAAATGATACAACAAACTTAACCAAAGCCTATAATTTAAAAGCAGAAAACCTTATTGATTTAAATCAAATAAAACCAGGAATTAAATTTTGCGAATCTGTTAGCCCTACTTTTAGAAAACAAGATTCAGTTGCATTTCAACTATTGTGTTTTAAATGGGGAATGTTATATCATAAAAACAAAGAATTTCAAAAAGCATATGACACCTATAATAAAATTACATTAAAAAAATATAGAAACTTATTTTTATTTGACAATAACTATGCGATAATATTAGAAGGCTTAGGTAAATATAATGAAGCTATTAAATACTCGAAAAAAGCAGTACAAAAAATTTATGATGATCATCGTGATGTTGTTATTGGACTCACAAATATTGCTATAATACTACAAAAACAAATGCTTTGGGAAGAAGCAAGAGTTTATTTAGATTCTGCTGAAAACTCAATATCAAAAAACACACCATTACGTTCTCAAAAATATGTCTATGAGCGTTATTATGAATATCATCAAATTACTAAAAATACATTTTATGCCAGCATATATTTAGAGTTTATAAATGATATTAATGAAGAGATTTTTAATAAAAGATTTGATGAAGAAATACAAGCTTTAAAAACATCACATAAAAGAGAAACTTTACTAGATAACAAACTAGAAACCTCACGTAAAGAAAAATTATGGGGTACAATTATTTTACTGTTTATTATTATTGTATTACTCTCCATACTCTACCTATTTAAATATAGAAACATCAAAGCCGCACATAAAACGGTAATGACAGAACAAAAACTGCTTCGCTCACAAATGACACCTCACTTTATTTTCAATTCTCTTTCTGTACTGCAAGGCATGATTCTAAATAAGGAAGACAATAAAGCTGTACGTTACTTGTCAAAATTTTCAAAACTATTACGCCTCATATTAGAAAACTCCCGAGAAAAATTAGTGCCTATAGATGAGGAATTAAAAACCATACAAAACTATGTAGACTTACATAACATGCGAAGTGAGGTTCCTTTTAAATTTACACTAGACTTAGATGAAAACCTTACAGAAGATGTTTTAATTCCTCCAATGCTTATTCAACCTTTTGTAGAGAATGCTATAGAACATGGTTTTAATAAAGATTTCAAAAATGCAGAAATTTCTATTGAGATAATTTTTAAAGACAAGATGCTCGTTTGTGTTATAAAAGATAATGGTATTGGTCTTAATGCAAGAAAATTAAAATCTAAAAGCAATAAAAAATCACTATCAACAAGAATTACTTCAGAACGCTTAAAAATATTTTCTAAAGAATATAAAGTAAAAACTGAAGTTTCAATCCAAGATCGTAGTGTATTTAACGAACAAGGCACACAAATTAATTTAACTTTACCTTATAAAATAGATCAAGATGCTTAAAACCTTAATAGTAGAAGACGAACTTTATATTAGAAAAGGCCTAATATCAATGGTTCAAAGTTTAAATAAAGATATTGATATCATTGGTGAATGCGAATCAGTAAGAGATGCGGTTAGTGTAACGAATGCTTGTAAACCAGATTTAATTTTTTTAGATATCAATCTAACTGATGGTAATGCTTTTGATTTTTTAGAACAAACAAATGAGTTGGCTTTTAAAGTTATTTTCATAACGGCTTATGAACAATATGCCTTACAAGCACTGAAAAACGGGGCAGTAGATTATATTTTAAAGCCTGTTGATATAGATGAGTTAGAACATGCAATAGACAAAGCAAATAGCCTAGAACCTACTGTTCAAAAGGAACAATTGCAAATTGTTAAAAATCAAATGATAGATAATCAAAAAGACAAGCTTGTATTACGTTTGCAAGAAGGTTATCAAGTTATTGATTTTAAATCGTTAATTTATTGCAAATCAGATAAAGGATATACTAGTTTTTATTTGTCTGATGGGAAGTCATATATGGCATCAAAACCCATCAAAGAATTTGAAGGACAACTTCCTGTCAAAAAATTTATCCGTACCCATCAATCATTTATTGTCAACATGGATTATGTAGATAAATATGATAAAAACGGATATATATTCTTAAAATCTGGAGAAAAAATACCAGTAGCTACGCGTAGAAAAGATGATTTTGTATCTAGATTATTGAATGAATAATAGATAAATTTTACATTTTATAACACATTATCAGATAACAGGTTAAATGAAACGAATATCAACCCAATGCTATCGAATATATATTAGTTGATAATTATAACCTAATAACAATTATTTTAGCCTTATCAAAGAGAATAAATATTTTTATAAATTTTACTAAAATGAAAAAGTCAACCTTATCTATTCTATTTTTTATTGTGTTTTTTGTATCAAATGCACAAACCACAATTTTAAAATGGTCTCAAGTAGAAATTGCTAAACTAGGAAAAAACACAACTTATCTAAAAAGGCACAATTACGATATTAAGAACCCCGATAAGCCATTCAAACCTTTACATGGCTTCTATAAAATTACTGATAATTATGGCAGCTATTCTGAGATTACATTCAATAGTGGAAAAGTAAATGGTACTTGGACCGATTATAATTTTGAAGGAAAACTTAAAGCAGTCTCAAATTTTAAAGAAGGACAACTGGCTGGTAAATTAACCGAATACCATCAAAATGGAAAAGTCAGCAAGGAAACATTTTATGAAAATGGAAAAAAGTCAGGGACATGGAAAGAATATGATAGAGAAGGTAAAGAAACGGTGATACAACATTATAAAAATGGATTAAAAGAAGGAAAATGGACTATGCAAATTCTTCATGGTGGTGATCGTGTTTGTAAAATAATTGAATTTTATAAAAATGACAAACCTATGGGTACATGGAAAGAGACTTGCAATGACAAAACCTCTTGGACCAAAGAATTTTCTGCTGAGAAAAATTATATAGAAAAAACGTTTTTTTCAAATGGTATAGTAAATACACTAAAAGAATATAAAAACGGAAAACTAAATGGTAGTTATAAGGCGTATGAGAAAGATGGGACACTGACCAAACACTTTACATTTAAAGATGATAAAACAACGCTACAAAGAATATTTTACTCCTCTAATGGAAAACCAAAATCGATAACGAATTTTAAAAATGATAACAGACATGGCGTTCATAAAAAATTTCATGAAAATGGGAATAAAGAATTAGAAGCTTTTTTTGATGAAAGTTATAAAACGGGTACCTGGAAGGAGTATTCCTATGAAGGTAAATTGACCTCAATTCAAGAATATAAAAATGGTGTAGAAGATGGTTCTTTTAAATATTTTACAAAAACAGGTTTACTTAAAAAAGAAGGAGCTTATTTAAAAGGAAGACCGCAAGGCTTATGGAAAATATACAATCGAGATGGTACTTTATATAAAGAAGTTACCTATGAAAACGGAAGAATAATTTCTGAAAAAAAATACCAATAAAAATAAACAATTAATTAATCATCTTTAAATTTAAAATCAATGAAATTATTAAAAATTAGTTTAACAGTAGCAATTATCTTATTAACTGTAGGAAATAGCACTGCACAAAAATTAAAGTCATTCGGAAGTTCTATAGAGAAAAAAATGGGGCCAGTTACAAAAAAAGTACCTTATACAGATGTAGTTAGCTATTTAGGCTACGCAGCCATTGACACAGAGGATGAAGTAAGAGATGGTAAAAAGTTTTATTACATCTATGTCTGGATACCTGCTGTTGCTCCAGAATTAGGTCTAAGAATGGTATCTCCGGTAGGAAAAATGAAAGTTAAAAACGCAATTAAAGGTTCTGGTTACGATGATAATGCATCTTCTGAAGACTATTTTGATACCTATATTACATTGGAAAGGTCTGACATTATCACTAAAGACAAAATAAGTAATGCAAAAAATGCAAAATGGAATACTTTAGCAAGTAATGATGATAGTAGTGAATTGCACAAACAACCAAGTGGTAATTCTTATAATTCGGTTTTACGTTATAAAAGTAAAGTTGGCGATCCTGTTGGAGCATTAACAACTGGTTTGTATAGAATTGGTTTTACAACCTACAAAACTGGTGAAGTAAAAGGTACATTCTTAGCACAAATTGGTTCTCCAATAAAATTACCAGGAGTTATTATGGCAAAAACAGTTGATGAGTTATTAAAACAAATGAAATAATCACAACTAGATAATCCATTGTGTATTTCATTATAATACACAATGGATTCTTTTAAGATATAATACCATAAAAAAAATAAAAAGCATAAGATGTAAAACTCCATTTACATTTATCTATAGAAGAGAAAAATATTTAGGTAGAATTTAAAAGCTTATATACTGCTAAATGCGATGAATAAATAATGCCTTATTAAAGAACTTATGAAACAAGTCATTTACACAATCTTAAGCATACTAATATTAGGGTTTACAAATTCAAAAAACAGAATTGATTCTAATGAACTAAACTCTCAAAGTGTTGATACCACTTTTGTAGTTGATGACGCCAGTATAAAATTAATAGTTAAAAAAGGAAAACTTATTCTAGTAGAAAAAGAATATTTTTTAGACAATGAAATAATATTAGATACTATTACGCATGAAAGAACCAAATTTATTCCTGAAGGTTCAGGAGCGATAGGTGGTGCTTGGATAACATACTATAAAAACGGACAAATTAAAGCCAACGGTCAGACAAAAAATGAATTTGGATGTTGGATGGACAGTGGTTTATTTGAATATTATAGCATTCAAGGTAATTTAATAAAAACCATTCACTTTGATAATTGGAAGAATGAAAGAGATGGTTGTCATTCAACTGTACATGATATCACACAAAAAGAATTTTATACAAATGGTCAAATTAAAGCTGTAAAATATTTTCAAAGTGCTTATGAAGAAGGAGAGCAAAATCCAGTTGGTGAATGGAAATATTATAATATAAATGGAAAAGTAATACTAACAGAGAAGTATAAAATGGTATATTTCAAAAGATACTAAAACATTAAATTATGAATAGAAACAAAATTATAAATACACTTATTGTAGTATTGATAAGTACATTATCAGCCTTTTCTCAACAAAAAAAGTATGAAGTCAGCCCATTACTAAATGGAGTTGGTTTGAATACAATCCTTAGCAAAATAGACAAATATTCTTCTAAATCACAAAAAATAGAAGGAAATACTTTAGTTTATCACAGAATTGAAGATGGTCAATTAACATTTTTAGGTAATGATGTAACAGAAGCAGTTATAAGTACAAAAAATGCTAAGGTAGCGTATATTGCTTTTATTATAGAAAAAGAAGAAATTGAAACACCTCAATTCTCAGAAAAAAATTTTGATACACTAATTTTAAAAAACAGAATTACAGAAGAAAATGCTCCTGCATATAGAAAAAGTAAACTTATTGAGTTCTATATCAAAAACTCACCAAAAACACTAAAAGCAAAAGAATACCTTACAACTAATTACAAGTTTATTTCAGAAGATTCTAATTGTCAATTTGACTGTTCTGATAAATGGGAGTCTGATTATGCAAAAATATTAATAGAAAAAAACAACTATTTTAGTTATGATAGTGAACCTCTCAAGGTATATATTGAACAAACACTTATAATTAGATCAACTTTAATAGATTGATTTTGATTATATAAGGCAAAAAAATAATAGCCTTAGTTATTGTTTCTTTTTTTAACGAAATATAAGTGAACCCACCTGCCAGAGAGACAGGAAAGAAACGATTTATTAGACTTGTTTTATGGTTAAATTGGTATAAAACAGGTTGTAAGAAATTAATAAAGTTTATCTATTACTCGGATCATCAATAGTATTATTATCTACAGGATTTTTTACAAAAGGAAAAATAAATTGTCTAACAAAGCCTTTCGGAAATTTAACATCTCCAAGTCCTGTACTTTCAGGCCAGGCTTTCCCAATTGGGTAATAGGTACCAAACATCATATCTATAAATGGAAAGTGAATTGCAAAATTTTTGTCATAAGCCTTAGGGTCATCAGAGTGATGCCAATGATGGTACTGTGGTGTTACAAAGACATAACGAAAAAAACCAAAATTAATACGTGTATTGGCATGAGCTAATACAGCTTGAATAGAAACAATAATAATATAGGTAGTAAAAACTGAAGCACTAAATCCGAATACATATAATGGTAAAAAAGAAATCGCTCTAACAGCAATCATATCTACAAAATGAGTTCTAGAGCCAGCTAACCAATCTATATCTTTTGTTGAATGATGCACTGCATGAAAACGCCATAAATATGGTATTTTATGAAATATATAGTGACCAGACCATTGAAATAAATCTGAAACAAATAATGCAAGAAATAATTGAGGAATAAACCAAATACCTTGAATAGATTCCTGAAATGTTGCTAAACCAATATTTGAGAATGCTAAGGCAGCTGGTAGTTGAACTAAAACCCCAGTGATTTGAATTAATAAATGACTAATTATAAAGTAAACTAAATCAGTTTTCCACTCTTCATGAAACTTTGTTTGTTCAGGTTTTTTTGGTAAGAATAGTTCTATAGGAATAAATATAACTGCAGAGATAAGTATATCTAACAAAAGCCAATCTAGCCCAATTGTAAAGGATTTAGAATCAATTTCTTGATATGCTGGAAGTCCAGATGCTAATAGAATTGAAGTTCCAATTAATAATATTGCAAAAAAACCTAGTTTTGTCTTTTTACTCAAAATAAAACTTGCAAGAGCAAATCCGAAAGACAAGGTTAAAACAATTAAAAATGTAAACTTAATATAGTTTGGTTTGTAAAGTTCACGAAAATCTGCTGTAGTTAAATATTCTGGAAAATAAGCACTAATTGTTGCTCCTAAACATAGTATTGCTAAAAAAATGGAGAGGTAACCACTAATTTTCCCTTCTCCTATAATAAGCCTTTCTTTTTGAGTCATAAATAAATGTCTTAATTATTGCAATTTATAAAATTAATAAAATAACCATATTTTATTAATCAAATTCAATTTGATAACGTTTAAGCATCTAGTTTAGTATTAAAAAATTACTACTAACATAACAATTAATTTATTATTAGCACTTAACAAACATTAAGTAAAAAATCTTAAATGTTCTAACGTAAGAAAGAGTTATATTTACTTCTGAAAGCCCTAGAATTTTAATTGATTAATGGATTCAATATTTTCAAAGTGGGTATGAAGAAGGAGAGCAAAACCCAGTTTGGGTTATTAAAAAAACAAATTATAATAGCATTATGAACATTATACATATTATAAAAACAATCTTATTTCTTGCATTGTTTGGTCTAAACTCTTGTCCCACTTTTGAATTAGGAAAGAAGTTAAATGAGACCAATTCAAAAAAAGAAATTGAAACAGTAAAATCAGATAGCAATACAGATTCTGATAACGATCTAAAAAAGTATTTGGCTAAAATTGACAGTACAAATACGGTATTAAATTGGAAAAAATTAAAATGTGGTCTATATATAAATAAAGATAATGAAATTGGCTTTAAGTTTAATATGGTGGTAGGAATTAGTCATAATGGCTATACGACTGCTTACCGCACATACTTATGTTGCGATGAAGATAGTAAGCCTTTAAAATCTATAATAGACACAACAACTTTCAAACATTTAGGGAGTACTTTTTATAAGGATAAACGAAATATCTATCACTATTATGATATGGCTGGAGGAGGTAGATTCTCTATATATGAAGGAGTAGATTATGCCACTTTTAGAGTTTTAGGCGATAGTTATGCAAAAGATAAAGATCATATTTATGGTGAAAGAGCTGGGATTTTAGAAAAAGTAGATTACAGAACTTTTGAGACCTTAAAAGGGGCTGGTCCTTACGCTAAAGATAAAAATGGATATTATTTTTGGGATGATTTAATATATACAAAACAAGGACTCAAAGATTCTATTCGTTTATCAACTTCATCTTATGCCAAAGATTTTTATAACTTATTAAAAAGTAAAAGTTTAATAAAATGAATATTTATGCATTTTCTAAAGCATCCATAAAAAAATTAGCAATAAGGCAAACACTTTCTATTTATCCCATACTTATAAGTGTTTTGATTGCGATGTATTTTATAATAAATCATATTGAAGGCGAAAAGGAAATGGAAAAACCATCTACGTTAATCATAATGATTAGCGTTGGGATTTTCATGTTAGTTGGAGGTTTTTTTTCAAGTAGAAAAGCAGTATCAAAAGTATTATTAGAAACTAAATTCATTCTAGAAGATGATGCTATTAGAAAAGAGATACCAAATGGTAAAGACATTGAAATTTTCTTTAGAAATATTAAAACCCTGCAACATACTAAAAAAGGAATTTTAATAAAATCTCCAAAAAAGCAATTATTTATTCCTGTTGAATTGACAAACTTCAAAGAGTTAGAATCTAAGATTAAAAATAAAACGTACACTGGGATACAGAACTTTGATACTAAATATAAAATAAATGATACACTATTAAAAAATTTTGCCGCAATTGGTACTCTCATTTTATTAGTTGCCACATTAATACTTGAAAGAAAAACACAAAAATTATTGGCTGGTATACCTTTAATTTCAGTACTTATTTTTGCTATTTATGATGAGTTAAAAAATAAAGAAAAAGCAAGTTTATCTAGTGGAATGTTGGCTAAAGGTACTTTGATAATACTATCACTAATTGCATATTTAATTTACATTGTTATTTATTCCTAATTTAATTATTTATAAGATTAAACCCAAAACAAACCTTATAACTATTCAACTCTTATTGCTTGCCATATTATGCTCACAAGTCAATTCGTGGATTATAAACATAAACAACACAAATATTGCATATAATAAATAATAAACATTTCTAAGACTTAAAGAGCGTAATATTGCAGAGTCAATTAGCATAAAGTTTCTTAAAAAAGAAGCTTCAGAAAATATTGAAATTATTAGAAATACTAATCGCAAGATGCATAAAGTATCTAATTCTGCTGTTTTCATAACAATTCCATTCCAAGGCGTATTGATTATCCTTATTTTACTTTTAAGTTTTAGTTTAAAAATTAATAAAATAGGTGTAGTTTTAAAAACTGCTACAAATATACATCCAGTGCTAACGAATATTGATTAGCCCTTCCTTTACTCTAATTTACAGATTATTTTTATCATTGTAAAATGTGAAAAACACATAATGATAAAGAGTATGATTAATTCAGAAAAAAAAAGTGCCTTAATAAATGTAGAAAGACTAATTATTTATACAGTTGTTTTATTAGTGCTTGTTGTATTTGTTTTACAAACAGATTACTCTATTCTAACAATAGTTCCATTTACATTACTATATTTTTTTATCATTATTTTTAATATTATATTACCTTTTCTGAAAGAGAAACAACAGAAAAATAACTTAAGGAATGATGCTATTTTCTTTTCTAATACATCACCTATTAATGTTGATAAATTAAAAAAAATAGCTGCTAAAAATTATTATTTTGATGAAGCTTTTTTCTACTATATTAATGATATGACAAAAAAAACAATTGCAATACCATTTCTAGATATATTAGAAGTTACCAAGACAAGCACTGTAAATAATAATGTTTGCAAATGGAGAGTTATAGCAATATGTAATGATAAGAAAGTTAGCTATACATTTAAACATAACTACTTTTTTTGGAATAGTAATTTTCCAGATTTTTTAGACGAAGTAAAGAGAGTGAATCCGAAAGTAAATATCTCAACGTTTAATCTTTGGAATAAATAATCATTATAAAATTTAAAGACAATGGATAAGTTCATCATTAACCCAACAGCATTAATAAAAAACATCTTAATTACTAATAATTATATTAGAATTACAGATGAAGATTATAAAACAAAAGACTACTTTTTAGAAAAACTCAATTCTGCTAAAAAAGGAATCTTAGATACAATTCATCAAATTGAATATGAAAAAATATTAAAAGTTGTACCTTTTACAAAAGAGAATGCTTTTCAAATCTTTTTTAATGAAAACGATAAGAATAAAAAAACCTACTTAAAATTTAATACACTAGAAGAATTTAATGAAGTTTTAAATTTTATAATAACTAAGACTCACTTAAGAAAAGACCTAGTTAAAATAAAGAGCTTTGAATCATATAAAACGCAACTTATAGCCACTTCAATGTCAATACTACTATTTGTTCTAATTTATATTGATGCTCTACATGTTGAGAAAGGAGAAATAGTTGACACAACTGGGCGTAGGAGTGGTGTGAAGAAAATGTTACTTTCATTGGCAGAAACTCTAGGTACAACAAATACCATTATTTTAGGTGCAATAATTACCATGATCCTTGCTGTTTGGACTGTTACAGCCTACAAAAAAGGAAATACAACTAAAGAAATATATATTTAAAATGCATGTAAATTTACATGAAATGATTGCAGTAGTGACTTTGATTATAACCTGTTTATTCTTTTTTGTTTCATGTGGCACTGGCTTAAAAGTAAGTAAAACAAATTATAAAAAGATGGATAATAATTTTTCAGCAACCTTTATAAATAGTTTTTATAAAACAAGAACAGCTATTCCAGGTTTATCATCTGATATTTCTGATGAATGTAAAACAACTATTGCCTCACTTTTAAGACTTCGTGATGTAAAGAAGTCTCAAACAGATCCTATAACATTTAAACTAAATACTGATAAAAATTTATTAGTCACCTATATGGATAGTATACAAATTCAAAAAACAAAAATATTCAAGAGTAAACTTCGTAAAAGAGGTTATTATGAATATTTTCATTATAAAGAAAGAGTTGAAATACCACCGCTTTTTCCAATAATTTATGGCGAAGCACTTATTTCTAGACTTCGTTTGGGCTTCTCTAACAACAATCTAGTTATTGATGATTATTAAATTTCTAATGGGAATATATTCATTTTTGCTGATGGCAACTCATATAGAGAACAATATTATTTTAAACCAATAGATCAATAAATTGAAACTATATATATCATTTACATAAATAATAAGTAATGAAAAAAATAATAATAATTGCCATATTTTTTTTGGTGTTAATGCTGCTTTACAACTATGTAGGTGTGGTACGTAACTCCATTGCAAAGGCATTTTTATCAAATTCTTTTAATGAATATTCATTTTTATCAGAAAATAAAGTTGATTCTGAAGACTATCAAATTAAAAAAATTATTGACGGTGAGTTAGATCAAAAAATTTTGTTTAATACTCTTACTCAAGAATTTATTATAACGATAAGAGATTCAGATTATGATAGAAATAATCAAGGTTGGTACGCATTATGGAAAATTGATAAAAAAGGACAAGTAATAGATAGTTTAAGTTCTAAAAACGGGATGAGTCCTATCGGCATCTATTTTGAAGAAGATCATTATGTAGATTGGGTAGAGTCAGGAAGCAAAGCTAAGAAAGAATATAAACAGATAATAAATTTTGATAGTATTGCAAGTGCTGATTTTAATTATTTTGTTGAAAAAGCTGAAATTATTGAATATGATGGTGATTATGAGAACAAAAAAGTAAATTGTTATCTTAAAATTGAAGATAGTTGGATTGTTTTTGAATCTAAAAAAGGTTATGAAGATTATTTTTCAAATCCTGAAAAATTTTATAAACATAAAACAAAAACTACAAGTTGGCTTCTAGTCTTAGAAGACAAGATTAAACCATTTCATAAATGGAAGGATATAAATAGTTATATATATCTACAAAAATTTGTAGGAGAATCTCGAGAATTTAAATCTTTTTATGATATCAATAACACTAGTAGATCAGGTTGGAATGGTACTGGTTATTTTTCTTTATGGCATAATTCAAGTCTCTTGCATTTCAAATCTTATACATTTAAATCAAGTTTTGGCTTTGATCCGGATATTTCTATATATGCCCCTCCAAACAATTACGGAGATCATACAAGAAAAATTGATATCGCATTTATTTCATTAAGTAAGAGAATGAAAAGTAATAGAGATTATAAAGAAGTTGGTGTTTATGTAATTTGTAATAAAGATAAAATTAATAATAATGAAGATTAACACAATTTTAATGATCTTAGCTTTAGTAATATGCTATTCAGCTACAGCTCAATAGACAAAAGAAAATACTTTTGTAAATACCCACAAAGACATGAAAGATTTATTAACTGAAAATAGGTGGGAGTCAAACCAAATTTTTGGAACTGATGTTGAAACATTCCAACTTAAAGAAGTTATTCCTAAAAAATTTGCAGGATACCTGACAACATTTACAGACACTATGACTTTTACAAGTCGTTATACAGCACCTTGTGGTAATGATGAAGAATTAGGAAGAATGAATATTGGTAGATATAAATTATTTAGCCCTAATAAAATTGAAATAATTGTAGAAACAGAGATGTTACCTAATGGATTAAATATGTCAACAGAAAAACTAAATTCTAAAAATTTGTCTTTATAATTTCAAAATCAGAAAACAAATTAATTCTTACTAAAGAAAAAAACTAATCGAGAAATAATGAAATACATAATATATCTATATTTTATAATTTATTCAATGCTATCTTGTACACTAGTTATATCACAAGAAATAACTTTAAGCATGATAGCCGAACAATAAAAGTTATGCAAAGCAGATTACTTGGTTAAGCGTATTGATGAAAATATTCATAAGTTGGATACACTTTCACTTCAAGAGATAAAGAATATTTATGAAGAGAATTATCATTATTACGCTAATAATAAGGAAAAGATTATAATGAATTATAATCAATGGCTCAAAAAAGAAGATTCACTTTTTAATTCATTACAAAAACGATATAAAACTGAAGATGAAAAAACAATAACTAAAGAGGATACCTATTTAAATTTGGTAAATAATAACCATCTCATGTATAGAGATACTTTACAAAATGGTGTCTATTTTGAACAAATTTTCAAAAATAAAACACATGCTATAAAAATGATTGGAAGAAATAATGGAAGTACTGTTTATAATTTTTCTTCCGATAAAACAATTAGCCCATTTTATTTTTTAAATTTTGATTCAAAAAGAGAAGCTAATATTACAAATATCTATTATCACGATTCTCAAGAAAAGAATGTGCCAATAAAATTAGATAATTATGGTATTCAACTCAATCCCATTCCTATTCCTCTATTGAAACATGTTGACAGTATTGATTTACATATTACAGTAAAATATCTAACAAAAGTTGATACATTACGTTTTAATATAAATGAGATTGGAGTTGAAAAAAAAGGATTTTCACTATTGAAGATGGAAGATAATTATCTTGAATATTCTGCACCTTATAATTACAGTAGCTATTATAGAGGGAAAGTTCTTGAAGAAGAATTTTACAATGAAAAAGGAGAGGTTTTAGATGAAAAGTATGGTATAACAAATATTACTATAGAAAATGCTGAAGATAGTTATCTAAAAAGATTAGGATATTTTGAAAATTCATATCTTTTAATTAAAGGGTTAAAAAAACGAGAGAATATTTACAATGCATTAAAATATATTGAGCTACTACGTACAAACAAATATTTGCAATCAAATACAAAACAACGTCAGGTTCTAGAGGGCAATGTTAAATCATTAAAGTTGTATATAGAAAATCAAAGAGATTCCTTGTCTTTTGATGTGAGGATTAGAAATATTTCTCCTGCTAAAAACATGTATGTTCATAGATTTAATGATAAAACTGAATTTATAGATAAAAACGGTAAAATGCTTTTTCAAATTCCTAGTGATATCTCATTTTTATACAGCTCATCCGGGAGAAACTACTCTGAAAACTATTTTTATGTAACAGATAGTGAAAACATAAAAACTTACTATTTTTTGGATTCAAAAAATAAAATTAAAGTAAAATTACCCAATAAAGAAATAGGTTTTGTCTGCCCATCTTTGCTATACGCGATTGGTTCAGATAATAAAATGCAACTTATGAGTACTGACCAAAATAAGGTGCTACTAGATAAATATTTTATATATTTTCAAAAATACCATTATATAGAAAAGAGTATACAAATGCATACACAAGAAAATATTTATTACCTATTCGACCAAAACAACCAACTAATAAATCCCAAGACTTCCACACCAATAACAAAAATTACTTTAAAAAAAATAGAATGAAAAGTTTAGTTAGCGTACACTTGATAATAATGTTAGTTATTTCAAATCTATATGTAATTGCCCAAGCTGAAAAAAGTATGGTGCAACCTGAATATAGTATAGGTGATTATGGCATATCGCTAAAAAATAAAAAAATTGGCAGACTAGAATATTATGATTGTAGTGACGAGAATTACCATGCAGAATGCTATGGTTATTTTGAAATACCTGAAGTGAATTTTAAAACTACTTGTCTATATATAATTGGTAAGGAAGTATTATTGGTTGAAGATCAGGCTTTCGATACAAATACACTACAAGCCATTGAATTGGGAAGGTCTTGGAAAGAAGCTACAAAAAAAGATGCATTGTATTTTGATAAAAACGGTTTATATAGAAGGCTATTTGCACAAAATAAAATTATAGATTTAAAAGAATATACCCATTTAGAAAGTCACTTTTTCACAAAAGGGAAAGAATTGTTTTTTGCTGATATTTATGGGTTTTATAAAATTGATAAAACTCAAAAATTAGATTTTAAGAGTATAAAACTAATTGCAGGAAATTACTTTATGGATAAAAATGGATTTTATTTCTCCAATATTTACAGTGTTGATAATGGTGGAGAAATTGACCGTATCGAGTATATTAAAATTCAAGATAGCGTTGCAAACCCAGAAATTAGTATTACTGATGATTATTGTGTAATAAATAAAAAAGTTTATACACTACACAGTCAGTTGCAAGAACTCAATTTAGATTACCGTAAAATACAGAAATTAGTGATTGATGAGTATGACGGAAAAATAGTGCTTTCTGATGGTCTTAACGTTTATCATCGCTACCAATCTAATTATACTTTTGAAAAAATTGATTGCAATAGTGAAAATAAAAGAAAAAAATTGTATTGTTTAGAAAAAGAATTTTCAAAAATAAGATTGTTAAGAGATACTGAATACAATGAGTATCATTTTGATATTGATAATGGAATACTCTATTTTGATAAAAAAGATTCGAAAATGGAATTCGAAAACCCTAGTGGTACTATTTTCGAATTTGAAGATGGTTATTATCTATATGATGATAATTGGTACGTAACTAGAATAAATGAAGTAAAGATTTGGGACTCTAATAAAGAGGCTTACCAAAATCTAGAAAGAGAAAATTATCAATTTGTTAGTAGAGAAAAATATTATTATAAAGGAAAACTCTATGGAAGTCATTCAAGACTAGAACAGAAAAAATTTAATATTAATAGCTTAAAAACAATTAAAGCTTTTGGACGTGATTATATTGCTGATGATAAAATATTGATTGATTTTAACGAAAGTAAAAAACTGAATATAGCGAAGCTTAAAGTTTTAAAAATGTCAGATGGAGAGCCTACAAATTATCTTACTGATGGTAAAAATTTAGTTTATAAAAATCAACTAATTGAGAATTTTGAGAGTATCGATGTTAAAGTTGTCAATCAAGATTTATTAATAACTAAAAATAATATTTACTCAAAAGGAGAAGTAATTAGTAGAGAAAAATTTAAGATCCCAATAAAATTTTTAAGTCATGAAAAAAAATAAAACCTTCCTATTTATTCTTTTAGTTTTAATACATTTTTCAGGATACAATCAAGAAGAATTTTCTGAGGTATTCAAATTTACATTAACTCCTAACAAATATATATTAGTTTATTATTAAAGCACAAATTCTCACTAATTTTATAGTATGAAAAGAATCAAATTATAATTTTGAAAACAGCAAGTGTAAAAAATGAAAAAAAATATTTTCATAATAATATTATTTTGTCTAGTAGTTGACTTTTTGAATGCTCAAAATCATAAAGCATATTATAAAAATGGACAATTAAGAGAAATAGGAACTTTAAAAAACGAAAAAGAGATAGGTGAATGGAAATGGTATTTTGAAAATGGTCAGTTAGAATCTGTAGGTAGTTATGAAAAAGGTCATCAAACGGGACAGTGGAAAGAATATTATAGCAATGGAAAATTAAGAAGAATTAGAAATTTTATCAACGGGTTTTTAATAGGAAAATCAACTACTTATCATTTAAATGGAAGGATTATGTTAGCAGGAAGTTATGATGATAATGGTGAAAAGATTGGCGTATGGAAAAAGTACCATTCAGATGAAAAACTTATAGGAATTTCAATCTGTAAAAATGGAAAAGAGTTTAAAAATGGAGAATGGAAATACTACGATGAAGATGGGAAAATAAAGAAAATTGAAAACTATAATTACGGAGTTAAGACTGGCAAATGGGAATTTTATGATTACTACGGTAGTATTTATTCCATTGAATATTACAAAAATGGAAAAGAAACTGGAGAGTGGAAGATGTTTAATGCTAATGGGCAGATTAAATCAATAAAAAACTTTAGCAATGGAAAACTAAATGGGTTAAGGAAAGAGCATTATAGTACAGGAGTAGTTATTACAAAAAATTATAAAGATGACAGACTCCATGGCGAATGGAATTCATGTAAAGAGAATGGGGTTTGTTTTGAAATAGGTTATTATAAACATGATGAAAAGCATGGAAATTGGACTGATTTTTATGATAACGGGCAAATCGAAAAGGTGCAATTGTGGAAAGAGAATAAATTAATGGAGGTCATTTCTTATTTTGACGATAAGGGAATGCCTTTAGATAAAGGCACCTTAAAAGATGGTAATGGTACCGTAAAAAAGTATTATGCTGATGGTGAGTTAATATCTATAACAGAATATGTAAATGGTGAAGAGTTTGACTGGAATAATTCAGGCCAACTCAACAACTTAGCATGGAATGCCTATGAAAATGAAACCGATAATGAAATACTAAAAAAAGCTATAAAATGGATACAACGTTCCATTGAGTTAGATAAAAATTACTATAATGTTGATACTTTTGCAGCTTTACTATATAAAACGGGTAACTTTAAACAAGCATTAACTAATGCTGAACAAGCTATAAAAATTGCAAAAAAAGAGGAGTATGATTACAGTTCTACAACAAAGCTTATTGAACTGATACATTTGAAAATGAAAAAATATTAATTTTAGAAGATTATTCCAAAATCTAAAAACTGCATTATTGCGGTTTTTTTATGCTCATCAATTCAAGCGAATATAAACTAACAACTTACATAAATATATTGGTACTTTAGTTATAGCTCTTTACAAACTAATTTTGAAATGGAAAATGACAATAATTGCTTAATAAATAGGTTATTGATATGAAATCTAATATTGAAATGAAAAAAAATATAGACTTACCATTTATGTTTTTGATGGTTAATTAAGGAAAAAATTAACAGCTATTAAAAGGGAAAAAGTCAACAAATGACAGTAGATATTATAAAAAAAGCACTAGTAACACTAACAATATTGTTTATTGCTATAAATGTAAAGGCACAGCATCAAAAATTTGATGAAGGCTTTATACAAGTACACAAAGAAATGCAAGCCATAAACCCTTTACTTTTTGAAAACAAAGGTGTTGCAAAACCAATAAGCAAAGTTCCTTGGAAACAAAAAGAATTATTAGCTATTGAAAAAGGAACGATAATAAAGGTATTAGCCTATGAAGCAAAAGCAAGTATCTTTTATATTTATTTTGTGTTTATCCAAAATGAAATAGGAGACAATAGCATTGAAGTTTATGAAGTTGATTATGCTGACCATAAACCTTACAAGGTGTTTTCATTTACTACCGAATATGAAGATGCAGAGAGTTGGAGTGCATATAGTGATAATGAAGTGATAATGAAGAGTGGATATCTCTATTTTGACAGTGATAGCACAGATGATTCTGGCTATTATTATAAATTCAAGTATAAACTTGGTGAAAAATCAAAAGTAGAAGATGCAGGATATTTAGAAGGATATATAGATACTTTTTATAGAACCGATAATCATACTCGCACTGCTTCTGCCGAAGCAATTAACGGAGAATTGAGTATTATATATTCTGAAACTGATATAACAGAAATAGAATTTGTAACTAAAGGTTTTGAAAATGGGTTTTATATAGGAAACCTTTCTTGGTCTCTAGATGATAAAATCTTATATTTTGATAATTATGCAAGCGGTCTTGCTTGTATTTGGCGGTATAATATAGAAAGCAAAGAACTTTCTAAGATAGTGCCTGAACACGATGCAGAACATCCCTTTGCTTTTACATACAATTACAAAGAATATGTCTTTTATATAGAAGAAAATACAATAAAGGTAGCCACCAGTAAAAAGAAAGCTCGTGTTCCAAAAATAACAGATCCAATAGGTGTTTATGAAAAATCAAAACTACAAACATTGGTAACAAATGATTTTGAAATTGCTGAAATAAAAAGATCTAGTGATAGAGCGTATACCTACGTAACTGGCACAACTCAATATAACAGTTCTGGTACTCAAGTGTTTTCTGTTTTTTTAATAGAAAAAATGAGTAAAATAGTTTCGAAAATCAGTATGAAAATATTGGGACTGCGTGATTATACAAAGTTAAAATCGTTAAACAACATAAATATAGATGCAATAGATGAAGCAATGAAAATACCTATTGGGGATGGAGATTGTTGTCATACAGACAATACTATTTTGTTTTTTAGAAAAAAAGACCAACTCATAAACGGTTTGCAAATAATATCTTTACATGGCGAAGAGGGCGAATATGATACAAGAAAAATAATAACATCAAAGAATCTATTAAATCAAATTTGGATAGAAAATACTGTAGGGCATACTGGTTATGAAGATGATTCAAAACATAATTATTTTATCAATATAGAAAAATACAAGTTTCAAAATGATAGTTTGGTTTTAATGAATCCTAAACAAGAAGATGATTACTATTATATAATTGCCAAAAACGGACTAAATGCACGTAACAGTCCCTATTTTTCTGGTGAAAAAATAAAAGTGTTAGATTTTGGTGCAAAAGTAAAAGTATTGAATAAAACTGACTTTACCCATGAATTATGGGACGGTAGTAAATTAGTAAAAGGAAATTGGGTTCAAATTGAAATTGAAAATAATGACGAAAAATTCACAGCATATGTCTTTGATGGCTATTTGAATAAAGAATTAGTCAATGTTAATACAGATGCAGAAGCTACGATTGCAAATGGTGAATGGAGATGGTATTATACTATTGGACAATTAGGCGAACTCGGATTTTACAAAAATGGAGAAAAAGATGGCAAATGGAAATGGTTTTTTAAAAATGGAGCTTTAAAAGCAATTGGGAGCTATAAAGATGGAAAACCTGTAGGTCAAAGAAAATGGTATTATAATAATGATAAATTATACTGTACAGGACAATATAGTGATGGGAAAAAAGATGGAGGATGGCTTTGGTACTCTAATGATAAACCTAGACTTAGTATTACTTTTGATAAAGGTAATGTTGCTCAATTTAAAGTTTTTGATAAGCAAGAAAATGAAATCTTAAAAACCAAAAACACCGGTATTTCAAAAGTTGCCTTTACCGAATCTTATGATTATAGACATGTTTTTGAAGTACGCATTGAAAATCCAGATGATTTTAATGTATATTTTGATGGTCATTATATGTCTATTGGGAAACGAAAAAACAATAAAAAATCTGGGGAAAGTAAAAGTTATGAAAACGGAAAACTAAAAAGAATAGCACATTATAAAGCGGGTTTGAAAACAGGAAAATGGGAACACTATCTGGGCGATGAAGAAAGATTGCACTTTTCAGAACACTATAAAAATGACAAGAGAACAGGAAAATACAAATACTATCATAATAACGGGCAATTACAATTTTCTGGGAAATATAGTAATGGTATTGAAGTAGGTAACTGGAAAAGCTATTATGATAATGGACAAATAAAAAGGAAAAGTAAATATATTCTTGGTAATAAAGATGGTAAATGGAAGATGTATTATGAGAACGGACAATTAATGAGTACCAGCCATTACAAAGATGATAAGTATCATGGAGAATATTTAGATTATTATGAAAATGGAAAAATTAAAGAAAAAGGCAACTATAGTAATGGAAACAAGGAAGGCAATTGGAAAGCATATCGCGAAAACGGAATTTTAAAAGAATTAACTCCGTATAAAAATGATAAAATTCATGGAGAGTGGACAGAATATGATGATGATCAAATTTTAATGTCACGTACGCAAATAAAAGATGGAGATTTTAAAAATTTACACAAAACTAGTTTTTATCCTAACGGACAAATACGAGCTATAGGGTCTTCAGACAATGGTTCAGAATTTGGCGAATGGAAATTATATTATGAAAATGGGCAACAAAAAGAAGTAAAGAATTATAAAGATGGTAAAGAAGATGGTGAATGGAAATTATATTATGAAAGTGGACAATTAAAAGCACAAGGGCAATTTATCAAAGGAGATAGAGATGGTAAATTTATTTGGTATAAAGAAGATGGCAAAATAAAAGATGCTACGGAATATAAATACAACTCTCAATATGTAATGGGAGAATGGAAGTATTTTGATAATGGAAATCTAGAATCGGTTGAACTTTATCAGAGAGATGAGTTGGTAGAATGGAGATATTATTATGAATCTGGGCAGTTAAAAGAAGTAAGACAGTACTATAAAAAGAGAACAAGAACTGGAGAATGGAAATATTATTATAAAAGCGGACAATTAAGACTTCTTGCCCATTACAATGATGAAATACCTCAAGGTGAGTTTAAATTATATCATGAAAATGGGCAATTGTATAAAACTCAAATTTGGGAATATTATAAAAAGCTAATGAAGGTCAATTCCTGTTTTGATGCCAAAGGAAATGCATTAAATATAGGTACATTAAAAAATGGAACAGGCACTGTAAATGAATATAATGCCAAGGGAGAACTCATTAACACAGTTGAATATATAGAAGGTAAAAAAGCAGAGCATAATGTATCATTAGATGATGCTTGGAATGATAGTGATAAACTCAATTCACTTGCTTGGAAAATTTATGAAGAAGAAACCTATAAAGTAAAACTTGACTTGGCCATTAAATGGGTACAACGTTCTATTGAATTAGGTGAAAATTACTATAACACAGATACCTATGCCGCTTTATTATATAAAACAGGTAAGTATAAACAAGCCTTAAAAGTTGCTAAAAATGCCATAAAAATGGCTAAAAAAACAAATACAAAGTATAAAGTAACCCAAGAACTTATTGATAAAATAAATATGAAGCTTAACTAATATGAATAATAATAAAACACCACTTATTTTTATCACCTTACAACTTATTAGTTTTTTTAATAATAACTTGGTTTTTTTATAATCAATTATGAATAAAATACAACAATTATTAATACTACTAACTATACTATGTATAGGCTATAGTTGTACAACTCAAAATAAAGAAAATAAAGCGAATGATTTTACCAAGTGTGATACAAACCTAAAGCCAAAAGATACACTTCATATCACTAAAGTTAATAAAGACAGTATTTTATTTACAGGCGTACTATACACTAATGTAAATCTTTTTCAGAATAAAAATGATAAAACATATACCGTTAAAGACGATAATCATAAAGTCTTATTAAAAAAAATGAAACACTTTTCTAGAATTAATGGCGGGTTTCAAGCATTGAATGATGCATTAGAAATAGAATTTTACGATTTAAAATTAAATAAACTAAGCCAAGTACCAAAACCAGAGATGTTGGAATTTTGTGGTAACGTTTCTGGTTGGAAAGTCAAAATAGAAGAAAAAGAAGATTATTATTTAGTTCAAAAGCTTGAAGGGCATAGTGGTAATTATGGTAGTACATGGCAAAATACAGATTCTATACCAAAGTTAAATAGTAAAGATATCTATTTTTTAGATAAAACTAAAAGCATAGAATTTAATGAAAATGTCTATTATCCGGAAACAATTATTATTGTATATGAAAATAGTATGGGAATACGGAAAAACAAAAAAACATATGTTTTTGATACTATTGATATTTCGAGTCTAAAAGTTCAGTGTAATGGGCTATTTGGCTATTTTGAAAAAACAGAAATAAAGTATAAAAAACTTAACCCATTTAAATATAATCTAGCTTCATTTGAATTACCAGACGGAAGAGAAGGTTATATAGATAAATTAGGGAATGAATATTATAAATAAGCAATGCTACTTTTGATTTATTTAACCATAAAAAAATTACTTAAAAACTATTATTTAGAAATATATGAAAAAAACACTATTCATATTATTGATGATATGCTTTTATTCTTGTAAAAAGGAAGATAAAGTACAAACTATAGATATAAAACAAGTTAAAGTATTAGATACTATATACTGTGATAGCAAACCAACAACTACAAAGAAAAAATTAGCAATGTATAATTCAGATTATACTTCTATCATTAGTGTCTATCCACTAAAAGATCAAAAAATCACTGTTGCTAATGGACAAGATGTAGCAATTTGTTATCAAAATGAAATTGAGATTGTATTATTAAAAAATAAAGATACTGTATATAATATAATTGTAAATATGGATACTATTTTCAATAATATTTCACCCTATGATAAAAGTATGTTTAAAGAAAAATTAAAAAACATAAAGCTTGATTCAATTTTTGTACGTTCACCTAGGGCAGAATACTTATATTATAATTGGAATTGTATAGATCATACAAATAATAAAGAGTATACTACAACAGATGTATTTCAGTATATTGGTAAATCAGTAGGGAAGTTACGACCATATAATTTTAGCCGTTTGATTAACAGTTACCTCAAAGAGCAGACATTAGAGCAGATTAATCAAAGTTTTGGTGCACCAATAGCTCAAGAAATATTTATAATGGATGGTAGTCTACCAGAGTTTAGAGGTAATCTTGAACATTATATTTCAAAAGAAGAGTATACAAAAGATTCCATTTCAATAAAAGAGGTTACATGGAGGATAAATAAAGATGATAATGTAACCATTTGGTATCAACAAAGAGAAAATAATTGGAAAGCTGTTGATGTTTTCAATTGGAATAAAAATGCAGAATTTTAATTATAGCAAAATAGATTGAAAAATAGAGGTTTTGGTTTTGAACAAAAAATCATTTCTCTTTATATCAAAAAAGAAGCGAGTTTCATTTTGAAACTCGCTTGTAATTAATTTTTTGTGATGGCACTAGGATTCGAACCTAGGACCGCCTGCTTAGAAGGCAGGTGCTCTATCCAGCTGAGCTATGCCACCATTATGATTAGTTTTTGCTAATCATGAATGAAATTTTAATTTGTAACAAAGCTTATAATTTTCTTGAGAAAGTGAACTTTCAACGTATACCAATAGCTTTAGTTTGTCGTGATGGCAGAATATTGTCAAACCACACTATATTTTTAATAATCAAAAAGTTACGTCTTAATACATTCACTAGGTAACTTATTTGATAAGAACTTTTGTTTTTTTTTTACCTTTTTAAAGGTGGGCAAATATACAATTTTTACTAAAAAACATTAATAAAATTTTAAGTTTTTATATATTAAATCTTTGCTTGAAGATATTCGAGAAATCCAAGAGAATAAAAGGACAACTTTTCTTGTTTAGATTCAGTTAATTTTGATAATAACAAGACCCTTTGTCTCTATTTTTCAAGACATAGAATACTCTGATGACTCTGTCTCAGGATTATTTATTAACTGTTTTATCATTGGTGTTCCGCTAAAGTGTGTATTTTTGTTCATATCGAAATCTTGTGATGAAAATCAATATATAAATAGAGTGTGAAAGCCATCTATGGAAATCCCACTTTTAAAAAGTTTTATCGAACACTAATGTATTTTTATAGTTATATTAAAAGTATGCAATGGTGTACTTATTGTTTTTGTTAGAAATTTTTAAAATCAAAACTTTTGAATGGTTCAGTATAAAAGAATAGAAATATTAATTTGTATAACACTTACATTCTTTTGTCTTACTAAAGGTTTGGGACAAAATGAAACTGGCGAAAATTATAATGCTGAAAACGGTTTATCTTCTAATTGGGTTTCTTGTTTTCAATTAGACGATAACGGGTATCTTTGGTTAGGCACGCAAAATGGTCTTAATAGATTTGATGGAATAAATTTTAAAAAGTATTATAACAAGCCATTTGACAATAATAGTATTGCAAGTAATTGGGTACGTAATATAGTAAAGGATGAAACAGGTAATTTTTGGTTGGGAACCATTGGAGGTGGTTTGCAAAAATTTAATCCGTACAAACATACCTTTGACAAAAATTTTTTAATCGAAGGTGAACAACCAACCGTAGTTAAGAGAATTGTTATATCTAACGATAAAATTTGGGTAGTTTCTGATAGAGGTTTGCTAATGGCTAAAAAACCTTATAAGAGTTTCAAGTATATATCAAAAAGTTTTTATATAAATATAACTAATCTAGGTAAAGAACATTTGATTTTGAGCAATAAGGATGGCCTTTTTTTATTAAATAAAAAGTCTAATCATATTCGTAGTATTAGCGAACAAAATCATCAGACGATTGCTGAAATCAATACAGATAATTTTTTTGTTTTAGAAAATCAATATATTTCAAAATATCAGATTAAAGATTCCTTAATTAACAAATTAAGTAGTCATAAATTAAATCTTGATAATTCTAATTCAACCCTTTGGGGATCAATAAAGTTATTTTCTTCATCTTATGGAATATTAATCACATCAAAAGATGAAATTTTTAGATATGATGATACAACAAATAGTTTAATTCCCTTTTTTAAATATAGTAACAAATCTGATGACAATACAGTATTAAGCTACTATGAAACTAAAAAAGGAGATTTATGGATTGGCACAAAAAAAGGTGTATACCATCTTAGTAATCATAAAAAAACCTATGGAGATGCAGATAATGGTTGGCAAAATGTAAAAGATGTAAAGGTTAGAGAAATTCAACTTGAAAACAATGTGCTTTGGTTAGCCAATGAAAAAGGACTGAAAAGTTATTACAAAAATAAAGAGCTTAAAACATACCTAAAGGGTAATATTACTGCGTTTAAAAAAGTAAATAACAATCTATATGCTGCAGGAAAAGATCAAAATGATCAAGCTAATTTTTGGCATATTAACTTAAAAACAGGTCAAACTAAAAGTTTTGCTCTAAAAGACTTCAAGGCAGAAGGTAATATTTGGAAAATATTACCTGATAATGATAGAATTTTGATTGCCGGACAATATAACTTTGGTTATTATAATTTAAAAGATGAAACTTTAAATTTTTTAAACAAAATTGGTAATCAAAAATTAAAATCGTTGGTTATTACCGATCTCTTAAAACATCATGATGAACTATGGATTGCAACACTTGATGGGCTTTTTATAACTAAAAACAATAGTTTTAAATCGGTAAAGCATTTAATAAGAAATAAAAAAAATGGCTTAACCAATAATATTATTATGGATATACACAAAGATCAAAATGATAATATTTGGTTAGCAACTGAGGGAGGATTGCATCTATATAATGAGAAAAATTCAACTTTTAAACACTGGGGAAGAAAAGATGGTCTTTTAGATGCTAAAGTACTAACTATTGAGTCTGACAATGAAGGCTCTCTTTGGTTAGGAACTAACTCATCAGGCCTCTTTAAATTTAATCCTTCAGATGAATCTTTTACCAATTTTAATAAAAAATTGGGACTAAGCTCTGATGAATTTTTAATGAGTGCTGGTTTTAGCCAAGACAATCAAATATTTTTAGGTACTGAAAACGAAATAGTAACTTTTGATGCCAGTACATTGCAACTTCCAAATAAAGATACGCTTAAGTTAAAAATAGAAACAATTCATGTTGATAAAGGTATTGATGATGAATTACTTAACCAAGAAACTCAAAATAAACTTGTGTTACCTTATAATTATGGTAATTTATCATTTCATTTTAATGCACCAAATTACTACAACCCAAAATCTACAACGTATTCGTATAAAGTAAATGGCTTATACGATTCTTGGGTTGATTTAGGGACATCAAATTCATTTTCGCTTGTCAATTTACCGCATGGTAACTATCAAATTCAAATAAAAGCTGAAAACCCGCTTTATACAACTTCAATACAATCATTTGCATTAACTATAAAGAGGGCTTTTTATAATACGTTTTGGGCTTGGATTCTTTATTCATCGACTCTTTTAAGTATACTTTTTTATTTTTGGAAACATTTTAAAAATAAATTAATCATCAAAAATAAATTAGAAAACCTAAAAGAGATCAATAGCTTAAAATCTAAAATGTATGCAGAAATATCTCACGAAATTAAAACACCATTAACCCTAATAAAAGGAAATACTTCTTTACTTGCTAAAGAAGAAATAACTGAAGAACAAAAAAAAGCAATAGGCACTATTAAAAAAAGTTCAAAAGAAGTATTAAGTCTAGTAAATCAGATGTTAGATCTAGTCGCTATAGATGTAAAAAGATTTGAATTAAACTATGTTTCTAAAGATATTGTCATCTTCTTGAAACAGTGTATCGCCTTATTTGAATCTAGAGCAAAAAACCAAAGAAAAGAACTTTTACTTAACAGCTCAACAGAAAGTTTAATTTCTAGTATTGATGTCCAAAATTTAAAAAAAGTTATTTTCAATTTAATTACAAATGCTTTAAAATTTACGCCAACAAACGGAATTATAACCCTTGAATTGTTAGCTTCACCACCAAATAATTTTATCATTAAAGTGAGTGATACCGGTAAAGGTATACAAGCGGAACATTTGCCAAGAATATTTGATAGATATTATAAAACTTTTGACTTAGAAAATAATCTTGGATCTGGTATAGGTATGTCTTTAACAAAAGAGATTATCCAATTGATGGAAGGTGAAATAAAAGTTGAAAGTACTGTTAATCAAGGAACAACGTTTACTATAACACTCCCAATTCAAAAAAGTAATGACAGTATTAACGATGAAAATAAGATAGAATTATTACCTTCTAACCCTTCATCTACCTTAAAAGAAGAATTTCAGTTAGTAGTAGTAGATGATAATGCCAGTTTGCTGGAATATTATAGTCAACTTTTAGACAATACTTACAATGTTAGCTACTTTCAGAATGGAAAAACAGCACTGCAATATGTTAAGAAAAATCATTGTGACTTCATTTTGAGTGATGCGATAATGCCCATAATGGATGGCTTTCAGCTTTGTAAAGAACTGAGAAAAGATTGGACAACCTCTCACATACCTTTTATTATGGTCAGTGCTTTATCTAACTTAGAAAATAAAAATGAGGGATATAAAATAGGTGTTGATGCTTTTCTAGAAAAACCTTTTGAAGAGCAAGAATTATTAGCAGTAATTCATAACCTTTTAAACAAACAAAAAATAAGAGCCAGTTATTTTAAAAAGTACTTTAACGTTAAAAAAGAGGTCAATGCTTTATTAGCACCTAAAGATTTAGACTTTATTGATAAGCTACATAGCTTAGTATTCAATAAAGATAAAAATATTAATATTGAGATTCTTTCACAAGAACTTGGATTAAGTCGTAGTCAATTACACAGAAAAATTAAATCACTTACCGAAATGTCAACGACAGCCTATATTAACAATATAAGAATTGAAAAAGCAAAGCAATTACTTTTAAGTTCAAATTTAGACATAAACGAAATTGCATATCAAATAGGTTTTTCTGACGCCGGGTATTTCATAAAAACGTTTAAAAAACAGTTACATAGTACGCCTAAGAATTGGCGAGATACCTATAAAAAATCTGCTCCTGACAACAAATGAAACAATAGTCCCATCATTTGACACATTGGTCCAATTTGTAATTTCATACTTCATCTAGTTTTGTCCTCTAAAGAATTTATATAAAAATTTTTATATGATGAGATAGGCTTCATTTATTGGTTTATCAATATTAATAAATGAAGCGAGTCTATAAAAGAACTAACCACTCTTTTGAGTAAGTATATGGTATACTTATTAGGAATAATAATATTAATAAAAAAAATGAAAAATGAAAAAACTAAAAACAATTTATTCAATTTTACTAGTCTCTATTTTAATTTTATCCTCTTGTAAAAAGGATGATGATTCAACACCTCAATCCCCTCCAGATTATGCCAGTGAGTTTGTAGGTCTTTGGAAATTTGACAATGATGAAGATTATGCCGACGCCATATTTTTTGGACCTAGTGGAGAGGCTTTTCTAGTCTTTTATGGTGATTTAAATACTATACACCTTATCCCCGCAGATTTTAATACTTATGAATTTGAAAACAATCAAGTTAACTATTTAAAATTCGGAGATAATCCCATCCCTTATGAGGGTGGAAACACTTTTGCCATTCCAGGGAATAGTATGACTAAAGTTGATGGCGTCAATAAATTAGATGATTTAATTGAAACGCTTAATAATGTCAAAGACGCAATTAGTGTAGATGTTACTACTTTTTTAACAGGTGATACATATAATAACCTTGATGGTTTTGGTGATCATTTATTGGTCCCTAATCCATCTGCAGAAGAAGGAAGGTATATCCGCTTTCAAAAATCTAATTTAAATTTTGTAGAAGAAGTTACCGGTGTTGGTCAAACGACTACGTCAATTGGTGTTTATGACACCAATCCATTTGAGCTACTCTCTGTTTTAGAGAATAACAATAAATTTCGTACATATCAGCCAAGTAACCCTGCTTTTCATCATCCAGCTGTAGATGACATCCCTTTTTCACCAAACCGATATAGTTGTCATGCAGTGACCAACGAAAGTGGTAGAGACCTAATTAGTTATAATCGTAATACAAAATCATTTAATTATCATGATGTAAACATCATAAATGAACAACAAGGGGTGTCGTCATTTGCTTTTTATAAATTACCATTCAAATTAAATATTCGTGGAATGGATTATGTAGAAGATGAAAACAAATTATTGATAACCGATACTTATAACATACACATTTTTAATGTTGGTTTTAATAGTGATAGAGATGATGTTTCGGTTTTTGAACATGAGCGTTCTATAAGTATCGTGCCATTACAATTAACCAATGAATCTTTTTTTGGAAGAATTCAAGGACTTTATTACGATTCAAATGAAACTTTATATATGGTAATAAACAACGGAAGTGTTATCAAATTAGTAAAAATCGTATTCGAATACTTTTAATACATAAAATGAGCGATAACAAATAAGTTGAAACCGAAATGATTAAAATGGGGAATCCCATCTAAACATTGAAAAACAACAAATATAAACAGATGAAAAAAATAATTAAAAACATCCTACTCATCTTTATAGCTCTTTTTACAATGAGCTGTAGTGAAGATAACAATAATATTCCAGAGCAACCCACCACATCAGCATCACCTGATATATATGTTGTAGGAAAAATAAAAAACATCCCTATGCTTTGGAAAAATCGTACTGCAAGTGAACTGACGGGCGGAACCTATACAGCAGAAGCTCATTCTGTAACAGTTGCTAATAATGATGTTTACGTTGCGGGTTTTGAAAAAATAAACCTTACTAAAAAAGCTACACTGTGGAAAAATGGAAATGCTATTGATTTATCAAGTAACGCATTTACATCTTATGCCCGTTCTGTAACAGTAGTGAATAGCGATGTGTATGTTGCTGGCTTCGAGTATGAAACAAGTGGAAGTACTTTTGTAGCAAAAGTATGGAAAAATGGTGTTTCAAGCAATTTGACCAATGGTAACCATGATGCCTTAGCAGAATCAATTAGAGTAGTAAATAATGATGTTTATGTGGCAGGTTATGAGTCAATAGGATTTGTTGATGTAGCTAAACTCTGGAAAAATGGTAGTGCAACTAATTTAACAGATGGCACCCATGAAGCTAGGGCCTACTCAGTAGCAGTAGATAATAATGATGTCTATGTGGTAGGTTATGAATTTATTGATGGTTATCATGTTGCCAAAATCTGGAAAAACGGTGTTGGAAGTAATTTAACCGATCTTAGTGTGGATGCTAAAGCCTATTCTGTAGCGGTAGAAAATAATAATGTATATGTTGCAGGTTATAAAGGTTTGGTTGCGACACTATGGATAAATGGTGAGGCTAATTCGCTATCAACAGGAAACGTACTTGGTAATGTAGCCAGATCAGTAACCTTAAATAATAGTGATGTCTATGTTGTAGGATATGTGTATGAAGAAGGTAAAACAATAGCTAAAATTTGGAAAAATGGACAATCAAACAATTTAACAGAAAGTACTGAGGATACTGTTGCAAATTCAATTTATCTCCATTAAAAAGGAAATCAAATTATTAAAATATAATTAATGAAAAAAATAATTAGAAACACGCTGCTCATTTTTATAAAATAAAAACTATGAAAAAAATAATTTATTTACTAATAATTCCACTGCTATTTTTACAATGTAGCAGTGATGATGACAATGGTCCAAAAGCTTATTTTCCTAAAAAAATTTCTATTGAGCCCATCACCAATATTTTATCGAACAGTAAAGAATTAATTCTTACTTACAATAACAATAATTTAATTACTACAATTGAATTTGTTTATTTTGGTACTGTTAATGTAAATTCATTTAAGGAAATACAAATAGCATATACTACAAATAATGACATCAAAGAAATAAAAAGTATAAGTCTTGATAATCTAGAATCTATCACTACTATTAATCATGATGATTTTGGTATAATCTCACAAATAAATTTTCAGTCAGAAGATATTGGTTTAAAAATAAATGCAAATTACAACGCTCAAAGCAACATTTATACTCTAAACGGTGCATCAGCAATTTTTCCTATTACATTTAATTTTGATAATAATGACGTAATACATGCAATAGGTGGTTCGGCAATAAACAACCGAAATTTTCATTATAACACACAAGAAACAGGTCTCTTTAAAGACTTAAGGCAACAACCTGAATTAATCATGTGGTCAGAAATATTCACTTTTGGAAGCTTAAATGTAAATCTAAATTATTTGGCACCTTATAAATTAGAGAAAATAACATCCCAATTTCTAAATCATCGTCTTTACGATAATTTTGAAAAGGATGCTTCCGAAAATCTGATAAAATTTACTGATAAAGTACTTGGAGGAGGAGGTGAAAACCAATACTCCATTTCTTACCAATATAGAAATTTATAAAAAATAAATATAACAATTAAAATTTATAAAAAATGAAAAAAATAATCATAAGTATAGTACTTATAATATCACCAATAATAATGGTTGCACAACAACAAAACACACCTTTTATAGAAGTATTAGGTACGGTTAATTATAAGGCAAAAGCAGAAAAATATATTGCAAGCATTGAAATGTCAAAATATCTAATAAATAATGTAATTAATAAAGAAGATATAACCTTTGCAGATATAAAAGAAAACTATTTTAAAAAATTAAAAAATGCAGGCTTTGATAGACAAAGATTTAAAGAAATTTCAATGAAATATTTATCATATAGTCAAGATAAAAGTGTAATGTTAATTTTTGAAACTGAATCAAAAGAAGAGTTTGAGAATGTATTAAGTATCAAAAGTGCTGGGGTAAATATTATGTATAAAGATGTAATTTTTAAAATAACGAATCAGCAATTAGAAAATTTATCATATAATGCCATAGAAAAGGCCAAGAAAAAAGCAGAAAAGATTGCTTTAAAAAATGGTAGAAAAATTGGTAAAATAATTATGATATCAGATCATAACTCTGCTACAATAAAAGAAGCTCTTTATTATTTAAATGCAGATGGTGAAAAGCTATATCTAGTTACTGTTAGGTTTGAACTTTTATAAATTAAAAACATTGAAAACAATTATTAAATAAGATAATTTATTAGATATAAAACATATTGTCAAAATGTTGAAAATTGATTTGCCTAATCGCTTTGCAAGGAAGAATTTTGATAATACCATTCAAGTTGCTCAAAGAAAATTGACTTATCAACGAACCTATATTGAAGTTAACAAGAACAAATAAAAAAGCCTTCTACTATTGTGAAAAGCTTTCTCTTGTCGGGGTGGCAGGATTACTCGTTTCACTCATGATCCTATAGATGGTTTAGTGCTCATTAAAAACTAAAATGCTACTGCATTTTTATTATTATTATTTTCATTTCGGTTATGAAGCAAGCTTCAACCTCATGAAAATAAAAAAACCCATAAATCAAATGATTTATAGGTTTTTAATGGTCGGGGTGGCAGGATTAATTAAAATTTCACAACCCCTTATATTTCAATGTATTAAACACTTTTAACTATATGCTGTTCACCGAATTGCACACTAAAGTTAAAAAAGAACTATTTAAAAACAAATTTTATTCGTCTTTAAGGTTCGGCAAATATAATATGCTATTAATTGTTACACAAGATAATTTATACTTTAATTTTAGTTTATAATCTAAGTACGGAATTTTATCAAAATAAGAGATTCATGGCTATCCAAAAACCTTGAAGTTCTTAGAATTAAATTATTTTGTCACTAATAGTTTTCCTGTTAGTATTTCATCTTTATATTTTACACGAACAATATAAATACCTTCATTCCAGCCTGCTGTTTGTATTTTTATGCTTTTACTTTTCAGTTTGTCTTTTTTTAATTTTTGAACATTCATGAGGTCGTAAATTTCTAAATCCCATTCTCCAATTTTATCAAAAGTTGTTTCGGCTGATGACGATTTCTGATCCGTTTCTTCCGGGTTACCTTGTTCAATAGAAACTGTGGTTTCACCGTAGGTGGGGTTAGGGTAAAAACTTAGATAATAATTTTGCATTATCTGGTAAGACTCGCTATGCCAATTCCCTTCTCCACATGGGTTATGAGCCCTGACGTAAACAGTTTCATAGCCGTAACTGTAAGGAGGTACAAATACCACAGAAACCATATCTTTATCTTCCGTTTCAAAATGACTCCAACCAGAACTGTAATTCCAGTCATAATCATCAATACCCATAACGGTTTCATCTACAGCATAAGTTTTGGTTGTAACCCACAGAACATTTTGTTCCCCAGCTACAAAAAAATCCTGTCCACTATAATTTGAATTTTGAATATCCAATTCATTAGGTGAAGGTGGGCCTGCCCACAAGTTTTTTTGAGTAGAATAGCCAGATACTGTTGCCTTTATCCATCCGATTCCTGAACCACTTGCAGAAAAGTTACAAGGATTCGAGCCTTGAGATGAGTTCATAGTAATATTACTACTTTTGCTCCAAGTAATAGTTGATCCACTAGGAAGATTATTCATAGTAAAAGGAGATCCTGCTGAACAAATTATATCAGGTCCAGATATTGAAGGTGGTGTGAAATTTCTTTTATAATATTTTAAAACAGAGGAATTATATGGAGTATAGGTAGGATTATGCCTCATTAAAGGCCATTGCCCCCATTTTGAATCATATTTTCCTGAAACGACTGATTCAATTGCTGAATGATCATCACTTGCATAGGATATTTTTTCCGCCTCCGTTGAGGAGATTTCAATATAACTACCATCCTGCCAATATTTATCATCACCAGGTGTATTCATCCAATAATTTGTACAACCTGTACATTCTGTCAAATACCATGCATACGCATGGCAATTATATGTTGTTGAAGCATCGTTTATTATTGTTGCATTAGGAAATGCCGCTGCCGCTTGAGCGTTAGTGGCAATAATCTGGCTTTGCGACATTTCATTAAATATTAATACAGTTACTGGTGTACCATTTGGAGTGTACACAGTTGTTGATTGTGCAAAAGAGCTGTTTAAAGGAAATAATAAAGCATAGAGACTTACTATTACAGATAAGTTTGTTGGTAATTTAAGGAATTTAAAATTGGTTTGCATAATCTAATATTATATTTAAGGTTTCTATATTATTGTTTAGTTCAACATCATTTATAAAGATGTTCATAAAGTTATTAGTAGCTATTTCTTCTAAAAAAGGGGCATAGTTTTCAAGAACCATTACTCTGGCCATGATTAGTGCCTCTACTTTTAGATTAAAAATACTATATGGGTCTCCGATTCTCTTAAACTCAATATATTTATTAATTGCTTCATTTAAAAGTTCCCTTCTTTCGGCGGGAGTCAATTGTTCTATAAAAATATTTTGGGCTTGTACCATACTCATGTAAATGAAAAACAAGCTGTAATCTACTATATCAGTATTGTTAGGAGGACAAGAAGGGTTCATTAGTTTAAAACGGTTCAACATTAAGCGACCTGCCTCGTTTCTTGATTCAAGTGTAATGAATCCATTAAAATTATTCATTTGACTTTCAGTACCTTTTTGAATACTTTCAAATGCAAGCATACTACTTAACAAAGGGTAGTCCAAGCACGTTTCAACCAAGCCGTAAGTACTGATACTTGTAAGTTTATCTTCAGGTAACTGAAGGATGTCAATCATTTCTTGTCCACTAGTCAATTCTTCCCATTCGGGCATCCCTGGCCTTACAGGAAATATATATTGGTCGGATGGCTTAGGAGAGAAAGTCAAACAAATTTCCTCATCATGCTTATTACAAGCTATCAATATGACGAATAATATATATATATATTTCATTCTATAAACATTCGTCCTTTTTCCATTATATCGTCAATGATAGCCAAATCAACAAGCAGACCTTTTTCAATAAAAATACTTTTAGCAAAATTAGCTTTGTCACTCTCTAGGTTTTGCGAGGTATCAGACTCCAAAGATCTCCCCATTACCCATATCGAAATAGAGGTGCCATGTGTGCTAAAAATAGAAATATGTTTTTGCTTAGAATTATACTTATCAAAACACAATTTTACCAAGTCTTTTTTCTCAGCCACTATTAAAGTAGATAAAATAACCTTTTGGGCAAGAAAGGTTTCAATATACGAAAACTCAAATGTAAAGTTTCCTTTTTGTTCATCTGTCCATTCAGAATTATAATTATTAGGAGACATTTTCGAGTAAACTTTTATTAATTCGGTTCCTGAATCTTTTCTACTTATTAATTCTTGAATACCATTGAATTTTTTTGTCAAAGCATTAAAACCTGTCTGCAAATCGTCATATGCGAATAGGGTGCTTAAAAGCGGATAATTTAAACATGTTGTTACTAAATCTCCAGTCGACATTGATTTTAACATTTCTTCAGGTATTTGACAAGCCAAATACATTTCTTCAGAATTATTAAATTGCTTCCATTCTTCATCTCCAGGTCTTATTGGAAAATTATAAGGTTGGCTATACATGTTTATAGCGAACACACAAAAGAGTACAAATAGATAATTGATTTTTTCTTTCATTGTTTTTAATATTTTAAAAGTTAGATTTTTAGTTTATATTTTTATAAAATATTTCCCTCTAGACAACTAATTGTTCCTAATGAGTTTCTCAACAACTTTGATTTATCTAATACAAGTTTTAGGATTCTATATTTAGAAGATAGTAACAAAGTTACTAAATTGCGAATTATAGTTTTATGACTTTTATCATAATTCAAAATCAATTGAGTGTATGAGATAAACGGTTTGGTAAACCAGTAATTTTATTATGGTTTTCCCGTAAAAAAGATAGTTCGTTAAATAGAATTAACTAATCATAAAAAATTCTCTATATAAGCGTGTTCGTAAAACTAAGGGGGAAAAGCAAGAGGGTAACACGCTACGCGATGTTACTAATCTATAATTTACTGTTTTTTTGTCGGGGTGGCAGGATTCGAACCTGCGGCCTCCACGTCCCAAACGTGGCGCGATAACCGGGCTACGCTACACCCCGAAATGGTTATCAAACTTTTATAATAACCCTGTAACAATTTTTGTTACTTTTCAATACATCAAAGCGTAGTTTATCCCGCATTTGATGCGGGGCTACACCCTGAATAGGTTATCAAAAATATGAAAGAAGAGATTAACTTCGTTGATCCCTTTTACCACATTCTGCTAATAGAATTGGAAATGTGCCTAAGGCACATTTAAATCTTTTAGAATAAAAACCAATTCAAGCGAGCTTGATTAATTTTTATTTCAAAAAGCTTAATCAATTCTATTTGATTGCGGAGAGGAAGGGATTCGAACCCCCGGTACCCGTAAAGGTACAACTCCTTAGCAGGGAGCCCCGATCGACCACTCCGGCACCTCTCCAAAATTAATGAACATCACTTTTTTTAAGTGGCTGCAAATGTAATAAATTTGATGATTTACCACCTAATATTTTTATAATATTTTACAAGAAATTAGTAAATACCTTTATTTAAGAATCTAAATAAATAATATTTAACATCTTATAAGCTTTCATTGTTCAGAATATATTATAAATTTAGTGATTATAATTAGCAATAACTTAAACAAATTATACATGATTACATTAACAATTAATAGCAAAAAACATCAAATTGATGTAGATTCTAACATGCCCTTATTATGGGCAATTAGAGATTTTGCAGAGTTAACAGGAACCAAATATGGTTGTGGAACAGGAGTCTGTGGTTCTTGTACCGTGTTAATTGATGGAGATCCAATCAGGTCTTGCTTAACTCCTGTTTCTGAAGTTGAAGGTAAAAGTATCCTTACTATAGAAGGTGTTGAAAATGAAAACAAAGTGTTACAAGAAGTCTGGGAAGAGCTTAATGTACCTCAATGCGGATATTGTCAATCGGGCCAAATCATATCTGCCCTAGCTTTGCTAAATAAAAATACCAATCCAACCGATAAAGATATTGACGCAGCAATGAGTGGAAATATTTGTAGATGTGGAACCTATAAAAGGATAAGAAGTGCAATCCATAAAACTGCTGAATTGAATAATGCTAAAACCGAAATAGAATGAACCCAATCCAAAAAATTACAAGAAGAGGTTTTATTAGAAGTGTAGGACTAGCCTCGGGTGGTTTAATCATAGCCTGTAATGTACCTTCATCAACTGAAAAGAGTCCAATGAAAAGAGCTTTTAATGGCAAAACATTTGAACCCAATCTATTTATTCAATTAAAAGATAATGGCGATTTAATTTTAATTGCCTCACGATCTGAAATGGGGCAAGGTATTCGTACCGCATTAACGTCTGTTATTGCTGATGAAATGGATGCTGATTGGAATTTGGTAAGTGTTGAGCAAGCTATCGGGCATCCAAAATATGGAAACCAAAATACTGATGGATCTCGAAGCGTGAGAACACTTTATGAAACAATGCGTAAAATGGGTGCTACTGCCAGAGCAATGTTAATTACAGCTGCTGCTAATAAATGGAATGTAGATCAATCTACCTTAATAACGGAAAATCATTATGTAATTGATACAACAAATAATAAAAAATTATTTTATGGTGATTTGTTACATGAAGCTGCAGAAATTGCCATTCCTGAAAATCCAATTTTAAAAGATCGAAAGGATTTTAAATATATAGGCAAAGGTCTAAAAAGTATCGATGGTGCGGGTTTTGCATCTGGCAAACCAAAATACGGAATGGATATCAAAATACCGGAAATGAAATATGTTGCAATTACAAGGTGTCCTGTCACTTTTGGAACGGTCAAAAGTTTTGATAAAACAAAAACTATGGCCATTAACGGGGTTGTTGATGTTATTGAAATACCAAGAATTGCTAAACCCTTTGGAGTTTTAGGTGGTGTGGTAGTTATCGCAAATAATACATGGGCTGCTTTTAAAGGAAAAGAAGCATTAGAAATAGTATGGGATAACGGAAACAATAAAGGATATAATAGTGATGCATATGCGAAAATGATAACCGATAACGTACATAAAAAAGGGAAAGAAATACGGAATGATGGTAATGTACATAAGGCATTTAAAAATGCTGCACATATTGTTGAAAGTACTTATAATTTGCCGCATTTAGTTCATGCACCTATGGAAGTACCAAATGCAACCGCTATAATTAAAGACGGTAAATGTGAAGTTTGGGCACCAACTCAAGACCCACAAACAGCAAGGAAAGAAATAGCTGACTATTTAGAAATAGATGAAGAAAATGTGATTGTAAATATTACTTTTTTAGGTGGTGGATTTGGTAGAAAATCTAAACCCGATTTTATGGTAGAAGCTGTGGCTGTTGCTAAAGCAATAAATGCTCCTGTTCAGGTGATATGGACCCGTGAAGATGATATTCAGCACAGCTATTACCATGCAGTTAGTGCACAATATATGAAAGCTTCATTAGATGATAATGGAAATGTTACCGGTTGGCTGCATAGGGTAGCCTATCCATCTATTACATCAACATTTGCTCCTGATACGGGTTATGCTGCAGGCTTTGAATTTGGTATGGGCTTAACAAATATTCCTTATCAAATAGATAATGTACGTTGCGAAAATGGTAAAGCTCTTGCCCATGTAAGAATAGGATGGTTCCGTTCAGTAATTAATATCATACAAAGTTTTTCTGTAAATATTTTTGTTGATGAATTGGCTGCCAAAGCGGGTAAAGATTCATTACAATTTAGATTAGATTTAATAGGAAAAGACCATATAGTAGAATCAGATTCCGGATATCATTTTGATAATGCAAAACTGAAAAACGTATTAAAAACTGCTGCAAAAAATGCAGATTATGGTAAAAAGCTACCTGAGGGACACGGAATGGGAATAGCCATTCACTATAGTTTTTTAACCTATGTAGCATCTATTGTAGAAGTTTCTGTTATTGATGGCAAGCTAAAAATTCACAAAATATCTTCAGTTATTGATTGTGGTACGGCAGTAAATACGGATACCATTAAATCTCAAATGGAAGGTGCAGCAATTTTTGGTATGTCTTTGGCTTATTATGGTAAAATAACGGCTAAAGAAGGTGCCATTGAACAAAGTAATTATCACGATTACCAAATGCTACGCATTCATCAAACTCCTGATATTAATGTAGAAATTATTAGTAGCCATGAGAAACCAACAGGAGTTGGAGAACCTGGCGTTCCTCCAATAGCACCGGCCATAATTAATGCTATTTATAATGCTACAGGTAAACGTTATTATTCGTTACCATTATCAGATCATGGATTGGTTTAGTAAGCTGTTAATAACTAGGCAATAATTATATAGTTTTAAAATTTGCAATTTAGAGAGGTTTTGTATTTTTGAGACGTTTAAAACTAAAAAATAATGTCCAGAATACAGGAATTACAAAATTTTACCACACAAGTAAGAAGAGATATATTACGAATGGTGCATGCCGTAAATTCAGGACATCCTGGAGGTTCTTTGGGCTGTGCAGAATTTCTTACGGTGCTATATCAAGAGGTCATGCATTATTCGACCAATTTTTCCATGGACGGAAAAGATGAAGATTTATTCTTTTTATCAAATGGTCATATTTCTCCGGTATATTATAGTGTGTTGGCTCATAGTGGATTTTTCCCCGTTAAAGAATTAGCTACATTTAGAAAATTAAATACTCGTTTACAAGGACATCCTACAACGCATGAAGGGTTACCCGGTGTTAGAATTGCTTCAGGCTCTCTCGGACAAGGTATGTCGGTTGCCATAGGTGCAGCACAAGCGAAAAAATTAAATGGTGATGATTCTTTGATCTATACCCTTCACGGGGATGGTGAGTTACAAGAAGGTCAAGTTTGGGAAGCCATGATGTACGCGGCAGGTAAAAAAGTAGATAATCTTATTTCAACAGTAGATTATAACGGGCAGCAAATAGATGGATCTACAGATAATGTTATGCCAATGGGCGATTTAAAAGCAAAATTTGAAGCTTTTGGATGGGATGTGTTAGAAATAAAAGAAGGTAATGATATTGAAGCCATCATAATGGGATTAAAAGAAGCCAAAAGTAGAACCGGAAAAGGAAAACCCGTTTGTATATTACTTCATACTGTAATGGGTAATGGTGTTGATTTTATGATGCACACTCACGCCTGGCATGGTAAAGCTCCTAATGATGAGCAATTAGCTATTGGCTTAGCACAAAATGCTGAAACACTAGGCGATTATTAATATCAAATTTAAATTACTAAAACTTTCTCCAAAGGGAATTGAATAATGTGGCTTACTGTTGCGTATAGTAATTATAATCTTTAATCACAATATCAATAAACTCAATAGGTTTCAATTCAGTTTTAATATCTGTTATCTGAATAATTTTGTTATGTAGTTTAACTATAACATTATGATTCCCTTTTCTCTTGGCTGTGCTATACATCTCTTTAATTGATTGAATATCTGTATCCGATAGTGTAGTTACCTGAGGAAAAGTAGGGACATAATCTTCAGGAATATCAGCAATTAAGGTATCGTGTATACTAATTCGTTTTTTTTCTGAAATAATAGTTGTCCCGGCAGCAATATCACCTAAACGCTGTCCTTTTCCATTTAACAGAATAGTCAATAAAGCAATTGACCCACCGGCAAGATCTATGTCTATTAAACGAAGCATCCATCTTAGTAAATAACTACCAAATGTTGGTTTAGATCCGTCAATTTTTACAACCCTAATTTTATTGGCATATTTACCGGGAGTTTGACCATTCATCAATACTTCAAATAATAAACTATAAAAAAATACAGGCAACCCTAATATAGAATATACAAACCAAAGATCCATGCTAGGAGGTAGGTCTAAAGCATTCATTATCCAAATTAATATAATATAATAGCCTACAATTATCAATAAATCTAGAACAAAAGATCCTATTCTGGTACTTACATTGGCTACATTTTGATGAATACTTACATTTTGAGCAGTTTCTATTTGAAAATTATCCATTTTTACGTTTATTTGTACAAATAGTATTTGATATTTATCTACCGGCGAATATAAAAATAATCTACTATTTTCAAATCATTAAAATGATATAAATGCGAGAAGCAGCTTTTGTTAAAATACATAAAGATAGATGGCAGTTATTTGAGAATGTGCTCGCAAAAAAAGAACAGATTAGCCCTGATAAATTATCTGACCTTTATATTGAAATTACAGATGATTTAAGTTATGCCAAAACATTTTATCCTAATAGTAATACTGTAAAATATTTAAATAGTATTGCAGCTAGTGCTCATCAAAAGATTTATAAGACAAAAAAAGAAGGCAAAAACAGGTTGATTAGTTTTTTTAAAACGGAATTTCCATTAGAATTTTATAACCACCAGAAACAATTGCTTATCGCATTTTTAGTTTTTGCGTTTTTTGCTATTGTCGGTGCATTTTCGGCTTCAGAAGATGGTGATTTTGTAAGGTTAATTCTTGGAGATAACTATGTGAATATGACCTTAGAAAATATTGAAAAAGGAGACCCAATGGCAGTTTATAAGCAAGAAGGTCAAACTGAAATGTTTGTTTCTATAACGATAAACAATATTAAAGTAGCTATGTATGCTTTTTTATTGGGTATTTTATTTTCAATAGGCACATTATATGTAATGATGCAGAATGGTATTATGTTAGGGTCTTTCTTATACTTTTTTTATGATAAGGATTTATTATGGGAATCAACCAGAACCATTTGGATCCATGGTACCATAGAAATTTCTGTAATTATAATAGCGGGTTGTGCCGGAATGGTATTAGGTAACGGTTTACTTTTTCCGAAAACATATACCAGACTTGATTCTTTTAAAAAAAGTATAAAGACCGGATTAAAAATTATGGTAAGTACCATTCCCTTTTTTATTGTAGCAGGATTTTTAGAAGGGTTTGTAACAAGACATACAGAAATGCCAGATTGGTTGGCAATTATTGTTATTCTAGTCTCTTTAGCAGCTATTATTTATTATTATATTATTTATCCAATACAATTAACCAAGCAAATACAAGAAGATGGAGCACAATAGTTTTATTGAATTTAAAAAAGAAAGAGATTTAGGAGCCATTATAAATGATACATTTAAATTTATAAGAGAAAATTGGAAGGCCTATTTTGGAGCTATCATCAAAATAGCAGGGCCAACTATTTTAGGGGGAGCTATTTTGATGGTTTTGTCATTAAGTTATTTTACTGGTGTTATTGGTGATATGCAAGGCCTGGCTGGAAGTGATGATCCTAATTCGGTTTTTGGTTTAATGGGATCTGTATTTGGATGGATGGGCTTATTATTTCTTATTATTATAGTAGTTTATGTAGTTGTATCTCTCACCTCTCTATACTATATAAAATCTTATATAAACACTAATGGCAATGTTGATATTGTTGATGTAAGAAATAATACATTCAAAAATATTTGGAAATTTATTGGACTGGGTATTTTAATTATTATCATGGTCTTTTTTGGTGCTATAATGTGCTATGTACCCGGTATTTATTTATGGGTAGTATTGTCATTAGCCACATCTATTATGGTATTTGAAAACAAAAATATTGGCGATACTATTTCACATTGTTTTACTTTGATAAAAGGAGAATGGTGGAACACCTTTGGTGTTGTATTATTAGTTGGCCTATTAGTTGGAATGTTAGGATATGTATTTTCTATTCCCGCACTAATTTATCAAATTATTAAAATGGGTACAATGATTGGAGAAAATGATCCAACTGATACTTTTAATTTACTTAGAGACCCCGTGTATGTAGCTTTAAATGTATTGTCTTATGTTGGTAGATTTGTACTTTCTTCAATTACATTAATCGCCTCAGTATTTATTTATTATGATTTAAATGAACAAAAAAATTTAACAGGAACCATTGAAAAAATAGACAGTTTAGGTCAATAACCCATTGAAATATTATTTACTTTACATATTTGTATTATTTACTGTATCTATTACAGCCCAAAAAGATTCTCTTAAAGTTAATTATGATAACCGCATGATTACACTAAAGCGGTTTGATGCTGATAATTTAGAAAAATATAGAACGGATAAAGAATTTAACTATGAAATCAAAAAAAGACAAACTACATTTTTAGAACGTTTTTTTAATTGGTTAAAACGAGTATTATACAATTTTTTATCTTGGTTATTTGGCAATGAAAAAGCAACTGGAATTTTAGCTATAATAATTAAAATTGTACCTTATGTCATTGCAGCCATAGTTTTATTTTTATTGCTTAAATTCTTCTTAAAAGTTAATATGAGTCATATTATTTCTGGAAAAATAAATAAATCTACTGTGCAATTAACAGAAGATGAAGAATTGATTAAGAATCAAGATCTATCTGAATTGATACAGCAAGCGGTAGAGCAGAAAAATTATCGTTTGGCAGTTAGATATTATTATTTATTGGCATTACAAAAACTCTCAAATCATCAAATAATTGATTGGCAGCAGCAAAAAACCAATGAAGATTATATCAAAGAAATAAAATCTCAAATTATAAAACAAAAATTCTCTTCAAGTACCTATTTATATGATTTTGTTTGGTATGGAAATTTTGAAATAAATGAATTAGAGTTTGCCAAAGCGGAAACTCAATTCAATGAATTAAATAAACTCATTTCATAGTTTGGATAAAAAGACAAAAATATATCTTGGTGTTTTTATAGTCATTTTTATTGCTATTATTTATGTAGAATATGTAAAACCTAAGCCGATTAATTGGTTTCCTTCCTATGTAGCCAAGCATAAAATGCCATATGGAACCTATGTTTTACGCAATGAATTGGATAATTTATTTCCGGAAACTACCATTGATAATATAGATATACCACCATATGTTTTTTTACAGGATAGTACAAAAAAAGGTACATATATTTTTATTGATGACGGATTAAATTTTGGAGAAGAAGAATTTGACAAACTATTAGCATTTGTAAATAGGGGTAACGATGTTTTTATCTCTACTCATGGTGTAAATATTGATACCTTAAATTTAAAAACTGAACCTATTTCTTCCGTTGCCTATGAACAAAGTGTTTTTTTTAAATTATACAATAACAAACTAAGTACTAAGGAATTTAAATTTGATAGAAGTTTTTACAATACTTCATTCTCTAAGATTGATACAGCACATGCCATTGCTTTAGGTAAAACTGGTTATATTAATGAAGACGATAAGAGAGTTTCTGAAGGAATTAATTTTATAAAACACCCATTTGGTAAAGGAAATTTTTATTTTCATACTTTCCCAGAAGCATTTACCAATTATTATATATTAAAATCTCCTAATCATGAATATTCAGCTTCAATTTTATCATATTTAGACAGTGCTAAACCAATATTTTGGGATGCTTATTATAAGTCTGGAAAAAAAACCATGGCAGCCTCTCCAATGCAATATTTATTAAGCTCAAAAAGTTTAAAATGGGCTTATTACATAGCATTACTCGGCATATTATTTTTTGTGATTTTTGAAGGTAAACGAAAGCAAAGATATATTCCAATTATTACACCATTAAAAAATCAAACCTTAGCCTTTACTAGAACAATCGCCAATATGTATTATGAAAAATCAGAACATAAGAATATTGCAGAACATAAGATTACTTATATATTAGATTATATTCGTACGAAGTTGCATGTACCTACTATTGCTATTAATGATAATTTTTATACCTATGTGGCTTCACGTAGTGGTAATAGCAAAGACAATGTTGTTAAGCTTTTCGATTATATTGATGAAATACATCAAAAAAATAATATTTCACCACAAGAATTAATAAAACTAAATACTTTAATAGAAGCATTTAAAAATCCGAATTAATATGGAAAATACACAAGAAAATCCAAAAGAAGAGGAATTACAATTTAATAACAGGATAGATTTAAGCCAATTAAAAATTGCAGTTCAACAGATAAAAGAGCAATTGCATCAAGTAATTATTGGTCAAGATGAATTTATGGATTTGCTTTTGGTAGCATTATTGGCTGACGGTCATGTGCTAATAGAAGGTGTTCCTGGGGTAGCAAAAACAATTACGGCAAAATTATTAGCTAAGACCATACATACTAATTTTAATAGAATTCAATTTACACCTGATTTAATGCCGTCAGATATTTTAGGAACTTCAGTTCTAAATATGAAAACATCGGACTTCGAATTTAAAAAAGGGCCTATTTTTTCAAATTTAGTATTGATAGATGAAATTAACAGGGCACCTGCAAAAACACAAGCAGCCTTATTTGAAGTAATGGAAGAAAGGCAAATTACTATTGATGGCTCAAAATACCCAATGCAACCACCTTTTATGGTACTGGCAACACAAAACCCTATAGAACAAGAAGGTACCTATGCATTACCGGAAGCTCAATTAGACCGTTTTTTGTTTAAAATTAATGTAGGTTATCCAAATTTAGAGGAAGAGGTTTTGATTATACAATCTCATAATAATCGTAAAGGAGCTTTACCGCAATCATTAATTGCATCTGTTTTATCAGAAAAAGAACTGGCGGAATACCGAAGTAAAATATATGAAATTCTTGTCGAAGATAAGATAGTTAAATATATAGCAGAGATCATTAGTAAAACCAGGAATCATCCACATTTATATTTAGGTGGTTCTCCAAGGGCAAGTATAGCAGTTTTAATGGCTGCTAAAGGTTTTGCCGCTATTCAAGGTAGAGATTTTGTGATACCAGAAGATGTTAAGAAAAGTATGTTCCCTGTTTTAAGACATAGAATTATTTTGACTCCAGAACGTGAAATGGAAGGAATGACTACGGATAAAGTTATTGAAATGATCATCCAATCTGTTGAAGTGCCGAGATAATCTTAACTTTGATCTAACAAACCATTGGTAAAATGAGAATAATTCCGGCTATTGATATAATTGAAGGTAAATGTGTACGTCTGACTAAAGGCGATTATTCCACAAAAAAAATCTATAATGAAAACCCGTTAGAGATAGCAAAGGAGTTTGAAGCTCACGGTATTGAATATGTACATTTGGTTGATTTAGATGGAGCTAAGGCCAGTCATATAGTAAATTATAAAATTCTAGAGCAAATTGCTTCTAACACTCAATTAAAAATTGATTTTGGGGGTGGATTAAAAACGGATGAAGATTTAAGAATTGCTTTTGATAGTGGAGCAAACCAAGTTACAGGAGGAAGTATAGCTGTTATAGACCCAAATCGTTTTGAGCATTGGATTTCAACATACGGAAACGATAAAATTATTTTAGGTGCTGATGCCTTAGGAGAAAAAATAGCAATAGGTGGATGGTTAGAATCTTCTGAACAAGAATTGATACCTTTTATACAAAATTATCAGCAAAAAGGTATCCAATACGTTATTTGTACCGATATTAGTAAAGATGGTATGTTAGAAGGTCCTTCTTTTGAATTGTATGAAAGAATTTTACAAGAGACACCTCATATAAAACTCATAGCTAGTGGTGGCATCTCTGCGTTTGATGAATTACCAAAATTGGCTGAATTAGGTTGTGAAGCTACAATTATTGGTAAAGCCATCTATGAAAACAGGATAAGTTTAAAGGAGTTGGAAAATTATTCAACGTCATCCTGAACTTGTTTCAGGATCACAATAAATTATGCAAGAGCGTTTTGTTTATATTGTAACTAATAAATATAGAACAGTTTTTTATATTGGTGTTACCTCGAATTTAAAAATAAGAGTTACTGAACATATTATGGGAAAAGGTTCGAAATTTACATTAAAATACAACTTGAAAGATTTAGTATTTTATGAAATCTTTTCAGATATTAAGCAAGCCATTGCCCGAGAAAAATAATTGAAGAATTGGCGTCATGACTGGAAAATTAATTTAATTAAACAACAAAATTCAACTTTAAAAACTTTGGATTATTAAATAATGAGACCCTGAAACAAGTTCAGGATAAAGAATCATGTTAACAAAAAGAATCATACCGTGTTAAGATATCAAAAATGGACGTACTGTAAAAGGTGTTAACTTTGTAGATCTTAAAGATGTTTAAATATGTCAATTATTAGAATTGTCTAGTTTAGTCTGAACAGTATTCAACGTCATCCTGAACTTGTTTCAGGATCACAATAAATTATGCAAGAGAGTTTTGTTTATATTGTAACTAATAAATATAGAACAGTTTTTTATATTGGTGTTACCTCGAATTTAAAAATAAGAATTACTGAACATATTATGGGAAAAGGTTCGAAATTTACATTAAAATACAACTTGAAAGATTTAGTATTTTATGAAGTCTTTTCAGATATTAAGCAAGCCATTGCCCGAGAAAAACAATTGAAGAATTGGCGTCATGACTGGAAAATTAAATTAATTAAACAACAAAATTCAACTTTAAAAACTTTGAATTATTAAATAATGAGACCCTGAAACAAGTTCAGGATAAAGAATCATGTTAACAAAAAGAATCATACCGTGTTTAGATATCAAAAATGGACGTACTGTAAAAGGCGTAAACTTTGTAGATCTTAAAGATGCCGGAGATCCAGTAGAATTAGCAGCCATTTATGCAGAAAATGGAGCAGATGAGCTGGTGTTTTTAGATATTTCTGCTACTGAAGAACGTAGAAAAACACTTGCAGATTTAGTATTACACGTTTCAGAAAAAGTAAACATTCCTTTTACTGTTGGTGGTGGTATTTCTTCGGTTGAAGATGTAGATGTTTTGTTAAAATGTGGTGCCGATAAAGTTTCTATAAATTCATCAGCGGTTAAAAATCCTGATTTAATCAATGAATTATCCTCAAAATTTGGTAATCAATGTATCGTTGTAGCTATTGATGCCAAACAGATAGAAGGTAAATGGAAAGTGCATCTGGTTGGAGGGAAAGTACCTACTGAATTAGATTTATTTGAATGGGCTATAGAAGTTGAAAAAAGAGGAGCAGGTGAAATTCTATTTACTTCTATGGATCATGATGGTACTAAAAATGGTTTTGCCAATGAGGCTTTATCCAAGTTATCTACTATTTTGAATATACCAATAATAGCTTCAGGTGGTGCAGGTAATTGTCAGCATTTTGTAGATACATTTATCAAAGGAAAAGCAGATGCTGCATTAGCGGCAAGTGTGTTCCATTTTAAGGAAATAGAAATTACAGATTTAAAAAAGGAATTACATCAACATAATATTCCTGTAAGATTAAATTAAAATATAATGGATATAGATTTTAAAAAGAATGGTGACGGACTTGTCCCCGCGATTATTCAAGATGCCAAAACAAACAATGTACTGATGTTAGGGTATATGAATGATGAGGCATATCAAAAGACTATAAATACTAAAAAAGTGACATTTTTTAGCAGATCTAAAAATAGGTTATGGGTCAAAGGAGAAGAAAGTGGTAATTATTTGAATTTGATATCTATAAAAGTTGATTGTGATCATGATACACTATTGGTTAAAGTAGACCCTATAGGCCCAACTTGTCATAAGGGAACGGATACTTGTTGGGCAGAGGATAATTTACCATCATACGGATTTCTATCAGAATTAGAACAAGTAATTAAGGATAGGAAAGAAAGCTCAAATGGTAAAAAAAGCTATGTAGCATCACTTTTTGAAGATGGTATTAATAAAATTGCTCAGAAAGTAGGAGAGGAGGCCATTGAGACTGTTATTGAGGCTAAAGATTACAATGATGACCTGTTTTTAAATGAATCAGCAGATCTACTTTTTCACTATTTAATTTTGCTTCAAGCCAAAGGTTTTACTTTAAATGATGTAAGTAAAATATTAGAAAAAAGACAAAAGTAAGGGTTTACTAGGGGGCAACTCACACTTTTCTTTTAGGTTGTTTTACCACTAATACACGAATTATATTGTTAAGTGCAAAAATAATAATTTTCACGAATAAAAAATCCTAAAGGATTTTAAAAATTTGAGTTAATTCTTTGTTTTTCTCAATATAGATAATAAAATTAGTGTATTCGTGGCATTTTTAAAAAGTATGAGTTTTTCCTGAGGTTTACTATTGTAAACCCTTACTTTATTAGTTATTAAGACAACCATCCTTTTGTTATACCTTTCTTTGAGAACCAAATGAGAAAAACAGCAAAAAGAATTACCATAATTGGCATATAAATGGCTCCAGGTCCGTATACTTCCATAGCATCTATAACAATGAAATTATAGGTCATTTGAATAATAATGGCAATAAGTGATAACAAAAACATGGTATTTGCCCATTTTTTCTTTAACAGTAATGCCAGACTGCCTATTAGGCCACCAAAAACTGCAATCGCAAAAGCCGCAATAGCCCATGAAGGTGTATTATCAATAAGTGCCAACTGTTCTTCGTTATACATTGCCATAAAACCTTCAGTTTTATAAGCTTGTTGTATATACTGGTTTACGCCCATTCCATTCCAAATAAGTGCAACCACACTTATGATCCAAAACCATATTGGTGGCTTAATAATTGTTTGATTTGTCATAATTAATTGGGTTTAGGTTAATATAATTTACTGGTTAATAGTAGATTAGATTAGCTAATATATAAATTTTTATAATAAATTAGATTTTTATAGTCTATTATCTTTCTTATCTTTGAATAAAACTAATTTGATATTATGGCAATTACAGTACCTAAAAAAGCATTTACATTTTTTAAAAATCTTGAAAAAAATAACAATAGAGAATGGTTTAATGAGCATAAACCTGAGTTTAAAGCAATAGAAGTTGAAGTAAAAGAATTTTATAATAATATATTAAAAAACCTTCAACAGCATGATGATGTTGACAAAATGAAAATGTTTCGTATTTATAGAGATGTTCGTTTTTCAAAGAACAAAACCCCTTATAAAACACATTTTGGCGGATCTTTTAGTAGACAAAAACCTCAGTTAAGAGGTGGTTATTATTTGCATTTGGCACCAGGAGAATCTTTTATTGCTACTGGCTTTTGGGAACCAAATAAAGAAGATCTATTGCGTATCCGTAAAGAGTTTGAACTGGACGACCAAGAAATTAGGGCTATACTCAATAATAAAAATTTTAGAAGTATTTGGGGCGGTTTTGTGGGTGACGAAGTTAAAACTGCACCAAAAGGTTTTAGCAAAGACCATCCAAATATTGATTTGATAAAGAAAAAACAATTCATTCTCACTAAAAAATACACTGATAAAGAGGTTTTAGCTCCTGATTTTTTAAATGAAGTAAATACAGCATTTAAAGTAATTAGACCCTACTTTAACTATATGAGTGATGTATTGACAACGGATTTAAATGGTGTCTCTTTAATTGACTGAAGTTATAGTATTGCAAAACACCCGAAATATTATATTTTCTTGTAATTTTTATATAAATATAAATACCTTAGGGTCAATAAAATTAATATTGGAATAATACCAATGCTGAATACCTGAATTTTTAATAGCCATAAAATTATAACCACAATTAGCATTGTTAATAGTAATAGAAGATACTTCTTCATCCAAACCGGAAATTCTTTTTTTAATAATGTAAATGCAACAAATACATTGGGCATAAATGCCCAAAGGATATTAAAATTATTTTTTGTGGCAGTATGATCAGTAGCTAACCATAATAATAAAACCACAACACCTATAACTCCAGTCATAAAAAACAAAATAAAATCTAACCATTTAGAACGTTTTAGTCTTTTATGGTCCTTATAAGTTATAAAAAGTACCAACAAAGAAACTAAAGAGAAAATAATTAGAGGTGAGAAAATTTTATTTTCGTTTTCCTTTTTTTGTGCTGAAAACAATATTTTAGTTTTTTTGACTAGAGGTTTATTATTGATAGTACTTTCAGCATAAGAAGCATAGATATAATCCGGTAAAAAAAGATACGATTCGGGATCTGCTGTCTTGTCAATTATTGATCCTAAGGCCAAATCAATACCAAATGTACCCCAAGGATGAACATTTGAATATTGGTGGATTAAATCTCTAAAAGTATCATCTCTACCCTTCGTAAAACTATAGGTAAAATCAACTTTTTCTTTTAATACTTCTTGAGATACATCTTTAAGTTTAGTAGCACAATTATCATAAAAAAATTCGTATAAATAAGATTTATTTTCGGGCTTAGCATTGTTTTGAAGATAATTAAAAAACAACTGTTTATCCGCTGTAGAAAGGTTTAAAATTTGCTCCTTCACCGTTCTGTTTTGTTGAACATAACTCCTTAAAAAAAATTGAAAAGGATAGGAAGCCATATTATAAAGCAATTTACCTTGTGCAAATTTTCCATAAAAATTTGGTGTATCATAATCATACATACCATAATTATAGGCTTGATCAATATCTAATAATGGGTCATTTACCCTAAATGCACTATGCCCAAATGCATCATTTAATTGATAACCCGGATCAACAGTAATCACACTTATCTCCACACTATTTGACAATGTTATTTGTTGAGCAAAATTTGTTAGCGATTGTGATAAAAGAAAAATAATAAATGCGATTTGTTTCATCTGTTTACTCTATCTGGTTCTTGTCTTTATTACGGGTTAGAATGAGGTTATCTAAAATAACTAAAATCTACTTTTAAAGAAAATACATTGGAAAATAAAGTACCACTGGCTCCTCCTATATTTGTTAAAGCATAATCAATTTGAATACCTTTATATTTAAATCCGACTCCAAAATTGGGTTCTAATGATAATGAGGTACTATTGTCAAAATCTGTTTGGTTTTGAAAATTATTAACACCACCTCTTAAATAAACCATATTATCATAATCCAATTGAAAACCAAACGCTGGACTCACACTAATAAAAGTGCTCGAAATGATATCGTTAGTTTTTGTAAAACGCATATTTAAATCTAATGCCGTTAATAAATTAAAATCTTTAGCTATCGTAAATTTTCTAGACACACCTAATTGTGCTTTTGGTTTGGTAATCTCTATTTTCTCCGGAGTTATCGTAGGAATTACTTCATCGTCATTATCAGGATTACCATCATTTAATATATTATTATTCAAATTATCATAGATGTCTAAAATATTGTTCAATTCATCATCATTAAAAGACCAAGCATTAAAAGTTGTGGTAATATCACGTAACATTAATCCAATTTTCCAATCTGCTCGTTGAAATTGAATGCCGGCATCTAATCCGAAACCAACAGATGAAGCAAAATCTCCAATTTTTCTACGAACAATTTTAGCATTAACCCCAATATTTAGTTCTTTTACTATTAATTTTTTCGCGTAGGCTACATTTACAGCCCAGTCTGCTGCTGAAAACAAACTTACCCTGTCGTAATTTATTTGCCCGTCTTGTATGAGCTGAGTGGTGTTTAAAATATCATCAACACCAAATCTCATAATGGAAATGGCGACAGTGCTTTCATTATTAATAGGTTTTGCAAAACCTATATAATCATAATTAGCAATGCCTTGAAAATATTCAGCATGCATTAATGAGCCTTGATAATCTGCTAAGCCAACTAACCCTGCAGGATTCCAATAAATTGAATTTACATCATTAGTAAAAGAAGTCACCGCATTACCCATACCAAAAGCGGCAGCATCAACACCAATGTTCAAAAATTCATTAGAAAAACTTCTGATGGTTTGTGCTAATGACACTTGTGATATCAATATAATAAGTAGAAAATATTTTTTCAAGCCTTGTTTTTAGTATTTTACAAATATCTAATAATTTATAACTAAAATAACATTTATTTTGGAAGGATATTGTTAAATGAGCTAAACTGTGATTTGTTTATTAAACGCAATTAGCTTTCCGGATTCTAAAATTCTTTTATATTTGATCGAAAATAATAATTAATTAAAAGTAGCATGAAAGAATATCATTTAGCACAGGTTAATATAGCATTGGCAAAAGCCGAAATGGATACTGAATTAATGGAAGGTTTTGTTTCCCGTTTAGATGAAATTAATGATACCGCAGACAAGGCAGAGGGTTTTGTTTGGCGTTTACAAACAGATGATGGAGATTCAACCGCCATAAGAGTTTTTGACAAACCACTATTATTAGTGAACATGAGTGTTTGGGAAAGTATTGATGCTTTAAAAAGTTTTGTTTATACTTCTGCTCATGTAGAATTGATTAGAGATAGACAAGCATGGTTTCATAAATTTGTTGATGCACATCAAGCACTATGGTGGATACCGATTGGCCATATTCCCAAAATTGAAGAAGCTAAAGAAAAACTAGAACATATTCAAAAACATGGTCCATCACCTTTAGCTTTTCATTTCGGAAAGCCTTTTTCAAAGCCGGAATCATAATAAAACAACTACTTTTGATGTGTCAAAAATGATAAAATTCTATATTCACACCAAGTATTTAATGTTGAGTTAAGATAATTTCCAAATCCTACATGACCACCATACTTGGTAGCTTCCATAAAGAAATATTCATTTGATTTAGCCTCATCAAAAGGATAGGAGGCATTGCTGTAAAAAGGATCGTCTAATGAAGTAATTAATAGTGTTGGTGTCTTTATTTTTGGTAAATACGATTTAGAGCTCGATTTTTTATAATAATCTTCAGCATCTAGAAATCCATGTGCCGGAGCAGTATAAACATCATCAAAATCTTTAAAATTTTTGATAGATTTTATTGAAGCTTTACTTAAAAAAGAGTCTGGAAATTTCTCTAACTTCTCTAAAGTCTTTTTTTCTAAGGTTTCTAAAAATCGATTTAAATAGATTCGGTTACTTAATAAATTCATTTGCATAGATGAATCTTTTAGAGAACAAGGCACAGATACACCAACCGCCGTTTTAACCTTAGAGAACACCTTTTCTTCACCCATATATTTTAGTGTCAGATTCCCTCCAAGGCTATAACCAACAACATTAAACTCTTTATAATTATATTGATTATCAATATGTTGAATGACATTATCTAAATCATCAGTCTTACCACTATGATAAGAACTTATCAATCTATTTTGCTCACCACTACACCCTCTTAAATTTATAGCAACAACATCATAACCATGGTGATTTAATACATTTGTAAGCGATAATATATATGATGATTTAGAACTACCTTCTAAACCATGGATAGCAATTACAACCTTATCTGAATTAACCGTAGAAACATCCAGATCTATAAAATCTCCATCAATCAATTCTATACGCTCTCTTTTATAACTTACACTTTGGTCACTAAAAAGTGTTCTAAAAGCTGTATTGAAGTGCTTATTTTTAAATAGCCAAGACGGATTATAGGTAGTATTCTCTATAATTGGCATTAGTTAAAATAATTTTTTAAAATTCCTAATGCATATTGACTTGCTATTTCTTTGGCAAATTTTGGAAAATCTATATGCGCATTATCATTGGCTTTATCAGATATAATCCTGATAATAGAAAAAGGTATGTTATATTCAAAACAAACCTGTGCTACCGCCGCTCCTTCCATTTCTACACATGATACAGTTGGCAATTCACCAGTCAACTTTATTATATCCTGTTGTTCTGAAATAAATTGATCTCCACTTGCAATATCGCTTAATCTTGATGAAGGAACTGAAATTTGAAATGATTTAGCTTTATCAATATCTATCCAATCTGTATATGAATTAATAAAAGTTTGACTTGCTTGGAATAATAAATTGCTATGTGTAGATGATGTTTCAAAATAGGTTTTATGCAATAAAGGCACTTCAAATTTATTATAAAGTGGACTCGCATCTAGGTCATGTTGATAAAGGTTTTTACCTATAACAATATCGCCAATATTTAAATCTTCAACAATTGCTCCAGCCACTCCAGTAAATATTATATGGTCAATTTTATAATCGTTAATGAGCTGGGTAACCGTTGTTGCTGATGCTACTTTACCCCAACGAGAGAACACCAACACCACATCTGTATTAAATAAATTGCCTTTATAATAAGTCCTCATACCCTTAACGATAGTAAGAGGCTCTTTTAAATTATCAATTAAAGTCTGCATTTCCTCTTGCATGGCACTAATGATACCTATCATATATATAATTTGTTGATTTTTTTCGACATGAATTGCACCAATTTATAAGAAATTTAATTTTATCTATTGTTTAGTTCAATTGACAATAAGCCCATCTTTCATTTCCAATTTTCTATCCGCCATATTAGCTAATGCTGTATTATGAGTAACAATGACAAAAGTTTGATTAAATTCATCACGTAATTTAAAAAAAAGCTCATGCAAATTTTTTGCAGAGGTGGTATCTAAATTTCCACTGGGTTCATCGGCAAAAATTACCTTTGGATTATTGATCAAGGCTCTAGCAACCGCAACACGTTGTTGTTCACCACCAGATAGCTCATTTGGTTTATGATCCATTCTATCAGATAAACCTAGAAACTCCAATATTTTTTGTGCTTCAATTTCCACTTGTTTTTTTGGTTTATTAGCGATAAACGCTGGGATACATACATTTTCTAAGGCGGTAAACTCCGGTAGTAATTGATGAAATTGGAAAATAAAACCTATATGTTCATTTCTAAATTTTGAAAGGGTTTTGTCCTTAAGCCTTAATACATCTTGTTGATTAACTTTTAGTATGGCATCAAGACTATTTGTGGGTTTATCTAAAGTACCCAAAATTTGCAACAATGTTGTTTTACCTGCACCAGATGGCCCTACTATAGCTACAATTTCACCTTGTTTAATATGTAGATCTACACCTTTTAATACTTCTAAGTCTCCGTAAAATTTTTGAATGTTATTTGCGATTATCATATACAGAAATAATTGTGTGAAAATACATAAATATTCAGTTCAATTTTAAGATTATTAGAAAAAATATTTAGTTTGAATTTTAAATTCTTACTCATTTTCATAAAAGCTAATTGCTAGACAATAAAACATAAGTCTTTACAAATAACACTACAACCAAGTTTTAACTTTGTTATAATCTAAGTAATAGATAAATTTAACAGAAAAATTATTAGTAATAGATTCATTAAAAAGATTATCTAAATTTTCACCAAAGCTCAAGTAAGATAAATCATCAGCATTGAATATGGCATTTCTGTACAAAGCTACCAATTGGCTTCCAGGGGCAAATTCCCATGAATAACTCATATCTAAATTCCAGATATTATAATTGATGTCATGATTTGATGTATAGTTACTTTGATCTAAAGTACCTTCAGTATTTAATTCAAAATAATCGGAACTATATTGTACAGGGGACCAATAGTGCCTGAAAGATAAGGCTAATGCCGACTTAATATTAAAACTAAATTTTCCTGATAAAGAATTGGTAAAAGTTTTAACAGCTCTATTACCAAAAATAATTTCATTAGTATCTAATTCATTTACCCAACCTTTTTCATTTTTCAGTTTGGCATATTCTATATTATAAATAATCTGAAATCTATCTGAAAATTGAAAACGTGGAGCGATCTTTAAATAAAAAAAGCTTTCGTTGGAACTCATACGTTTGGCAGCTGTTGAGCGAACGTCTATGGCAAACTTTTTTCTGTAATCTGTTGAGAGCCATGCACTGGTTTCAAAAATTCCTTTTTGTTTAAAAAAACGTCCATCAACCCTGGGTTCGAAGAAATCATATTGATCACCTATATTAGTTTCAATGCCACCACCAAAAGCAAAGCGTTCTTTGGTTACAAAAAATGCATCCAATTCAAATTCATTGCCAATATATTCATTAGAATTATGAAGATATTGAATTTCCGGTTCAAAGCTAATTCTAATAGTATTAAATTTCTTTGTAGGTTCAAAAATTCTATATGATATCTCACCAAAATAGTTCAAATTGTTATTTCTACGTTGAAAACCTAAGTCTTTAATTTCGTAGGTATCATTATTTCTCCAATGACCTAATGTATATTGAACTTTGCCAAAAATTTTAGACAATCTTACAAAACCTGAATATCCATCTGTAATATCACCATTTTCTCTTACATTACTCATTTTAAAATTACCCCTTATCTTATACTTATTTTTTTTATCAGAAATATCATAAACCAAACCGGTTACATTGGCATCTCTAAAGCTACCATTTCTAGTCACATTAGTATTGACAAAACTTACTGAAGAATTTTTATTAAATTGTTGATCTAGAACTATCATGTTATAATTGGCCAATGGCTCAGTTAATTCAGTTCGTGTTTCATCAGAAATAGTATCTTTAATAGTGGCATAGGTTTTTTCGGTAATTGCATTAAAAAATCCAATACCTAATCCTTTTTTGGTACGCCCTGATAATTTAACAGCATTAAGCATATTTACTTTATCAGGATTTTCAATGACTTCCTCATCAATTTCTAAATGATCATAAACAGCATCAAAACCAACCGGTTGATTCCCTATTCTTCTTGAATAAAAAATACGTCCTTTGCTAAAAAGTTCGGTTCCTTCTGTAAAAAACGCACGTTGTTCATCATAACGTTGTTCAAAAGGGCCTAGATTCAAAACTAAATCGTCAAATGCAGTTTGTCCAAAATCGGGAATTAATGTAGCATCTAGCGTAAAACTTTCACTAATGCCATATTTAAGATCTAATCCTATATTATTATCAAAATTTGAGTTATTCCCTTCAATTGTATATGAACCCGAAGCATAAGGAGAAAAACTTAGTCGGGTAGGAGGTTTGATGTTTTTCAAACCAGTTAAAATACCAGAGTATTGAGTGTATACACCAATCTTTTTATCAATATAATTCCATGTGTATTGCTCATTTAAGTAATGTAATCGTCTATGAAAATTTATCCCCCAAGTATTGATATTAGTAGAAAATCTGAGTGCAGCATATGGAATTTTAATTTCAATTACCCATCCTTTATCATTATGTTTAACTTTACTATACCAGACGGCACTCCAGGTAAAATCTTCATCACCTGAAGATACTTTAGCATCTGCCTGAGCACCAGTACTCATTACAATAAATTCAGTATCATTTTGTCCATCGTTATTTGGATTGATATTAATTAGAAAAAAATCTGTATTTCCAAACTGGTCTCTGTTGCCATATTGCATGGGTATTTTATCAGGAGTGTCATCATAAAGTGTAACACCAAAATAAAGAGCCTCATTATCGTAAGCTATTTTAACTGTTGTTCTTTTATTTGCCCTTTCGTTACCACCATCATCTGGTTGAAACATATTAAAATCTTTGGCAATATCTGTATTTTTCCAGAAATCCTCATCTAAAACACCATCAATATTGGGTAATTTATCAATTTTTAAAGCTTTAATTTCTTTCTTAATGAGTTGAGAAAAGGAAAACATATAAATGAACAATAAAAAAATAAACAGTTTAAATTTCATTTAAGAATACTTAGGTTAATGGATCTTAATGCTACCACGAAAGTATTTAATTAAGCATAATTAAATACTTAAAATAATGTTAAAGAAATAGTAATGTTTAGGAAGTGAAAAGATTATTTAAAAAGGAGTTATAATTGTCAAATGGTTTGTTATTTTTGTAGTAATATTTTCAAATCATAAATAAATGAACTTACACGAATATCAAGGAAAAGAAATCTTAAATAGTTTTGGAGTAAAAATTCAAAGAGGTAGAGTAGCACATAACCATAAAGAGGCCGTAGATGTTGCTAAGCAATTAGCTACAGAAACAGGTACTGGTTGGTGGGTAATTAAAGCACAGGTTCATGCTGGTGGACGTGGTAAAGGAGGTGGTGTAAAGTTGGCTAAGAATTTAGCAGAAGTTGAATCTATTTCTCAAGATATAATTGGTATGATGTTAAAAACACCTCAAACACCACCAGAGGGTAAAAAAGTAAATCAAGTACTTATTGCAGAGGACGTATATTATCCTGGAGATAGTGAACCAGAAGAGTATTATATGTCTGTTTTATTAAATCGTGAATCAGGCAGAAATATGGTAATGTATTCTACTGAAGGTGGTATGGATATTGAAACTGTAGCCGAAGAAACACCACATTTGATCTTTACCGAAGAAATTGACCCTGCAGTTGGTTTATTGCCTTTTCAAGCACGTAAGATTGCTTTTAATTTGGGATTATCAGGCGGAGGTTTAAAAGAAATGGTAAGATTTGTAAGTGCTTTATATACAGCATTTATAAAATCTGATGCTACCATGTTTGAGATCAATCCAGTATTAAAAACTTCTGATGATAAAATTTTAGCGGTTGATGCCAAAGTATCTCTAGATGATAATGCTCTGTTTAGACATAAGGATTATGCAGAAATGCGTGATTTACGTGAAGAGAATCCTATTGAAGTTGAGGCTAGAGCAGCAGGCTTAAATTATGTTGACCTTGACGGAAATGTTGGTTGTATGGTAAATGGTGCAGGGTTAGCTATGAGTACAATGGATTTGATTAAACAAGCCGGTGGTGAGCCAGCTAATTTTCTAGATGTTGGTGGTACAGCAGATGCTAAACGTGTTGAAACAGCTTTTAGAATTATTTTAAAAGATGACCATGTAAAAGCCATTTTAGTTAATATTTTTGGAGGCATTGTACGTTGTGATAGAGTAGCACAAGGTGTTGTTGATGCCTATACCAATATGGGCGATGCCATAAATGTACCTATTATTGTACGTTTACAAGGTACCAATGCTAAAGAAGCTAAAGAATTGATTGATAATAGTGGTATGGAAATTATTTCTGCTACTGAATTTAAAGAAGCGGCTGATAAAGTACAAGAAGTATTGGCATAATACAGGTTTAAAAATAAACTATTAATGAAACCGATAGTGCATCTAAAAATATCTATTTTTTATTTGTTCTTATCGGTTTTTTCATTACCAGCTCAAGACACACTACAATATGCCGAACCTTATCTGGTAGGCTTAGATGAAATATTTATTCAAACCAAAGTAGATTCTATTATGACTTTGGGTATTAAAAATAATGCCTTTCCTGGTGCTCAACTCCTAGTGGCCAAAGACAATAAAATTATTTTTCATCAAACTTATGGTTTTCACACTTATGATAGTATTCAAAATGTTGAATTAGATGATATTTATGATTTGGCTTCAGTAACAAAAATAATTGGTCCTTTGCCGGCTTTGATGAAATTAATTGATGAAGGAAAAATAGATATAGATCAACCTTTTAGTACATATTGGAAACGTTGGAAAAATAAAAAGAACAAAAAAGAATTGACATTACGTGAAATTTTAGCACATCAGGCCGGACTTGTACCTTATATTGTTTTTTTAAATAAGGTGCTTAAAAAGAATGGAAAAATAAAGAAGCGATTCATCAAAAGAAAACGTCATAAACGATTTTCTAATCAGGTCTATGATCATCTATTTGTCAAAAATAGATTTCATAGAAAAATGTATAGGATCATAGATAGATCAAAGGTTTCTGATGAAAAGAAATATAAATACTCAGGATTAACTTTTCTCATTTATCCTGAACTTATTCGCCAATTAACGGGCCAACCGTATGAAACATATCTTCAAGATAATTTTTATAAACCACTAGGTGCAAACACATTAGGTTTTACGCCAAAAACTAAAAGTTTTAAAAACAAAATTGTTCCTACAGAAATAGATACTTTATTTAGAAAAACATTAACTCAAGGATGGGTTCACGATGAAAATGCCTCTTTATTAGGCGGTGTTTCCGGTAATGCAGGTTTGTTTGGCACAGCAACGGACTTGGCTAAATTGATTCAAATGTATCAGAATTATGGTGATTATGGAGGGAAAAGGTATATTTCTGAAGCCACTCTCAAAGAATTTACAAAGATACAATATCCTAAAAATGAAAACAGACGAGCATTGGGTTTTGATAAACCATTAATTGGAAATGATACTTTGCCTTTTAAAGAGGCTTACCCTGCGACTCAAGTGAGTAGTGATAGTTTTGGCCATGCCGGATTTACAGGAACATTTGTTTGGGCGGACCCAAAAGAAAAGTTGGTGTTTATTTTTTTATCCAATAGAGTTTATCCTACAAGAAAAAATAGAAATTTATACGAATTGAATATTCGTGGAGCTCTACAACTGGTTTTTTATAAAGCAAAATCGACGCATCAGGATTAAAAGTAGTTTATTGTTTTTTTAATTTATCAATTTCTCTAAATGTTTTTCAACTTTCATTTCTAAAGATACGAGTTCACCTTTATAAAAAACACTATTGATAATCCAAGGAATTGGCATTTTATGTCCATCCTCTCGATTTTTTATATGGTTAATTATTATGGGAACATTTTTCTTTTTGGCATATTCTCTGAGTAATTGATTTGTATAAAACTCTGTAAATGGACAGGTGTTAGAATAATACGCTGTAATTCCTTTTTTATTTGAACAAGTACCTAATTTTGCAGTTTTTAATATTTTTGGATAAGAGGCATTTTCATTAGTTTTGAATCCCCATAGCTTAAATAATGGTGGAGCTTCATCAATTATTTCAAATCCTTGATATTTAAGAAATTTAGGGTCAGTCATAAAAGGTCGTTTTTTATCACTTGAAATTGCAATGATTCCATCCATATCTTTAGCATCTGCCATACATTCCTGTAGTAGTTTTTTACCATATCCTTTTCCTTTAAATTGACCTGAAACCCAAAAACAATTAATGACCATAAACTGTTTTCCTATTAATGGAAGCCAAGTATATTCAATTGGAACATATTCGATAAAAACTTTTCCACGAACATCAAATTTTTTAAAAGTATATCCATTTTTAAATTCTGTTTTTAACCACTTCTTTTTCTTTTGGTAACCGCTTTCACATTTCTTATCACTTATAGCACAACAAATGTGTTCATCTTCAATATTCTTAGTTGTTAATTTTAGAATTTCCATAATAGTGTTGTTTTGAGTATTTATACATAGTTAGAGACTATTCATCAAAGCAAAGGTTTTAATAGTTTAATTTTACATATGGTTACATCAGTCATAGAAGCCATACGAGAGACTTGACAGTTTATAAATGTAGTTATAAAATTAAGTGATTTATTCTAAAAAACGATATTATTAACTTCTTATATTCGTTTTTAATTTATATCTAACGGCAAATTATTTTTTGCTATGATATTCCCTCCAGGATTTCATTTTCCCTACATACATTTTTAAATAGTTTTCAGTTAGAAATATGTTTGACCAATCAAATCTTCTTGATTGAACACCAAGGTAAAAAATCCAAACGGCCATTCCGGCAGACGGAATTAATTTCAGTTCTGATTCAGATAATTTTAGTTGGCTATTATAAGCATCTAAAAACCTTTTTAATTTAAATTCATATACTTTTTTATCATTTTCTATAAAAAATAATTGCATACAAAAATAGGCCACATCAAATATCAACCAACCATTACCACAAAAATCGAAGTCAAATATGGTAATTTCATTTTCATCTGTTATGCTCATATTATCATACCAAATATCCATATGAACAACCCCTTTTTTAACATTTAACTCATCAATTTGTGAAAATGTTGAGATCAGTTCATCTCTCATTTTTTTTAGAAACTGCATTTCTATTAAGGAAGCTGAAAAATGGGATTCAGCATATTCATATGGTAATTTTAATAGTGTTTCTAGCGAATAATTATTTCGATCAATTCGTTTATTTATAGTAACAAGATGCATATTTGCCATTAACGAACCAATGGTTGCACAATTCTTTTCATTAATGAATCTAACTTTATCCCCTTCGGCGAATGAGAAAAGTACAGCATACCGTTCTCCTTCTGGTGCACTTATAATTTGAATAGAATCGCCATTTTTATCTAAAATGGGATAGGAAACATTAAGGCCGTTCTTTTTTAGTAAATTCAACAGACTGATTTCTTCAAGTATCTCTGCCTTTGAACGCCAACTGTAACTATATACTCTTAAGACAAATTTTGAATTGTTATCTGATAAAAAATAAGTGTGATTGATCCCAGTTCTAAAAAGTTTGCAAGTATAATTTTCATTCAGTCCATATTTATTTTTTATAAATATGCCCAATTGTTTTTCTAAAAGTATTGAAGTTAAAACAGGGAAAATTGTCATATTGTAATTAGGCTTACGTATTGAGAAACCCAATAGTTATTGATTTGGCTAAAAAGATAGGTATTATGTATAAATAAATTAAAATAGTACTTTTTAGGAGTGTTTTAATAAAATCTAGCTTTTCTATTTTACTATTAATAGATAATCCTATCAAATGACAATTCAGTTACATGAACTAAGCTCACTATCTAAAAATAGTTTGTTTTCTATCTGGGCCCACAGAAACAATTTTAATTGGCACTTGTAGTTCTTTTTCAATAAAG
>DEIV01000007.1:120633-121398 GCA_002352665.1 Flavobacteriaceae bacterium UBA2765
TAGTTTACACTCACATTTTCAGGTTCTATATTATAGGGCAAATGTGTAATCTCTTTGCCTTTATATTGATAGGAAGTACAAATTTTAATAGTGTCAAATCCAGATAGTACATCACCTTTCATCATATTAAGTTGGGTGACACCATTTACCTGAACCGCATATTTTAAGGCTACCAAATCTAACCATCCACAGCGACGCGGTCTGCCTGTAGTTGCACCAAATTCCTGCCCCACTTTGGCCATGGTTTTACCATCATTATCAAACAATTCCGTTGGAAAAGGCCCCGAACCAACACGTGTGGTATATGCTTTAAAAATACCAAAAACTTCACCAATTTTGCTAGGGGCAACGCCTAAACCCGTACAAGCACCTGCAGCTGTAGTATTAGAGGAAGTAACATATGGATAGGTACCAAAATCTATATCTAAAAGTGAACCTTGTGCACCTTCAGCTAAAATAGTTTTATTAGTTTGCATAGCATTAAATAAATAGGCTTCACTATCAATAAAGGTTAGTTGTTTTAAAATATCAACTGATTTACAAAATTGATTTTCCAGTTCTTTAAGATCAAATTGGATATCAACTTCAAAAAAATCGAGCATTTTTAAATGCTTTTTGGTTAAAGCATCATACTTATCTTTCCAATTTTCTAATTCTAAATCGCCTATCCTAATCCCATTCCTACCCGTTTTATCCATATAAGTCGGGCCAATTCCTTTTAACGTAGAACCTATTTTTGCTTTTCCTTTAGCTGTTTCTGAAGCA
>DEIV01000060.1 GCA_002352665.1 Flavobacteriaceae bacterium UBA2765
ATCAAAATTCTTTAATGCAGGTGCGTTATCTTGTAGTTTTTCAAGTTCTTTGATCAACTCTCTAGGCAACATATCTTCCCTGTTGCTAAATATTTGTCCTAATTTAATGAAGGTGGGGCCAAGTTCTTCCAAAACCATTCTAATACGTTGAAACTTTGAAAAAGAAAGCATTTTATCAGTTTCTGGATGATTTTTGAGATAACTTTTGGGAATTATTTTTCTTATTTGACTATTAACCATAACATCTTTAAAACCAAACTTTGTTAGAGTACTGAAGAGTTTGTTATATCTTTTAAGTTCCTTTGGTTTGAAGAGATTTGGACTCATAAATAATAGTTTATTTGTTACATATGGCTTGAAAAAATAGATTTTTTTAATGATCAATTTAGTTTTAATACAAAGGTAGGGAATAGTTATAATACAAAGGTAGGGAAGCGTTACAATAAAAACTACCATTTAAGTGGCACACCAAGATTTTTTTTTAATAAAGAGTATTATTTATCTTAAAACATTAAAAATATGAAAGTGTATTATATGTTTAAGTAGGTAAGTTATTATTGTGCGAAAAAAATTAATTTTAACTCCATTCAGCACCATTCCTTTCATTCCGTTGCTCTACATTTCGGGAAATGAGCTTCATTAAAATCATCTTGGACACAACACTAAAAGTTATTCTTTTCATTACTCTAATTTGATCCTAAAACTTTCAGAACAGAAATGATTTACTCCCAAGAATAACTTTTAGTGTTAAGTCCGCTTCATAGGAATTTCATTAATTTATTTATTTCTACTTCCGATTGTTTTCGAATTTCCCGTTTTTATTTACTTAAAAAACCGCCACTATTACCTTTTTTTGATAGCAAAACAACAACATTCATTCTTGGACAACTGCATAAAGCCGGGCTCGTTCCTCACCCTATTTATAAGTTTTACCAAGCCTGAATATTGAATCACAACGGGCATCAAAAAAAAGGTAACAGCGACGGCACTATATAAAGTAAATTAATAATAAAAAAGATGAAATCATACGAAATCAATAAATCGGAAGCAGAAATAAAGTTAAAAAATCAAAAAAAGGAAAACGCTTTGGATATAATAAGTAAATCACTTTTAAAACCTGTCTGAATAGTTCAAATGGGTAAATATTAATCTTTAAAACTTTACATTATGAGTACATTAAAAAACAAAGTTCAGTTAATCGGAAATGTTGGGCAAGACCCTGAAATTATCGTATTGGAAAGCGGTAAAAAAGTAGTCCGTTTTTCATTGGCTACTAACGAGCATTACAAAAAAGCCAAAGGTGATAAAGTACAAAACACTCATTGGCATAATATGGTAGCTTGGAATAAGACTGCCGAGATAATCGAAAAATATGCAGGCAAAGGAAAAGAAATTGCCGTTGAAGGAAAATTAACCTCTCGTTCCTATGAAACAAAAGAAGGTGAAAAACGAACTATAACCGAAGTAGTGATAAATGAAGTGTTGCTTTTAGGTTCTAAAAATGAAGCTGAAACAGTAAAATAGTATAAAAGTTAAAGAGGGCACACACTCTAGAAAAGTTTCTCCCTCTTTTTCATTAGTAATCCTAAATAGAAATACAATGAAAAACAAAGTTAATGAAATAAAAATAAGTTATAAGGAAAAAATCAAGACTTCAAAATCTGATGCAATCAAAAGTTCAGATTATGCAGCGAGGTTATTTTTTGAAAATTGGAATAGTGATACTATTGGTCTGCAAGAATCTTTTAAAGTACTATTATTAAATAATTCCAATAAAGTGAAAGGAATTTATCAGCTATCTAAGGGTGGAATAACAGGAACCATTGTCGATTTACGAATCCTGTTTGCGGTGATATTAAAAACATTGTCAGTAGGTATTATTTTAGCCCATAACCATCCGAGTTCTAAATTACAACCCAGTGAAACGGATAAACAATTGACGATAAAAATAAAAAAAGCAGCTAGCTTTTTAGATATAAAAGTGTTAGACCATTTGATACTTGCACCCAATGGAGAGTATTACAGTTTCACAGATAACGGTTTATTATAACTTAAAACTATAATCATGGTCTACTTAAATTATAACAACCTTGACGACAAAACCCAACAGCATTTGTTATCGGTATCTAAAGAAGATATTGAAAGGCAATTTGGGGATAAACTAAAAACGTATGCAAAAGATCATCATTTAAATTATGATACGCTTTTACAAGAGGAGGCGATACGTAACCTATACAATTACAGTTTTGTTTTTAATATTTAAAACTTAATTTTTAATAGATAAAAAAAGGGACGGTTTAAAAGCTGTCTTTTTCTTTTTAAAAGAAATGCAACAGATTTCAATAAACACTACATAATACATAAAAAGTACCTTTTTAGATACTAAAAATGTACCCTGTATGATGATACAGTACATTATGCCTTTAACTTGGTTAAAGGTATGGAAATTTTGCCCACGAGCGGGCAAAAATGGAATAGCGAGAGGGTAGCACGCCAAAGCGATGCTACGGGTTCGTTTTGCTTCGCAAAGCACTTGAAAACAGATAGTTGAATAAAAAAATAAAATTTATGAAATAAACCAAAATGGGTCAAATCCTCTGGGAAGCCCTATAAACAGGGAAAAAAGATGACCCATTTAGTATAAAAAGTAAGAAGAAAGGCTTTTTTAAGCTTACCATTTTATAAGAAGAATTTGATATAATTGTGTTCTGTAAAGTATATGATTTTTTGTAAAACCCACCGCACTCGCTTGAGCGAGTTTGGTTCATTTTTAAAGAAATGGATTCTCTAAGCTTTATAAATAATAAATACAAAAACCATCTATGATGGCTGCCTCCAAATCCATCACTTTAAAAACGGATTTTCTTTATGGCGTAAAAGACTTTTTAAACTCTGCAACCAAGGGGAGCAGACAAGATTGTGTCCACGGACACACATCTTGAACTTACGATCAAATTAAATATTTAGTTTACCTAACAGATGGAAGTTGTTTTTGTTTTTTTGTTTCAAATCGTTCCAATAAAATTTGAATATCCTCACTAATTTTATGTTCTAGCACTCTGGCATAAATTTGTGTAGTAGACAATTTAGTATGCCCCAATAATTTAGATACTGTTTCTATTGGAACACCATTAGATAAAAGGACGGTAGTAGCAAATGTATGACGAGCTACATGAAACGTAATATTTTTATGAATACCACATGCTTTTGCAATTTCCTTTAAATAACTATTTGTTTTTTGGTTGGAATAGAGTGGGAGCAACCTTTCAGAATTTATACCTTTAGAATTTGCCTTATACTTATCAATGATACTTAAAGCCTTAGGTAAGATAGGCACCTTTACTATTTCATTTGTTTTTTCGCGTTTTGTATAAATCCAATAATTATTATCAATCCCTTTGACAATCTGATGAGCTGTCAGTTGTTTAACATCAATATAAGACAAACCCGTATAACACGAAAAGATAAAAATATCTTTTACCCGTTCTAATCGTTCACTTTTAAAATAGGTATTTTCAACAAGTTCCAATTCCCTTTCAGAAAGATACTGCCTGTCATATTTGTCAAACTTCAATTGAAACTGGCTAAAAGGATTTTTAACCAACCATTCCAACTTAATAGCAAATGAATCATTTTTTTAAAACGCTCCAAATGTTTCATTACTCCATTATTACCCAACGCTTTTCTTTTAGAAGTAGGACTATAATTTCTTAAAAACCGTTCAAAGTCAATAATAAAACGATAATTCAATTGTTTTAAAAAGATATCATTGATTTTTAATTTTTGAACTAAGAATTTATTTAAATACCGCTCAGTGGTATAATAATTCTTCATAGTACCAGGCTTTAATACCGAAACCATATTTGTATTATGATACTCAATAAGTTCAAGCAATGTTTTACGCTGGTCATCCTTACCCAAATAACGTGCTTTAATAGCACCAGGAGAGATGACCTTGTATTCTTCCAGTAATTGCTTATGGCAATCTAATAACTGCCCATAGACTTGATCTAATTACTTGTTTAAAATTCTAATATTTTGAGTAGCACCTCTTGCTCTTCCTTTGGAAGCGTCCCAATTGCACACCGAAATGCTTCTTTTTAAACTAATTTCAGAACGTTTTCCGTCAACAGTAATACGAGAATAAATAGATAATTTTTGAGAGTTACTCCGTGATTTTCTGGTAAAGAAAATTACAGTGAATGTGTTGTTTGTCTGCATGTTATACGTCCTTAGTTACACAATAATTTTTGTAAAGACGAAAGTCAAATCACTTTTAAAAGTTCTATAAAGCTACAACAATTTCAGAAAAGGACTGCACACCTAATTGCACACCTAATATGTAGTATTAAATGATATTAAATAATATCATAAAAAATGAAAAACACTGAAAATCATATAATTAACAGTGTTTTAGTTTAGCCTATTACTAGGTTCGTTAGAGTGACGAAATTACTCGTTTTACTTGTGATCCTGTAGAGGGTTTGTTGCTCATTAAAAACCAAAATGCTACTGCATTTTTTGTTTTATTTATTTTCATTTTGGTTATGAAGCAAGCTTCAACCTCATGAAAATAAAAAAACCTATAAATCAAATGATTTATAGGTTTTTAATGGTCGGGGTGGCAGGATTAATGAAAAACCCGTAACACCCTGTATGTCAAATTTTTAAAACACTTTTAACTGTATGTGTTCACCGAATTGCACACTAAAGTTAAAAAGAACTATTTAAAAACAAATTTTATTCGTTTTTAGAGTTGGCAAATATACAATTTATATTAAATAGTATGAAATTAAATTTCTTTTAGTCTGATGAGGTGGTATTTCTTTCAAACCATTATGTTTATGTAGGGAGATTCTTAGTATTAATTTTTTAATTTGACCATAAACGAACAAATTCACCATTCGTTAACAATTGAGAGTACTCCTGATATTGCAAAGAAGAATAATCAATTTTATTACCCGTGCAATCAAAAAACATTAAAGCTTCGGTCGCATTTGAATTAGTAGGGTCTTCAATTGCTATAATTTCGACACTATCGTTTTTGTAAACTGAAACTTCAACAGGTCTATAATTTGAAGTTTTATTGAGTATATTATAAACCTGACCAACTAGCCAGTTTGGATTTTCTACTCCACATACTCTTATATTTATATCATCAATCATATAGTTTTCATTATCATCTTTACAACCAAAAAATAGAGATAAGGCTAAAAGCAATAAAGCAATTATTTTCTTTTTCATCTTTAATTATTTTTTAGGTAGTTTTTGAGGTCTTGTAATGTTTGGGGGGATTTAAAATCGGGTCAATAAGACCTTCAAGGTCGTCCCAACCTTGAAGGTCTAAAAATCTGAGTGATTATTTTATTACCAATAGTTTTCCGGTAAGGATTTCATCTTTATATTTTACACGAACCAAATAAATACCTTCTGTCCATCCAGCCGTTTGTATTTTGATGCTTTTACTTTTCAGATTATCTTTTTTTAGTTTTTGAACGTTCATGATGTTGTAAATTTCTAAATCCCATTCCCCAATTTTATCGGAAGCTGTTTCGGCAGACTCCGATTTCTGATTCGTTTCTTCGAGAGTACCTTGCTCAATAGTAATTGTGGTTTCATCATAAGTAGGGTTTGGGGAAAAACTTAGATAATAATTTTGCATTATCTGGTAAGATTCACTGTGCCAATTCCCTTCTCCACAGGTATTGCATGCCCTAACGTAAACCGTTTCATAACCGTAGCTGTAAGGAGGTACAAATACCACAGAAACCATATCCTTATCTTCTGTTTCAAAATGACTCCAACCAGAACTGTAATTCCAGTCATAATCATCAATTCCCATAACGGTTTCATCTATAGCAGAAGTTTTGGTTGTAACCCACAAAACATTTTGTTCCCCAGCTACAAAAAAATCCTGTCCACTATAATTTGAATTTTGAATATCCAATTCATCAGGTGAAGGTGGGCCTACCCAAACGATTTTTTGTATTTCGTAACCAGAAATTATGGCTTTTATATAACCTGAACCAGATACAGTACTGTTACTAGCTTTCACAGTTACTTGAGTGTTAGTTGATGAAACGATTTGTAAGTTAGAGGAAACTTGCCAGTTAACTGAAATACCATTTGGGACATTAAACAAGCTAAATACAGTATTAGAGGAACACGCTAAACTGCTCCCAGAAATATATGTATCCTCGAAAATAATTGTTTCAACAGCTTTTTTAGCATTAAGACGCCCATAACCCATCTCGTCGTCCCAAGTGCCATTTGGATGACCACCTACAATAGTATAATTATAACCACCAACTTTATCCGCAGTCGTTTCTAAAATGTCTCTTACTTCTTGAACTGTTAAAGATGGATTAATTGAATATATAAGAGCCGCTACAGCACTAACCTGTGGTGCAGCAAAAGATGTCCCATCAGAAGTTATATAATTATCGTTTAAATCAAGACCATATATGCCAACCCCAGGAGCTACTATGTCTAAATTATTTCCAAAGTTTGAAAAATTTGCCCTAATTTCGTTTTGGTCAGTTGCACCAACTGCAATAACGTTATTATTTGAGGCCGGATATGGAATATTGTTAGAGGAGCCATTACCTGATGCACAAATAATAATTACATTCCTATTGATTGCGTATTGAATAGCATTATCAATAGCGTTAGTTTGTGCTACTGATAAACTAAGTTGAATAACTTTTACTCCATTATCAACGGCCTCAATAATAGCGTCATCAAGAACTGCTCCTAATGGTTGAGCTATTCCAATACAATATGGTAATATTTTAACTCCTTCATTATTGTTTCCACCTGCAATTCCAGCAATACCATGATTATTATTTGTTTTTGCCCCAATAATCCCTGAAACTTGAGTCCCGTGGAAATTAATAGTTCTTACATCGTTAGAATTATTTGCATAATTCCATCCTTTCCAATCATCAATCAATCCGTTTCCATCATCATCAATACCGTTTCCAGAATTAGGGTTGTCAGGATTACTCCAAGTATCTTCGCCTGCATTTAAATATATGTTTTGATACGTGTCATTTCCAAGCCCTAAATCAGAATGAAGCCAATCGGTACCCGAGTCTAGAACCCCAACAATTACATTAGAATTTCCAGTAGTGAACTCATTGGCATTATAATAATTAATTGTAGATAAATACCATTGTAGATGCTCGTCATCATCATTAGGAATAAAATCGATGTAATGTCCAATTGAATTATATTCAATTTTTTCTATAGATTCATCTGATGATAATAAACTGATGTAATTTTCAATAGTGTAATCCTTTGGAACTTTTAAATCTACATATCCTAATTTGTTTTTTCTATAAAATTTGTAATTTGAATTTAACTCTACTCCTTTTTTTAATTTAATTGTAATCGTATTCATATCTACATCAAATAAACGACCATTATTCTCTATTTTATATTTATCATTGATTTTAGTAATTTTTTGATTTATTTTTTGTGAGTATGAACTAAGAGTCATAAGTAATAATAATAAGTAAACTTTTTTCATGGTATTTTTTTTATTTAATTGATAATGTAACTTCATTTTCACTTATTGATTTAGGATAAATGTTCCAAAAATAAAGGAAGCCAAGTGCGGGGTAACATTCCGTACACTTTTCAATAATTACTTCATAATTATACGAAGATTGTGCATTGCAAACTTTTAATTGATGAATGGAAATTCTGTTTGAGATTGAACTAGTCTGAATCCTACCTCCCAATATGAAGTATTTGTCAAAATCAACATCTATATCTAACTCATCATCTGATAGATTATTTAGCTGTTGTTTAGTTGTTATTTTTAATATGAAATTATTTTCATCATTATTGTTTAAGATAGTATTATCTTTTGAGAAAACCTTATTCAAGTTGTTTTCGGTTTCCTGAGGAACAATTATAGAGGGGATTACTTCCCAATCACAACTTGACTCTTCATTGTTACTACAATTTACTATTGTTATTACAATGGTAAAAATTAAAAATATTTTTTTCATAATCTTTGTATTGAGGTTAATATTATTCTTTGATAAGTGACTTCAGCTATATCAATTTTTCTTTTGCAAACTTCTTTCAGGTATCCAGAGAATTGCACTTCGGCCGTTTCTCCTGATATTTTAAGATCATCAAATTCATCATTTAAAAAATCTTCGTTGCAAATTATCATTCTATGATTATTATATCCGATCCAAAATGTGTTATTATAATAATCATCTAAGGGATCAATTTGTGTTTTATACGAAATTTGACCAATCAAATTAGCTGATTCAGGAATTGTCGTTTGTATCTTGGAATCGCACCCACAAGTTGGCATATCTTCATTATTACAGCCAATAAATAGGAAAATCAAAAAGAGGTATATTAATGGTAATTGTTTTTTCATGACTCTTGGAATTACTTAATTTCGTTTCATAATAAAAAGTATTAAAGAGATGTTATTTGGTTATAGAATAAATGAACAACACTATAATAATTATGAAATAGAATGAATTTTTCATATTAATTAATTTTTATTAGAGCAAATACGCCTCTAGTATTCTATAGTGATAGTTCTCCCAAAGTATTGGGTTAAATTCTAAGTTTATTTATGTCTATTTCATACGGTTTGAATTTTAAATTATACAGAAATAATATACTCGTAAAGTAAATAACTAAAGCCAGCTAATAAATAGTAAGTTTGCCTGCTTACAAGGAAAGTAGTGATATTAAGTATTTATTTAGCGACTTTTCATTTTCATCTTTTGATTTTATGGTATAAAAATAATTGTTAAATAATTACTAAAAAATGACATAAGTCATTTATATAAAAAAAATTAAAAAATAAAATTGTTTATTCTTCTTTAATAACAATCTGTTAAATTAGTTCCAAGAACAGGACAATTGAGAAGATACCTTTACTCCGAAAACCAATGGAAATTCAAAATTATTTTCTTTTAAAGCCTAGTGTGTCCATTTCTTCATCATATTTCTCATTTACTTCTACTATAATATCGATTTCAGTAGGACAAATACATGCATCGCAATTCACTCCATTAGATATAGTATCTTCAAAATTGACAACGTTAACATAGTAAATACCATTCTCGGTAAGAAAGGAAATAATAGCACCTCTAGTTTTTGATTGGGAATCATTTCCTGTTGTACCCCAAGGATCACTACATTTTGTCTGTTCCCAATAAAAAACAACCGTATCATCTATTTCATCTGGGCTACATGCTCCCCCTAATGAAAATAAGATAAGTATTAGAAAAACGTAAGAATGATTAGCCATGTGCTTATTAATTATTTTATATGTATAATAAGTGTAATTACTAATACTATGATGTCAAAACATTGATAAGGTTGCTCTTATTTGAGGAGAAAATAATCCGCATAAGGATTCAAAATATAAGAGGGTCAAATATTAATTATTTAAGATTTATTTTTTTATTTTAGTCATTAAAGACTTTTTTAACCCTGCGACCATCGGGAGCAGACAAGGTTGTTTTTGTGGCAACAAAAACACATCTTGTGCTTATCATCACGCCTTAATAATTGAAGTACTTTTTAAAACTGGATTATTTGAAGTTATTTTCCAACTTTCAAAAAAATAGTTGCTAATGAAAAGAAAAATATAAAAATCAAAATTTAACTATTTCTATAAGACCGATTATTTTAAAACTTGTATAGAGCGATTAGATTCAATTTCCTTATTTTTTTTATCTTCAAAACGTATCATTAAATTTTGAATATCCTCACTAATTTTATGTTCCAATACCCTGGCATAGATTTGTGTAGTCGATAATTTAGTATGCCCCAATAATTTGGATACGGTTTCAATAGGAACGCCATTTGATAAAAGTACCGTAGTAGCAAATGTGTGCCGAGCAACATGAAAGGTAATATTTTTACGAATACCACAAGCTTTTGCAATTTCCTTTAAATAAGAATTCGTTTTCTGGTTGGAATAGAGTGGAAGCAATAGTTCAGAACCTATCCCATCAGAAATGGTTTTGTACTTCTCAACAATATCCAAGGCTTTGGGTAGAATAGGTACTTTAACGGTTTCATTCGTTTTCTCTCGTTTGGTATAAATCCAGTAGTTATTATCAATCCCCTTGACAATCTGATGAACCGTAAGTTGTTTTACATCAATATAAGATAAACCCGTATAACAAGAAAAAATAAATATATCCTTTATCCTTTCCAATCGTTCACTTTTAAAATAAGTATTCTCAATAAGCTCTAGTTCTCTTTGAGAAAGATATTGCCTGTCATACTTATCAAACCTTAATTGAAACCGACTAAAAGGGTTTTTACCAACCATTCCAATTTAATGGCAAGATTTATCATTTTTTTAAACCTTTCCAAATGTTTCATAACCCCATTATTGGTCAATGTTTTCCTTTTTGTAGTGGGATTATAATTTCTAAGGAATTGCTCAAAGTCAATGATAAAACGATAATTCAATTGTTTTAAATAAATATCATCCGCTTTTAATTTTTGGACAAGGAATTTGTTCAAATATTTTTCAGTAGTATAATAGTTTTTCATTGTACCAGCCTTTAAGACGGAAACCATATTGGTATTATGGTACTTTATAAGCTCGTTAAGCGTTTTTAGTTGGTCGTCCTCGCCCAAATAGCGAGCTTTGATGGATTTGGCAGAGATGATCTTGAACTCCTCTAAAAGTTGTCTGTGACAGTCCAATAATTGACCGTAAACTTGGTCTAAATACTTGTTCAGGTTACGAGAATTTGAAGATATTCCCCTTGCTCGGGCTTTAGAATTGTCCCAATTGCACACCTCTATGCACCTTTTTAGACTGATTTCTGCACGTTGTCCGTCAACGGTAATACGTGCGTAAATAGATAATTCTTTAAGGTTACTACGTGATTTTCTTGTAAAGAAAATTACTGTGAAAGTGCTGTTTTTCTGCATGTTATATGTCTTTAGTTAAACAATATTTGTTTGTAAAGACGAAAGTCAAATCGCTTCTAAAGTTCTTTAAAGATAGAAAAAAATTAGGATAGAACTGCACACCGAATTGCACACCTATTAGTTGGTTTTAAATGAAATCAATTGACATCATTAAAAACAAAAAACACTGATAATCATACGATTAACAGTGTTTTAGTTTGACCTATTACTAGGTTCGTTAGAGTGACGGAATTACTCGTTTTACTTGTGATCCTGTAGAGGGTTTGTTGCTCATTAAAAACCAAAATGCTACTGCATTTTTTGTTTTATTTATTTTCATTTTGGTTATGAAGCAAGCTTCAACCTCATGAAAATAAAAAAACCTATAAATCAAATGATTTATAGGTTTTTAATGGTCGGGGTGGCAGGATTCGAACCTGCGGCCTCCACGTCCCAAACGTGGCGCGATAACCGGGCTACGCTACACCCCGAGGTGAAATTGTAAAAATTTATTTCAAATATTCAAAGTTATTACTGATACTGTACATTTAGTGGCGTAGTTTATCTCGAGCCTGTCGAGAGGCTACACCCCGAGGTGCAATTGTAAAAATTTATTTCAAATCCCAAAACACAAACCTATAAAAAATAAGTGGTCAAATTTTGGGTAGCGTTTGTCCCACAATTGGCACAGCGATATACTCCGAAAAATTGGATTGCAAATATACCTATTTTATATAAATAGATTACATTCGTACTACTTTTTTAATTGAAGATTGACTTTATAAAATGCACATCAAAAAAATATTCATATTTATTCTATTTTTTATTAATTTTAAGTATGGTCTTGCACAACAAGAAATTTTTGGGAAAGTAATTGATGGAGAAAATGGAGCCGTGCTTTCTAATGTTCATATTATCAATCTTGAGACTGATAATATTGTAATATCAAATCATCTAGGTGAATTTAAATTGGGGGAGGCCGGTAATTACAAATTTACCAGAATAGGCTATCATGATGAATTGATTAATATAGTAGATTCAAGATATATTATTGTGCCACTTCATATGAAATCTTCTGAACTCAATGAGGTTATTGTTAGCACTAATCAGTTACCTGTAAAACTCAAAAAAGCGGTAACTGCCATCAGTATTATTTCAACTCAAGAAATAGAAAGAGGAAATAAAGTAAATGTTTCTCAAGTTTTAAACAGAGTACCGGGTATTTATATGCATACTGGAGCATTAAACACAAATAGGATTACCATTAGAGGAATTGGCTCTAGAAATTTATTTGGAACAGCTAAAATACGAGCCTATTATGAAGATATACCCTTAACTACAGGTAATGGAGAAACTGCAATAGAAGATTTTGATCTCGAAAATATTTCTCGTATTGAAATTATAAAAGGAGCTGCTTCCAGTATCTATGGTGCAGGTTTAGGTGGTGCCATCCATCTCATTCCAAAAAAATCTTGTTTTGATAATACTATTGTGTCAAGTGATTTTGCATTAGGTTCTTTTGGATTAAATAAAGGCGTTTTAAATTTTAGTCATGGTAGTCCTAAGCATAGTTATAGAGCCATGTTTAGCTCCACCCATAGCGATGGTTATCGTGATAATAATGAATATGATAGGCAAAACATTGCTTTTACTTCCAATCATTATCTAAGCAATACAAATGATATTTCTATTGTGGGTAGTTATGTTGATTTAAAAGCATTTATTCCTAGCTCAATTAATGAAAATGATTTTATTAATAACCCTAGATCAGCAGCTTTTACATGGGCTGAATCAAAAGGGTTTGAAGATGCTCAAAGAGGTATATTCGGATTGTCTTGGAAACATCAATATAATGATAAGCTAGATCAAAAGACCAGTGTTTTTACTTCTTTTAGAAATGCCTATGAAGCCAGGCCATTTAATATGCTTGATGAAAATACTTCAGCTCTTGGGCTGCGTAGTCGCTTATTAGGAAATAACACAATATTTAAAAAGAAATTAGATTGGACTTTTGGTGGAGAGTTATTTAGAGATCAACATTTATCAAAGACCTTTGAAAATTTATATCAAGAATTTCCAAGTGGTACAGGTGCTGTTCAAGGAGAACTTTTGTCTGATTTTAAAGAAAAACGAACGTATTACAATATTTTTTTAGAGGCTAATTATCATTGGAATCATAAAACAATGTTTTCTCTAGGGCTTAATTTTAATAAAACGGTTTATCATTTAGAGGATAAATTTATAGCCGTTGACAACATTGACCAATCCGGAAAGTATGCATTTAAAGGTGTTTTTTCTCCTAAGTTGGGTATTTCTCATTTGCTTTCAGAAAACATAAGCTTATATATCAACCTAGGGCATGGTTTTTCACCGCCAACTCTTTCAGAAACACTACTGCCAGATGGCCAAATAAATACAGGGATTGAACCTGAAACCGGATGGAATTTTGAATTGGGTACTCGTGGTAGTTTGTACCACAATAAATTACAATATAAATTAGCATTTTTCCGATTAAATATACGTAATTTGTTAGTAGCTAGAAGAATAGCAGATGATCAATTTATAGGTATTAATGCAGGTAAAACCCAACATGATGGCTTAGAATTGGCATTAACTTATCATTTGATGGATACTAAGGTTATCACTGTTGATAGTTATTTTTCTTATACCTTAAATAATTTTGTTTTTAAAGAATTTGTTGATGACGATCAGAATTTTTCCGGTAATGATCTGACCGGAGTTCCTTCTGAAATTTTTAATGCCGGAGTTGATATAAATACTAGCCTAGGGATCTATGGGTCTGTTAATTTTCAATATGTTGGTAGCATTCCAATAACAGATAGTAATACCTTATACTCAAATAGTTATACCCTAACCAATGTAAAACTCGGCTATAAATTAACACTTTTAAAAAAATTAACTTTAAATACCTATCTGGGCCTTGATAATGTTTTTGATAAGACCTATGCTTCACAACTACTCATTAATGCTAGTAGCTTTGGAGGTAGAGCTCCAAGATATTATTACCCCGGAAATCCATTGAATTTCTATGCTGGGATCAATATAAAATATGCATTTTTTTGAGAGAAAATCCTTACCTTTAGATAAAATATAGAAGCCATGAAAAGTTTTACTTACTTGTTAGTTACTGTTTTAATATCGATATCGGCTTGTGCACAACAAGAAGAATCATCCGTAAAAGCAGAAATACCTCAAAATGTTAATTATACAACTGAAGTTGTTATTTCTGATATGACAATTCCTTGGGGAATGACGTTTTTGCCGGATGGAAGCATGTTGATAACTGAAAAATCAGGTGAATTGATTCATTATAAAAATAATGTAAAAACATTGATTGAAGGGGTTCCTGAAATTTATGTCAGAGGACAAGGAGGGTTGTTGGATATTATTGTACATCCCAACTATAGTGAAAATGGATGGATCTATATTTCTTACGCTTCGTCGGATGGACAGGGTGATGGAGGTAACACGGCAATAATAAGATGTAAACTTGATAACAATACATTGATTGATAAACATATAGTATATAAGGCATCTCCCAATAGTAAAAAAGGCCAGCATTTTGGTTCAAGAATAGCATTTGACAATGATGGATATCTTTACTTTTCTGTAGGAGATAGAGGCAATCGTGATGAGAACCCCCAAGATATTACTAGAGATGGTGGTAAAGTTTATCGTTTAAATGATGATGGAACTATCCCTTCGGATAATCCATTTGTCAACGAAGCAAATGCAAAAACAGCTATTTATTCTTATGGACATAGAAACGTACAGGGTATGATTAAACATCCTGAAACTGGAGAAATTTGGACACATGAGCACGGACCTCAAGGGGGTGATGAAATTAACATCATTCAAAAAAGTAAAAATTATGGCTGGCCAAAAATCAGTTATGGTATCAATTATAATGGTACATCCTTTACAGATCATACGGCTCTACCGGGAATGGAACAGCCCTTGTTTTATTGGGTACCCTCTATAGCTCCTAGTGGTTTTACAATTATATCTTCAGATAAATATCCTCAGTGGAAAGGGAATTTATTGGTTGGATCTTTAAAATTTCAATATCTAGAAAGATTGGTACTTGAAGGTAATAAAGTGATAAAAAGAGAGAAATTATTTGAAGGAATTGGAAGAGTAAGAAGTGTAAGACAAGATCCTGATGGCTATATTTATGTAGGTGTTGAAAATGTTGGTATTGTAAAGATTGTACCTAAGTTATAATGAGGGTTTCTATTATTTTATTAGGAACATTTTTATATTCTTCTATGGTATTTAGTCAAGACCAGGAGCCAAATGAAGTACTTTTAGAAAGTATGGAGAGTGGGGCAATGATTTATGAAGATTTTTGTGTTAACTGTCATATGGCTGATGGTAAAGGTGTTGAAAACCTCAATCCGCCTTTAGCATCATCAGATTTTTTAATGAATAACAGAGGATTAAGCATTAAGACTATTAAGTTTGGTCAAAAAGGAGAGATTGTGGTCAATGGAAAAAAATATAATAATACTATGACTCCATTGGGTTTAGCTGATGATGAAATTGCAGATGTGATGAATTTTATTTCTAATGCATGGGGCAATTTAAATAATAAGATAATAACAGTTGAAGAAGTTTCAAAAATTCAACAATAGAATCTCATACATTTACTTAAATTTGTAGAAAATATCAAATTTTATATTCATGCTTATAATTGGAATAGCCGGTGGTACGGGGAGTGGTAAAACTACTGTTGTAAATCAGATCATAAATGAATTACCTAATGAAGATGTTACTGTAATTTCTCAAGATTCTTATTATAAAATTACGGATAAATTAACATATGAGGAACGTACAAAAATAAATTTTGACCACCCTAGAGCAATCGACTTTAAATTATTAGTAGAACATCTAGCTGAATTAAAACAAGGTAATATAATTCAACAACCTGTTTATTCATTCGCAGCACATAATAGAACAAAGGATACTATTAAAACACACCCGAGTAAAGTAATTATAGTTGAAGGTATTTTAATTTTTTCAAAACGAAAAGTTCGTGACCTTTTAGATATTAAAGTATTTGTCCATGCCGATTCAGATGAACGTTTAATTCGCAGATTAAAAAGAGATATTCAAGAGCGTTCAAGAGATATGGACGAGGTATTGCAGCGTTATCAGGAAACATTAAAACCAATGCACGATCAATTTATTGAGCCTATGAAAGAATATGCTGATATTATTATTCCTAATAATAAGTACAATACAGTAGCTATTGATATAGTTAGAACCATAATTAATGAAAAACTATAAGTTTATTTAAGATCTTTATCAAATGACTTTTAAAGAGTTTAGAGCACATAAAGTGGTGGGTTTTTTAAGTAACAGATATGTTATTATCTTTTTATTGTTTTTGATTTGGATGTTATTTTTTGACGAAAATTCATATATAAACCACAGAGAACTAGATCAAGAAATCAATAAATTAGATAAAACCAATACCTATTACAAAACAGAAATTGAACATGATAAAAAGATAATTAATAATCTTGAAAATCCTGATTCTTTAGAGAAATTTGCCAGAGAAGAATACAAAATGAAACGAAAGGATGAAGATATTTATATCATTGAGTTTGACACGATAAATAATTAAATTATGAGTGATTCCCTGTTTAACGAATTCAATCCGGTATCTGCCAAACAATGGAAACAGAAGATTCAAGTTGATCTCAAGGGAGTAGATTATAATGAAGCTTTGGTCTGGGAAACGAATGATGGTATTAAAGTAAAACCTTTTTATCATCAGGAGGAATTTAAAAAATTGCCTATTAATTTTACTAAAAATAATTACTCAATTTGTCAAACTATTTTTATTTCAGATGAAAAAACTGCCAGCTATCTAGCCAAAGATGCACTACAAAGAGGGGCAACTTCTCTTCAATTTGAAGCCAATACAGCTTTTGATATTAAAGAATTACTAAAAGGATTTGTCACTCAGAGCGATAGCGAAGAGTCTCTAAAAATCCATTTTAAACTTAACTTTTTATCTGAAAGCTTTTTATCCGATTTAATCGCACAAACAAAGCCATATAAAGTATACCTAAATATTGACCTTATCGGAAACCTTGCTAAAACTGGAAATTGGTTTTACAATCATGAGAGAGATCATGAAGTTTTAGAAAAAATACTAAAAAATGCAACTAAGAATGCATCTATACTTTCTGTTGATGTAGCTTTATATCAAAATGCAGGGGCAACTATTGTACAACAAGTAGCCTATGCATTGGCCCATGGTAATGAGTATTTGAACCATTTAAACATCACCAATTCGAGCTTATCAACTAAAGGATTAGAGTGTCAAACATCATACAATGAAATTCAATTTCACTTTGCAGTTGGAAGTAATTATTTTTTCGAAATAGCTAAATTAAGAGCTTTTAAATATTTATGGAATATATTATTAAAAGAATATGAATATAAACCGGAGGCTATTATTTTTGTGCAACCTAGTGTGCGTAATAAAACCATATATGATTATAATGTAAATTTATTACGAACTACTACAGAATGTATGAGTGCTATTTTAGGTGGAGCAGACACCATTTCTAATTTGGCATATGATGCTGTTTATCATAAAAAAAATGAATTTGGAGAACGCATTTCTAGAAATCAATTATTGATTTTACAAGATGAAAGTTATTTTAAAGCGGTAAATCAAATTGCTGATGGTTCTTATTATATTGAAACGATTACCGAACAGGTTTCTGAAAAGGCATTGGCATTGTTTAAGGATATTGAAAAGAATGGAGGTTTTTTAAAACAATTACAAGCCGGGACTATTCAACGCAAAATAGAAGAAAGTGCTTTAAAAGAACAAGCTCAATTTGATAGCGGAGAGGTAGTACTATTAGGAACCAACAAACATGCTAATCCTAATGATAAAATGAAGGATGATTTAGCGTTGTATCCTTTTGTAAAAACCAATCCCAGAAAAACTTTAATTAAACCTATAATAGCGAAGCGACTGGCTGAAAAGCTTGAACAAGAGCGACTGGAAACAACATAGAATGAAGCAACTTATCTCAATTTTTTTAATATCAATATTATGTTCAAGTTGTTCAATATATCAACAAATTTCGGATTCTTACTTTTCTAGTCGTGTAGTTTCTGAGACCAATTGTAATGAACTAAAAACATATGAATACAATGGTTTTTATGAGCCCAGTGAAAATGGTAAAGAATTTGAAAAAATTAATGATAATTATTTCGAAAAATTATCTTTTGAAAATAAACCAATTCTTTCATTTGTAGAGATCAAATCAGTATCAAAAAGTTTTGATAATCTCGGGCATAAAGTAATCCAAATGACCCTCACAGATGCCGGGAGAGAAATATTTAAAGTATATACAGCCAATAATGTCGGTAATAAAATTGGGATGATATTTAGAGATAAACTAATTTCTGCTCCGTTAATTAATTCTGAAATTCCGGGTGGCAAAGTTCAGATACCTAGTGGAAATGATGTTGATATAGACAATTTATATGTGTATATGTTAAAAGCAATAGAGTGTAATAATAGAAATAAATAGTTCAACATTGATAGAGAGAATTTTTTTAGTTTGCTTTTTTGTGCTTGTCTCTTGCGATAAGTTTTCGTCAAAAAAAGGATTTGATGAAAATAATCTTGTCAAACCAGAAGATCTAGGGGAGTACCATAAGTTGAAAAAAGATAATATAAAAGTCTATTTACCTGAAGGTTTCACAAAGTTATCAGATGTAGAAATAAAAGAGTTTCATAAGCAAATTAAGGATGAAAAAACGCGATATTATTTTGAACAGGTCTATGAAGCACAACGTTTTATAAAGGGAAATTTTTACAATTTCTATAGTGATGCATATGCCACAGAAGTAGCTATTCATACGCTTCCTTATATGCCTTTTGACAAAGGAAGTGCAAAGCAACTGTTATATTATTTGCGTAAAGATCATGAAAAGTATCAAAAAATTACAAAAATATTTCATAATAAAATAAAAGCTACCTATTTTGGAGATAGGTCTTTACAAATTTTCAAAGCATCATATAGGCTGGCTCGTTATAACAGTAGTGACGAGCAAGAAGCTATACGGGATTTTGAAATGTTTAAAACTATTTATTTGATAACTTCAAAAAGGAAGACATTTATTATAAATTTTTTATCTCCTTTTGAAGAAAATTTTGACCCATTTATTAGAAAAATTAAGTTATAAAATGCCAAGAAAAAACGTACAACATATAACCTTAAAACACAAAACACAAAATGTGAAACCCAAAATTTTCGGACACGAAAATTTTGTAGCTGGTATTGCTCCTTTTTTAAGAGGACCATATTCAACGATGTACGTTAGAAGACCATGGACCATCCGTCAATATGCCGGGTTTTCTACTGCTGAAGAAAGTAATGCTTTTTATAGAAGAAATTTGGCGGCTGGTCAGAAAGGACTTTCAGTTGCCTTTGACCTGGCTACGCATCGTGGTTATGATTCTGATCATGAACGTGTGCAGGGAGATGTTGGTAAGGCTGGTGTGGCCATTGATTCAGTTGAAGATGTGAAAATTCTCTTCAATAAAATTCCCTTAGATAAAATGTCGGTTTCTATGACAATGAACGGAGCCGTTTTACCCATTTTGGCCTTTTATATTGTAGCTGCAAAGGAACAGGGTGTTAATATAGAACAATTGGCAGGTACTATCCAAAATGATATCTTAAAGGAGTTTATGGTACGTAATACTTATATTTATCCACCCATTGCATCCATGAAAATTGTTGCTGATATTTTTGAATATACCAGTAAGTATATGCCAAAATTCAATTCTATTTCTATTTCAGGATACCATATGCAAGAAGCCGGTGCTACACCAGAAATTGAATTGGCTTACACTTTGGCAGATGGGTTGGAGTACATAAGAACAGGTTTAAAAGCGGGAATGGAAATTGATAGTTTTGCTCCTAGATTATCTTTCTTTTGGGGTATAGGAATGGATCATTTTCAAGAAATAGCTAAATTAAGAGCAGGGAGACTTTTGTGGGCGAAAATTGTAAAACAATTCAATCCTAAAAATGAAAAATCATTGGCATTAAGAACACATTGTCAGACTAGCGGATGGAGCTTAACAGCACAAGATCCTTTTAACAATGTAGCTCGTACAACTATTGAAGCTATGGCTGCGGCATTTGGTGGAACTCAAAGTTTACATACCAATGCCTTGGATGAAGCTATTGCTTTACCAACTGACTTTTCCGCTAGAATTGCAAGAAATACGCAGATATATATTCAAGAAGAAACTCATATTACCAAAACAGTTGATCCTTGGGCAGGTTCATATTATATTGAAGAAATGACGGACAATATTGCAAATAGGGCATGGGCATTAATTCAAGAAGTGGAAAATTTAGGAGGAATGACAAAAGCTATTGAACAAGGCATTCCTAAAATGCGAATTGAAGAGGCTGCAGCAAAAAAACAAGCTAGAATAGATAGTGGACAAGATACTATTGTTGGGGTCAATAAATACCAATTAAAGCAAGAAGAACCTTTGCAGATTTTAGAGGTTGATAATGATGCTGTACGGAGCTCTCAAATTAAAAGGTTAAAAATGCTAAAAGCCGAAAGAGATACTGTAAAAGTAAGAATGACTTTAGCAAATTTAACTAAAAGTGCAAAAACAGGTGAAGGAAATTTATTAGCTTTGGCAATAGAAGCAGCTGAACAACGTGCAACTTTGGGTGAAATTTCTGTAGCCTTAGAAAGTGTATTTGGGCGTTATAAGGCTACAATTAATTCTATAACAGGTGTGTATAGCAGAGCAATAAAAGAAGACGAATCATTTAAAAAAGCTATAGTGTTGGCAGATAAATTTGCCGTACTAGATGGACGTCGCCCTCGAATTATGATAGCCAAAATGGGTCAAGATGGTCATGATAGAGGTGCGAAAGTTGTTGCGACAAGTTTTGCTGATTTAGGTTTTGATGTTGATATCGGTCCATTATTTCAAACACCTAGTGAAGCAGCTAAACAAGCTGTTGAAAATGATGTGCATGTTTTAGGGGTTTCTTCTTTGGCAGCGGGTCATAAAACATTAGTTCCTCAAGTTTTAGCCGAACTAAAAAAATATGGTAGAGAAGATATAATGGTTATTGCCGGAGGTGTAATTCCACCACAAGATTATCAGTTTTTATTTGATAATGGTGTAGTTGGTGTTTTTGGTCCCGGTACCAAAATAGCTAAAGCAGCTATTGATATTTTAGAAATTTTGATTGAAAGTGTATATTAGTTTCACATGCTAGGATTATAGCTAATTATAACTGTTAAATAATGAAAGTTACTTTACTGATTTTAACAATCGGATTCCAGTTTCTTCAATCGTAATTTTTCTTTGTTTATATAAAGCACCAATTGATTTTTTAAAAGCTTTTTTACTTATTCCGAATTTTGCTTTAATTCTTTCGGGTGTACTTTTATCAGTAATTGGTACAAACCCATCATTTTCAAGTAAGGCATTGAAAATTAACTTACTATTAATATCATTGAATTTTCTATAACCTATGGGTTGTAATGAAATGTCTATTTGATTATCATCTCTAACTTTTTTAACATAGGCTTTGCGTTTATCACCAACATTTAATTTTGTGAAAATTTCATTTTCATAGATCAAGCCCTTATGCTCGTTGTTTATAATAACTGTATATCCTAAATCAGATTTTTGGAGAACTATAATATCTACTATTTCACCATTTTCAACTGTAATATTAATATTTTGTAATTGTTTTTCAACCCTACTGCTAGCAAATAGTCTATTTGTTTTGTCATCTATATCTAAATAAACAATATACCATCTTCCTTCAACCATTTCTTGATTTTGCTCATTAAATGGAACCAATAGATCTTTATCCATACCCCAGTCTAAAAATGCTCCTACTTTTGTTAGTGAAGCAACTTGTAGCAATGCAAATTCATAAAGTTGTATTTTAGGAACTAAAGTAGTAGCTATCTTTTTTTCTGTATTATCTAAATATACAAATACAGTTAGCGTATCTTTTGTATCAAAATTTTCAGGACAAAATTTTGTAGGAAGTAAAATTTCTTCATCAGATTCATCTTCTAATATTAAACCCTCATTAGTTTTCTGTAAAATATGAAGTGTATTGTATTTGCCTATCTGTATCATTAATAAATTTTTGCAAATTTACTGTTTCTTTTTTCTTTTAAAGAACATGTATTAACTTTTCTATTTCATAAAAAAATGACTTAAATTAGACTATGTTTTTTCATCTTTCTTTTATAAAGAGCTACTATTTTATTCAAATATTTTACTCTAATTAAATTTTTTCAAAATTTTCTTTTGTCAATTCATGTTTAACATCACCAGTATGTTTGGTATTTGTGGGTTCAAAAAGTAATACCCACACTTCATCTTTAGCAATGGGTTTATGTGCTACCTTTTTTGGGATGATTAGCATTTCTCCTTCGTTTAAAGTTATCATTTTATCTCTAAACTCAATTTGTAATGAACCTTTTATAATATAGAATAATTCATCTTCATTTTTATGATCATGCCAGATAAATTCACCTTTTAGTTTTGCCAGTTTTACATCTTGCCCATTGAGCTGTCCAATAATTTTAGGACTCCAATGTTCATTAAAGAGAGAAAATTTTTGATTTATATTAATTGCTTGCATAAAGTCTAGTTTTCTAAAAATTTAGGAGCTTCTCTATGGTTGGTACCTTGCTCATAAGCATAGGCAATTTCTAATAGTATAGGTTCACTCCACGCTCTGCCAAAAAATGAAATACCAATTGGTAATTCATCTACAAACCCCATTGGTACTGTAATATTTGGGTAACCCGATATGGCTGCAGGTGAAGAACTACCTAGGCCAAAAGAATCGCCATTAATATGATCAGTTTTCCATGCTGGTCCTCCCGTAGGAGATATGATTGCATCTAAATTATGCTCATTCATTATACGATCAATCCCTTCTTCTCTGGCTCCTTTTAACATTTTGGCAAGTATATCTTGATATGATTTAGAATCTAAACCATCTTTATCTTGAGCCATTTTTAAATATTCCTGATTGTAAAAGGATAATTCAACCGAATCTTTTTGATTAAAGGCAATTAGCTCTTCTAAATTTTTAATGCTAGCATCTTTCCCTAACGATTTAAAATATTTATTTAATCCATCTTTATATTCATATAACATTACTTGAAAAGATAAATCACCTATATCATTTTCTAAAATTTCATTGAATTCTACAACTTCAGCTCCTTGATTTTTTATAAAATTTACTGCGGTTTGGAAAATCGTATCAACTTTATGATGCTTACCTAATGGATCGGTGTAGACACCAATTTTTTTTCCTTTTAATCCATCTTTACTAAGAAATTGTGTGTAATTATCATATACTTTATTTTTACTTGCTAATGTTTTAGTGTCGGTTGAGTCAATGCCAATTAATGCACCCAAACAAATCGCAGCATCAGTTACAGTTCTCGCCATAGGTCCGGCAGTATCTTGAGTAAAAGAAATTGGAATAATACCTGAACGACTTACCAGACCTACTGTTGGTTTTATACCTACTATACCGTTATTATTTGATGGACAAACAATAGAACCATTAGTTTCAGTACCAATGGCTAAAAGGGTTAAGTTAGCGGAAACAGCGACTCCTGATCCGGAACTTGAACCACAAGGATTTCTGTCTAGTACATAAGGGTTTTTTGTTTGACCATTAATACCACTCCATCCACTTGACGACATTTTACCTCTAAAATTTGCCCATTCGCTTAAATTGGCCTTGGCGATAATTACGGCTCCAGCTTCACGTAATTTTTTAGCAACATAACTGTCATGTTTAGGTTTAGAATTTTGTAATGCTCTAGAACCAGCAGTAGTGAACATTTGGTCATGAGTATCAATATTATCTTTTAATACAATTGGAACACCATGTAGAGGGCCTCTTGATTTTCCTGCTTTCAATTCTATGTCTAATTTTCTTGCAATTGCTATTGCATCAGGATTTAACTGAATAATTGAATTTAATTCTAAATCTTTTTTATCGACAGCTTCTATTCTGTCTATATAAAGTTGTACAATTTCAGTAATGGTAAAATCACCTTTAGAATAACCATCTTGTAATTTAGTAATGGTTATTTCTTCAAGTTGAAAATTTTGTATTGTTGGAGGTGAGTTATTTTCAGATTTAGGATTACAAGCGAATAAGAATAGTAGCGTTGTAATAAGGGGGAATTTGTCAAAATGATTAAAAATTAATAATGTCTTCATCATTGTTTAGGTTAGATAGTAAGTTCTAAAGATACTTATTTTTCTATTATTTAAATTGTTTAGATGTCAGCTGTTTTCAATTATTGTTATACTTGTTATTTTACATTATAAAAAAACCGGAGTACAAGATATGTACTCCGGTTTTTTTTATAAGTAATTAACTTTTTGGTTATTCTACAACTGCAGTTTCTAAGGCAGCTTCTTTAGTACTTATTGTAAATGTATATTTATCATCTAAAAGTACTTGCATTAGTTCTCTTTCTTTACTAACCCAAAAATAAGTAGGTGACATACCTTTACCTTGATGTACAAATTTATGTAATGTCAATTGTTCTCCGTTAATATTGGTTTTTGTAGTGCCTAGATAATTAACCGTTTGATTTTTCCTTACATATAATTTTGTTTCATCTAGAGCATTAAATTTAAATGTACCTTTTCTGTCAAATGGTAATTTAGGAATGATAGCCCATAAATTGAATGAAGGAATAGTTCTGGCAGGTATTTTTAGTGTTGCATTGTATTTTGCAAAGGCAAAACTTTGAAAATCAGGGTCTGTTTCTACTTCATCAGCAAAATCTCCGTCAAAATGCCAAAAAGAAATATTGTTCTTAACAGTTTTAACTTTAGTTCCTGTAAATTGTACTGGTTCAATATTTGAATCAATAGTACCTTTAAAAACAAATTTATTAGCATCTACCATTTTTTCAGATTCACAAGCAGTACTTAAGTTAAAATTTAATACTTCTTCATCGAATTGAGCATTTACATTAGTGTTCAAAATGACAGGAACTTTAGAATTAGCATCTCCGTTTACTTTTTGAAAACTGATAAATCCTTTTGTGTCTGAAGAAGTGTACCAATAAATTTTTTCTGTTTTCTCTTGTGAAAAACCGGTAAGAGATAAACAGACAATACTTAAAAATAGGGGTAATTTTTTAATCATAGCGTTATTATTTATTAAGTTAAAATTAAATTGCATTTAATCCCACATAGTTAAAACAATCAACTCTGTAAAATTCCTACCAACAATAGTTAAATAATTTTTAAATCACTAACTTTTAGAAGGTTAAAATAAAAAATTGTTCTAAAATTTTAATTGTAATAGCGGCAAATATACAATAATTGTTTAATTATTGTTATCTCTCTTTAATTTACGGTTTGCTTTTCTTTGCTGTCTCTTAGCTCTACGCTCAGCTCTTCGTTGCATTTTATCTAATGTAGTATTGTCTTTATTAAACAAATTTTCAAAGAATAATTCAAAATTAGAATCTTCCAAATAGTCCTCGCAATCTAATGCATTAGCATATAACTCTGGCAAAGGCATAAAAGGAGTACTATATTTTTTTTGAATTTTTTGTAAAGTTTTAGCTATAAGTGGTAATGCTAAGGTACTACCGGCTCCATATTTACCTGAGTTAAACTGAATTTTTGGAGAAGCAGCACCAACTCTTGTCACCATAACTAATTTTGGTGTATATGCGGCAAACCAAGCATCAGCATAATCTTGTGATGTACCCGTTTTACTGGCTATAGGAATGGTTATGCCATATTTATTTTTGAGTGATTTACCGGTGCCTTCAAGAGCTGCCTTTTGTAACATTGCCGTAATTAATATAGAAGTGTTTTTACTAATAACTTTGTCTTTTTCTAATGGTTTTAGCAATCTGTTTTTATAAATAATTGTGCCATCAGCAGTTTTTATACTAAGTACAGTTCGGGGTTTAATATGATAACCTCCATTGGCAAAGGCACTATATGCTATAGCTAATTCATAAATACTTGCATTAGCTGTTCCTAATGCTGCAGATGGTTTTCTTAGCAATTCTTGGGTAAAGCCAAGTCTTTTCCATAAATTTTCTAAATTACCAAAAGGAATATTTAGGAATAAATTTACTGTTGGTATATTCATAGATTTAGCCAGAGCAGCAGCCATAGAATAATTTCCACCGGTAGAATTGTCATAATTTTGGGGTTGCCAATTGTCAAAATCAGAAATAATTAGAGACTTGTTATTTAAATAGGTACAAGGCATTATACCTTGTTCTAAAGCGGCAGTATATAAAATGGGTTTAAACGTTGAAGCTATTTGACGTTGGGCAAAAACTTGATCGTAAGGATGGGTGCGAAAATCTATACCACCTATCCAGGTTTTAACTGCTCCGGTTTGAGGATCTAAAGCCAATAAACCTGCATGTAACAAAGATAATGTATGTCTTAAACTGTCTTTTACTGTTACAGAATCTGTATAAGCACCTTTCCAATTGAAAAGTTCTCTTTTTTTCTTTCCCTGATCATCAGAAGGTATATGTAACCGTTTCATTTCCTTAGCTACCAATGTATTCAGTTGTTTCCGATAATTACCGCTTTGATATTGTTTCCATAAACGATTTTGCATAACGCCCAAATGACTTCTATAGGCAGTTAAAGCTTGGTTTTGTAAAAATAAATTAAGTGTGGTGGTTATAGTAAGTCCGTCTTTATCGGCAGTATAATTAGTGCCTTTAGCAGCATTATAACTATTTAGAATTTTATTGACTTCATCCTTTACCTGAATTAAAAAATAATTAGCCGGACCTTGAGATTCTAGATTTGCATAGTCAAGTTGTAAAGGCATGACCAATAAAGAATCTATTATTTGGTTTTCCAAATAATTATATTTTTCCATCTGTGCTAATACTACATTTCTTCGCTTGGTAGCATTTTCAGGATAAATTCTTGGATTATAGTAAGTATTAGCTTTTAACATGCCTATCAATACTGCAGCCTCTTCAATCTTAATTTTATCAATAGATTTATTGAAAAAACGACGAGAAGCTGCTTCTATACCTAATACATTTTCTCCAAATGGAACAGTATTTAAGTATAAAGTTAAAATTTCTTCTTTAGAATATATTTTTTCAAGTCTATAAGCTAGAAAGGCTTCTTTACTCTTATTTACCAAAATACTTAATGGGCCATGATTATTTCGCCCATACATGTTTTTTACCAATTGCTGATTAATTGTACTACCACCACCCGAATTTTTGTTATTCAAAAGAATGGTTCTAAAAAGTACGCGTAATAAACTGCGAGAATCTACACCTTCATGTTCAAAGTACCTGGCATCTTCTGTGGCTACTAAGGCATTTATCAAATGTTCAGGAATTTGCTCATACTTTACATTGGTTCTATTTTCTGCATAGAATTTACCTAATAACTTACCTTCTTCAGATAGTACTAAGGTAGCGGTCTGATTTTTAAATTCTTTTAATTCTTTTATGGTATGTATGGGTCCAAAAACACCATGATAAACGGCAGCTAAAAAAATACCGAATGCTAAGATGATGAGCATTAATGTAATGGCAGTAAATTTTAATATTTTTCTAAGCATGTAACTGTTTAGGGGTAATTCACTTTAAACGAAAAGACAGAAATAATATTACTAAATAAATTGTGAGTTATCTTCTTTTTATGAACACTTTAACAATTATGATATATAATCTCAATATAATATGAAAAAATAAGACTGTAGCGTAGTTATTAATTGACCTTAATTTGTAAAGAAAGTACCCCTTCCAGAGAAGCTACGATGTACCCACATTTTTATATATTTTTTTTAGATCAGTTGTTGTGAGCTCCTTCCTTTGGATAAAGGGAGGTGGCCACGCTTTTTGGCGTGGACGGAGGGATTGAAAGCTCAAACCATAGTCGTTTTTTTACAATTTTTTTGAGATTAACACCAAAGATTAGTGTTATCAAACTCCCCTTTCTTTGCTCAATATGCTTGTATTCAACGATTAAGACTTTGAAAATAAGCAAATTAACTCCCCTCTTCATCCGAAGAGGGGAGCTTTACTCGTATCTTTATTTGTGGGTACACCGTAGTCCGGGAAGGGAGGAGTGAAGCGTTATAAATTTAAACTTACACCTATCATTACTCTTGGCATAAGCTGTGGTTGTTTTATCGCTTGGTTAGCGTCTTTATAATTATAATCTTCACGTGGATTAATATTGTCGTTATTAGGACTATATTGTGTATCATGTCCTTTTAAAGTACTGTTAAAAAAATAATCTAATCCCGTGGCTAATACCAAATCTAATTTAGAGGTCATTTTAAAATAATTTTCTGCCCCTAGGCCTATTCCCCATTGCTTTGAAGTAACATCAAAATTTTCATTACCTCCCACATAATTGAAATTAGCGGTAAAACTTGAGTATCTCGGTCCAAAGACCAAATATGAATTTTTTAAATTAAAAAAAGTGTGAGGCATCATATAGTCAATTCTATAATCAAAAGACTTGCCTTTTTTTTCGGGAACCCCATTCGTATTATTATTGATGAAAATGCGACGGGCATCAGGGGCATTTCCCGGGCTTAAACGATTGTAACCAATGCCAAAACGGATATTTCCTGGCAAACCAACGGCAATGTCATTTATTGTAAAATTTGCATTAACACCAAAGCCTCTATTGAAACCTGTGGTAATTCCAACAGAATTTTTTGATTGGCTATGATTTGTAAAAGATAATAAAAGTAGGAGAGAACAAATGAATAGTGTAAATTTATTGTTCATATTTTTATTTTGTCTGTTAATTATTGCTAACGTATTTTTTAAAAAAATATTTTACAATTTAGTGTTATTCATATCTTATTTTTTAGGTTAAGTAAAAACATTATGTAATTTTGTGGTCTTAATGATATTTAGATGATTATCTGAATAAATAATCTAAAGAATAAAATATGTTTAATAAGTATATCAAATTAGTTATTGCAATAGCCATTGTGGTCTGGGCAGTTTTTCAGTTTGCTGATAAAAATATTGGAAATGGTATAGCATTGCTATTTTTAGCGGGGATTTTTATATTTTTCTATTATAAAAATGAGTTTTTACTACTCTCCTTCATGCAATTGCGTAAGCAAAACTTTGCTGGAGCCCAAAAATGGCTTGGTTACATTAAAAACCCTTCTAGTGCTTTGATAAAAAAACAAGAAGGTTATTTTAATTTTTTACATGGAATTTTAGTTTCTCAAACCAATTTGACCCAGGCTGAAAAGTATTTTAAAAAAGCATTAAAATTAGGGTTATCTATGAGTCATGATATTGCGATGGCAAAATTACAATTGGCAGGGGTTGCAATGACCAAAAGAAGGAAACGAGAAGCTACTAACCTGATTGCTGAAGCTAAAAAATTAGACAAACATGGTGTGTTAACTGAACAGATTAAGATGATGAAGCAGCAAATGAAAAAGATCTAAGTTTTATCTACCTTACTGCAATGTCTTATTGATAATTTTGTTTAATATGATTGTCAGGTTGCCAATGCCATAACCACCCAATATAAAATATAGTTATTTATTTTTGTGAGATGATAGAAATTAATGATTTTATTAATGATTTTTCTTCTAAGCTTAAAGTTCTAAATGATACTCTACCTTGGGAAATAACTAATAATATTACAAATATTATTGAAGGGCTTATTTTAAATCTTGATAGTAGCGATTATCATATTGAAAATGGTATAGCCATTCATAACTCGGCAACAATTGAACCTGGAGTGATGATAAAAAGACCTGTTATTATAATGGAAAATTGCTTCGTGGGAGCTAACTCATATCTTAGGGAAGGCGTTTTTTTGGATGAATTTGTTAAAATTGGAGCAAATTGCGAGATTAAAAGTAGTTTTATTGCCTCAAAAACAGCCATTGCACATTTAAACTATATTGGCAATAGTATTATTGGGCAACATGTAAATTTTGAGGCTGGTTCAGTTGCCGCGAATCATTATAACGAAAGAGTTTCAAAAGAAATATGGGTAAAGTTCAGGCAAAAAGCAATGAATACACACACTACAAAATTTGGTGCTTTGGTTGGAGACGATTCTAGAATTGGAGCTAATGCAGTATTATCACCTGGAACAATATTAGAAAAAAAATCTATTGTTAAAAGGCTTGAATTAATTGAACAGTTACGGGAGGAGTAAAAATCAAAATCTCAATTATCAATATGCAATAACTAAAAAACCTCGAAATTTTAATTTCGAGGTTTTTTATAAGTCAGTAATTCAAAAAAATTATTTCTTTTTGAATTTATCGTATTTAGTTTTGAATTTATCAATTCTACCGGCACTATCTACCAATTTAACTTTTCCTGTGTAGAATGGATGTGAAGTTCTCGAAATCTCCAATTTAATTAAAGGATACTCAACACCATCAACTTCTAACGTCTCTTTTGAATCAGCTGTAGATTTTGTTAAGAATACCTCTTCATTAGACATATCTTTAAATGCTACCATTCTATAATTTTCAGGATGAATTCCTTTTCTCATCTTTGTATTTTTTAATTGTTATAATAAATAACCATTTAATTATAAAAAAATCTACTTGGCTATTTTGAGAGTGCAAATTTAATACTATTTTTGAAAATTCAAACATTATATATATTATTTTATATGAAAAATTTAAAAATAATTTTTAGTTTAACAATAATCACTTTTTTTTTAGCCTCTTGCGGTAAGGGTTATCGGTTAAAACTTAATTCACCTAAAAATATAAAAAGCCATCAGAAATTATCGGTATCGGTTATAGAAACATCACAAAAACCGATTGATTCTATACGTTATTACCTTGATGGTAATAAATTGAATATGAATACTGATATAGATATTTCGAAAAATAAATTGGGAAAACATGCTATTTCTGCAACAGTATTTTTTGGAGATCAACAAAAAAAATTAACCAATACTATTGTCTTTTTAGCAGAAAAATCGCCTGAAATTTATACTTATCAGGTAATAAATGAATATCCGCATGACGAAAAAGCTTTTACGCAAGGCTTAGAATACCAAGATGGGTATCTATATGAAAGTACCGGACATAATGGAGAATCTTCACTTCGTAAAGTTGAGTTAACCACAGGAAAGGTCTTACAGAAAATTGATTTAGACAAGAAATATTTCGGCGAAGGAATGACAATTTTTAAAGATAAAATTTTTATGCTAACCTGGCAACATAAGATTGGCTTTGTATTTAACCTTAGTACATTTGAAAAAGAAAGTGAATTCAACTATACTCAAAGTAAAGAAGGTTGGGGTTTAACACATAATGCTGAAAAGTTGATAAAGTCTGATGGTACTGAAAAAATCTGGTTTTTAAATGGGGAAACCGGTGCTGAAGAATCTTTTATTGAAGCGTATACTATTGATCGTCCTGTTGACAAATTGAATGAATTGGAATTTATAAATGGTAAAATTTATGCCAATGTATGGCAACGAAATAGTATTGTAATCATCAATCCTCAAACCGGTGCTTTAGAGGGTATAGCTGATTTAAAAGGGTTACAGGATAAATCAGGACAAACTGGCGATGATAAAGTACTAAATGGAATTGCCTATGATGCAGCAAATGATAGACTTTTTGTAACAGGAAAAAATTGGAATAAATTATTTGAAATTAAATTCCAAAAAAAACAATAAAAAAAATAGCTTAAAGTTATATCTATAAAGAAAATCAAATGCGTTTACTGTATACATTTTTTGTAATTATTATTATAATTTTTTTGAGTTCTTGTCGGAAAGATTTTGATACCATTCAAAGTTCCGGACAACTTGAATTTTCTGTAGATACAGTGTTGTTGAATCGTGTTTTTGATGATATTAGCTCAAGTACCCAAAGCTTTAAAGTTTATAATAGGAGTAGTGACAATATTACCATTCCAACTATAGCTTTAGGTAGAGGAGAAAACTCATTTTACAGATTGAATGTTGACGGAATTCCGGGAAAATCTTTTCAAAATATTGATATTTTAGCCAAGGATAGCATTTTTATTTTTGTGGAGGCAACTGTAGATTTTAGTCAGGTGGATGATAACGAATTTTTTTATAGAGATTCGGTTGTTTTTCATTCAGATGCGAATGAACAAAATGTAAAACTGGAAGCTTTAGTTCTTGATGTAAATCTCATTAGACCAGATAGAACGCAACAAACGGATGGAAGTTTTTTATATGAAACCATTGTTTTAGGAGAAGATGATCAAGGACAATTAATAGGTGTTCGTGGAACGCTATTAGAGGGAAATACAACTTTTACCAATGAAAAACCTTACCTGATTTATGGATTTGTGGGTGTTCCTGAGAATGCTACATTGACGATAAATGCCGGAGCTACATTATACTTTCATGAGAATTCTGGTATTATTGTAGAAAAAAATGCTAGTCTAAAAGTAGCTGGTGAATTTGAGAATAATGTGCTGTTTGAAGATGATAGATTAGAGCCTGAATTTGAAGATACTCCGGGTCAATGGGGTCTTATTTGGTTGCGTGCTGAAAGCAAGAATAATGATATAAACTATGCTACTATTAAGAACAATGTTATTGGTATTTTAGTTGATGATGTAGGGAATTCAAATCAAACCCTTACCATAAAGAATACTCAGATTTATAATACTTCTAATTATGGGATATTAGGAAGAGAAGCAAATATTTTAGCTGAAAATTTGGTTATTGCCAATAGCGGACAATCCACTTTAGCTTGTACAGAAGGAGGAACTTATAATTTTATGCATTGTACTTTTGCAAATTTTTGGAATATCGGATTTAGACAATTACCTTCAGTCTTAGTTAATAATTTTTTTACTTATGTAAACGCAAGTAATAATACAATTGTAGAGGTTAGAGATTTACAAGAAGCTAATTTTACGAATTGTATAATTGATGGTAACCAAAATATTGAATTTGTATTGGATAAAATTGAAGGTGCTGCGTTTAATTTTAATGTTAAAAACAGTATGCTAAAATTTGATACCAATAATACAGATGTTTTAAACAATCCTCTATTTGATTTTGATAATGTAAGTTTTTATCAAAATATTATTTTAAACGGAAATTCAAATTTTAAGGATATTAGTGTAAACGATTATCTTATAGGCCAAGATTCTGATGCTAATAGTAATGCAGATGCCAATGGAGCATCACAGGTGCCTTTTGATATATTAAATATAAGTAGAACCACGTTGCCCGATATTGGTGCGTATCAACATATAGTATTTGAGGAGGAGAATTAGATGTGATCTTACTCCTTATAAACTACCCCATTTTTCATTACAAAAACCACATTTTCCATGGTATTGATATTTTGGATGGGATCATCATCGGTAGCCACAATATCAGCTAATTTACCAACTACAATACTTCCAATATTAGTGTTTTTCAATACTTTAGCATTTACTGTAGTAGCAGACTGAATGGCTTCCATTGGTAACATGCCAACTTCTACCATATAACCAAATTCTTTTCCGTTTTCACCATGAGGAAATACTCCCGCATCTGTGCCAAAAGCAATTTTTACACCTTTTTTATAAGCTTTACCAAAAGTTTTTTGAATTTGAGGACCAATAGCCAATGCTTTAGGCACTACCAATTCAGGATAAAATCCTTTTACTGTTGCCTTATCTGCAACGTATTTTCCCGCGGTTATGGTGGGTACATAAAAAGTGCCTTTTCCCTTCATTAGATCCATAATTTCATCTGTCATCAAAGTGCCATGTTCAATGGTGGTAATTCCAGCAAGTACTGCTCTTTTCATTCCTTCAGCACCATGAGCGTGTGCCGCAGTTATCATTCCATAATCATTTGAGATTTTGATAATTGCTGATAACTCTTCCATAGTAAATTGAGGGCCTGACCCATCTTTGGCCACACTAAGCACACCTCCGGTAGCTGTTATTTTAATTACATCAGCACCATTTTTATATCGCTGGCGAACTGCCTTTCTCGCATCTGCAGGACCATTGATTACGCCTTCTTTAGGTCCCGGGTCTCCTCTTAAAGCTTTTTTAACGCCATTTGTAGGATCAGCATGCCCTCCTGTAGTAGCAATAGATTTCCCGGCAGTATAAATTCTAGGACCAATAACAGTGCCCTTATTGATTGCATTTCTTAAGGCTATATTCACACCGGATCCACCAAGATCTCTTACTGTTGTAAAACCTGCCATTAATGTTCTTTTTGCAAATACTGTTGACCTGAAAGCTATATCCGCTTCGTTCAGTTTAAATCTGTTGCTATAGCTATTGGCATCATATTCACTTTCAATATGTACATGCATATCAATTAGCCCCGGCATTACGGTTTTGTTTTTTAAATCTATGGTCTTATCATTATCTGATGCTGCTCGAATATAGCCTTTTTTAACTGCAGTAATTTTGGCGTCTGTAATAATAACAGTCATCTCTTTTAAAACTTTACCGTTATCAGTATCAATTAGTTTTCCACAATGTAAGTAAGTACTTTGTGCAGAAATAATGAGACTGAAAAGTAAAATGTAGGCTAAGATTAGTTTTTTCATGATTAGGTTAGTTTATTAAAATGATATTTAGAAAATTTAAAATTACGAAAATTCATTAGATTTGCTAAATAAATAACTTTAATGGTAGCAAAGAAAATAATTATAACAGGAGCGAGTAGGGGTATAGGATATGAAATGGTGAAACAGCTCGCTATTGAGGGACACCAAGTATTAGCAATATCTAGAAATATTACTTCATTATTAGATCTACAGATTAACTTTAAGAATATTACGCCATTAAAAACTGATATATCAGATGATAATCAATTAAGCCAAGTAGTTGATTTTATAGAACATCAATGGAAATCTGTTGATATTTTAATTCATAATGCTGGTAAATTGGTAAATAAACCATTTTTAGAGACTACTGGTCAAGATTTTTTAGAAGTTTATAAAGTTAATGTTTTGGCTGTTGCTGAGTTGACAAAATTAGTATTACCTTATTTGATTAAAGGTAGTCATGTTATTGCTATTAGTAGTATGGGAGGAATTCAAGGCAGTATAAAATTTCCTGGTTTAGCAGCCTATAGTTCTTCTAAAGGGGCTGTAATCACTTTAATGGAGTTATTGGCAGAGGAGTATAAACAACAGCAAATTTCATTTAACACTTTAGCTCTAGGAGCAGTGCAAACTCAAATGTTAGCAGAAGCTTTTCCAGATTATGAGGCACCAACCACAGCCAAAGCAATGGGAGCCTATATCGTTGATTTTGCATTAACAGGAAATAAATTATACAATGGTAAAGTATTGCAAGTATCATCCAGTACGCCTTAATTGTTAAATGAAAAAAATTTTAGAAAAATATATACCTTTAGCATCAGTCGATTTAGTTGCGAATTTACTTGATAAATATCCTTGTAAGTTGAAAATTGTAAATAACAGAAGTACAAAACATGGTGATTTTAGAAAGTTAAAAACTGGACAATATCAAATTACTATAAATAATGACTTGAATCATTATCGGTTTTTGTTAACCTTAATACATGAGCTTGCTCACTTGGTTACGCATCAAAAAAATAGTAGGGTGAAACCTCATGGTTTAGAGTGGAAGATTAATTTTCAACATTTAATGTTACCTTTTGTAAATCCCGAAATATATCCGTTAGAAATTTTACCTTTTTTAGCACGTTATTTACAGAACCCTAAGGCTAGCACCGATGCAGATGTTCATTTATCGTTAGCCTTAAAACAATTTGATCAAAAAAATGATCGGCATTATATATTTGAATTATCGGTAAAGAGTAAATTTATACATAATAATCGTATTTTTGAACTAGGAGAAAAAAGACGTACGCGTTATGAATGTGTTGAAATAAAGACTAAAAAAAAATATTTATTTCATCAGAATGCAGAAGTAAATAAAATTTAATATTAAAAATAATACGTAGATGAATAACAATTATTATGCAGTAATAATGGCTGGAGGTGTAGGCTCAAGATTTTGGCCTGTAAGCACAAAAAAATTTCCTAAACAATTCCATGATATGTTAGGAAAGGGAGATTCTTTATTACAAAGAACATTTAAAAGATTGTCGAAATTAATTCCAGTAGAAAATATATTAATTGCAACAAATACTAATTACAAAGAGTTGGTTATAGAACAACTTCCTGCTATATCAGAGCAACAACTATTATTGGAACCTGCAATGCGAAATACAGCACCTTGTATTTTATATGCGGCTTTGAAAATACAGCAGAAAGACCCTAACGCAGTTATGATTGTTGCACCATCTGACCACTGGATAGATGATGAAGTAGAGTTTGTAAAAAATATAGAAACTGCCTTTAATGCATGTGCAAAAAATGACATTTTAATGACCTTGGGTATCCAACCTAAAAGTGCAAATACGGGCTATGGCTATATAAAGTTTTCATCCAAAGGATTAGTCAGTAATGATAAAATAAAAAAAGTTGAGAATTTTACAGAAAAACCTGATTTAGCCACGGCAACAAAATTTTTGGAAAGTGGTAGTTATGTATGGAACGCAGGTATCTTTATTTGGAGTGTAAAGAGTATAACTTTTGCTTTTACCCAGTATTTGCCTGAAATGAATGCTATATTTTGTGAAGGCTATCATGCTTATAATACTGATTTTGAAGACGACTTTATTTCTAATAATTATGAGAAAGCCGAAAGTATTTCAATTGATTATGGTATTATGCAAAAAGCCGAAAATATTTATACCTTACCTGTTGATTTTGGCTGGAATGACTTGGGAACATGGAGCTCTTTATATGAAAAATTAGATAAAGACAATAGCAACAATGCTGTAGTAAATGCCAAAACAATTTTTAAGGAGTCATCAAATAATATGGTGAGTACTACAAAGCATAAACATGTGATTATTCAAGGGTTAAATGATTTTATAGTAGTTGAAAAAGATAATGTATTGTTGATTTGTCCTAAAAAAAATGAACAGGAGATCAAACAAATTGTTAGAGAAGTTAAAAAACAATTTGGTGATGATCTAGTGTAATAATCAATATGTCATAAACCATAAACCCATGGAAGAAAATAGTAAAGTTGATGTTGATTTAGAAGTTAAAACTGAAGAAGCCAAAAAGAAAGTTACCGGATTGCTTGGTGGTGTTAAAGAGTTTTTAGCTGTTTTATTAGATATTAAGTCGAATACGAATACGGCAGGTACAGCTCAATCTATTAAAGATAATATTTCAATGCAAGGGCATACTGCTTGGATTCTAGTATTTTCTATTTTAATAGCTTCAATAGGTTTGAATGCAAATTCAACGGCTGTTGTAATTGGAGCGATGCTTATTTCGCCATTGATGGGCCCCATTTTAGGAGTTGGCTTGTCATTTGGTATTAATGATATTGATACATTACGTAGGTCCATGATTAATTTGGGGGTTATGATCGGTCTTAGTTTAACCACTTCATTTTTGTTTTTTAGTATTCCATTATTTCAAGAAGCTACTCCAGAGATATTAGCACGTGTTAGACCTGATGTGAGAGATGTCTTTATTGCTATTGCAGGTGGATTGGCATTAATTGTTGCCATTAGCAGACCATCACCTCAAACTAATACGGTAGCCGGTGTTGCTATTGCCACAGCCTTGATGCCACCATTATGTACTGCAGGTTATGGATTAGCAATATGGAATTTGAATTACTTTTTTGGTGCCATGTTTTTATTTGTAATCAACACTATTTTTATAGCATTGGCTACGTTTATGATAGTGAAGTTTTTAAATTTCCCGATGGTAAAATATATCAACTCTGCCAAACGCAAGAGAATTGCTCAATTTGCGTCTATTGTGGCCTTTTTGATTCTAGCGGGTAGCATATATCAGTTTTATGGTTTGTTTAGGGAAAAACAATTTAAAGAACATGCAAATGATTTTGTAAACGAATTAAAAGATAGCGGTATTAGTATTATTGACGAGGGTTATGATAATTATGATTATAAAGATAAACAAATAAATGTTGTTTTATATGGTAAAAATCTTTCTCAAGAAGAACAAAATAAGTGGAATAGTAGACTTGAAGATTTTGGACTTAAAGGTACAAAGTTGATCATGAAACAAGGTGTTGATAATTCAGATTTAAGGGCAGAAGTAAAAGATTTAACAGACTTATACGCACAAAATCAAAAAATTATTACTTCGCGTGATGAGAGCATTAAAGAAAAGGAAGATAAAATTAGACTATTAGAAAGTGAACTGTCTAATTTTTATGACAACCAGGTGCCTTTTAAAACAATTAGTGATGAAACAAAGATTAATTACGATGGCATAGAAGCATTAAGTTATTATAAACAGATTAAAACCGATTTTAATAGTATCGATTCACTAGCTGTGTTTAGTGTTAAATGGAAAGAAAATATTAAAAGAAAAATGCAAGAACAGCAAGAACAGAAATTAAAGTCCTGGCTTAAAGTACGTCTTAAATTAGATACTTTAGTTGTTGTAAGAGAATAATAAAGTTATTTTCTTTATTTAGTTTTGAAATGCAAATAATTAATCTGCTTATGCTATTAATAAATCACCATTACCTTTGGTTGGTAAATTAGATTGCCCCATAAGAAAAATGTCAACTGCTCTGGCGGCTTCTCTACCTTCTGATATTGCCCAAACTATTAAGGATTGTCCTCTGTGCATATCTCCGGCAGTGAAAATATGAGGGACATTGGTCTGGTAATTATTTGCTTTATAATTACTACGAGCATCTAATTCTAAACCTAATTGTTCGCTAAGGTTGGTTTCGGGTCCGGTAAAACCCAATGCAAGTAAGGCCAAATTGCAAGGCCAAATTTTTTCTGAATTTGGTTTTTCAATCAATTCTGGTCTTTTACCTGGTATAATCTTCCATTCAACTTCAACAGTTTTTAATGCAGTTAATTCACCTTTATCATTACTGATAAATTCTTTGGTGTTAATTAACCAATTTCTATCACAGCCTTCTTCGTGAGAAGAACTGGTTTTTAATTGTAAAGGCCAGAAAGGCCAAGGTGTGGTTTCACTTCTCTTTACAGGTGGTTTTGGCATGATCTCAAAATTTGTAACAGAAGTTGCTCCTTGACGATTGGAGGTACCAACACAATCGGAACCGGTATCTCCACCACCTATTACAATTACATGCTTGTTTTTAGCATTTATTATTTCACCTTTTATCGGACTGTCAAATAATTGTTTGGTTTGTTGTGTAAGAAAATCCATGGCCTGAACTACCCCTTTATTATTTATACCCTTTACTGGAAGAGATCTACGAACACTTGCTCCACCACATAAAACTATTGCGTCAAATGCTACAAGTTCCTTAATATCGTAATTTGTACCAACATCTACATTTGTAATAAAGATAATGCCTTCTGCTTCTAAAATGGCAATTCTACGATCTATAATTTCTTTTTCAAGCTTAAAATTTGGGATACCATAGCGAAGTAAACCGCCAATAGCATCTTCTCTTTCAAAAACGGTAACCGTATGTCCCGCTCTATTTAATTGTTGTGCTGCTGATAATCCGGCAGGACCAGAGCCAATTACAGCTACGGATTTGTCTGTTCTCAGTTTTGGAGGCTGGGGAAGTATCCATCCTTCTGTAAAGCCTCGTTCTACAATGTTTTTTTCTATATTTTCTATAGATACGGGTTGGTCAATAATACCTAATACACAAGCTTTTTCGCATGGAGCCGGACAAAGTCTTCCAGTAAATTCAGGAAAGTTATTGGTAGCATGTAAAATTTCTAGTGCTTTTTTCCATTCACCCTTATAAACCATATCATTAAAATCAGGAATCAAATTTCCGAGAGGACAAGCACTATGGCAAAATGGAATACCACAATCCATACATCGTGATCCTTGCTTTTTTAATTCTTGTTCTTTTAAGGGAATTGTGAATTCTTTATAATTATGCACCCTAGTTTTAACAATAATATTGCTTTCATCTTCTCTTTTATATTCTTTAAACCCTCCTATTTTTCCCATCATTATGCAATTAATTGTGCTACTTGGTTTTCATTGGCAATACGCTTCAAGGCTTTCTTGAAATCTTTCGGAAATACTTTGATAAAGTGTTTCAAAGAATTATCCCAATCATGTAACATTTTTCCTGCTAAAGTACTATTAGTGTGTTGATTGTGTTTTGAAATTAAATTTTTTAGATCTTTTTTGTCATCATCGGTCAAGGGATCTAGATCAACCATTTCCATATTACATAAACCTTGACTAAATGCATTGTTTTTGTCATAAACATAGGCAATTCCACCACTCATTCCGGCGGCAAAATTTCTACCCGTTTTTCCAAGGATAACCACCTTACCACCGGTCATATATTCGCAACCATGATCTCCTACACCTTCAACCACAGCGGTAACCCCTGAATTTCTTACACAGAAGCGTTCGCCAGCAATTCCGTTGATATAAGTTTCACCAGAAACAGCTCCATAAAAACAAACATTACCGATAATAATATTATCTTCTGCTTTAAAGTCTGCTTCCTTTGGTTTTTGAATGATAATTTTTGCTCCTGATAATCCTTTACCTAAGTAATCGTTTGTTTCTCCTTCTACTTTCATAGTAATTCCTTTAGTGGCAAATGCTCCAAAACTTTGCCCAGCAGAACCTTTAAAATTTAGACTTAGTGTGTCTTTAGGTAAACCTTCTGCTCCATGAATTTTAGAAATTTCATTGCTGGTTATGGCACCTGTAGCCCTATCTGTATTCTGAATGGAATAACTTAAAGAAGTTGGTAATTTATTTATGATGGCAGCCTTGGCGTCTGTTATAATTTGTTTATCTAATACGTTTTCTAGATTGTGATCTTGTTTTTCAGAATTAGATATAGAAGCATCACCATCCATTTTTGGTTTATATAAAATGGTTGATAAATCAAGTCCGTTGGCTTTATAATGATCAATGGCAGTATTGGTATTTAATTTTTCACTTTGTCCCACCATTTCTTTGATACTTCTAAACCCTAATTGAGCCATGATGTGACGTAATTCTTCAGCTACGAAATACATAAAATTGATAACATGTTCAGGAGTGCCTTTAAAATTTTTACGGAGCTCAGGATCTTGTGTTGCTATACCAACAGGGCAAGTGTTTAAATGACAAGCTCGCATCATGATGCATCCTGACGCCACCAAAGGTGCTGTAGCAAAACCAAACTCTTCTGCCCCTAAGAGGCAAGCAATGGCAACATCTCTTCCCGTTTTTAATTGCCCATCACATTCTAAAACAACTCTACCCCTTAAATTATTAAGCACTAAAGTTTGTTGAGCTTCGGCAATACCTAATTCCCATGGTAAACCTGCATGTTTTAAGGAAGTTAGGGGTGATGCTCCTGTGCCGCCATCAAAACCGGAGATTAAAATTACATCCGCTTTCGCCTTAGCCACACCTGCTGCTATAGTGCCCACACCAACCTTAGAAACCAATTTAACATTTATTCTTGCTTCTCTATTCGCATTTTTCAAATCAAAAATGAGTTGGGCTAAATCTTCAATAGAATAGATGTCATGATGAGGTGGCGGTGATATTAATCCCACATAAGGCGTTGAGTTTCTCACTTCTGCAATCCACGGTAATACTTTTTCTCCCGGTAATTGTCCACCTTCTCCGGGTTTGGCCCCTTGAGCCATTTTAATTTGAATTTCTTTAGCATTCGTTAAATAATCGCTCGTAACACCGAACCTACCAGATGCTACTTGCTTGATGGCACTATTTTTCCAATCACCATTGGATAATTTTTTAAATCTATTTTTATTTTCTCCACCTTCACCTGAATTACTTTTGCCGCCAATTCTATTCATGGCAATTGCTAAATTCTCATGTGCTTCTTGACTAATAGAACCATAAGACATGGCACCTGTTTTAAAACGCTTAACTATTTCGGTCCAAGGTTCAACTTCTTCTATTGGAATGGGATCTAAATTGTTAAATTCAAATAATCCACGTAAAGTCATTAAGTTTTTGCTTTGCAAATTAATAGCATCAGCATAGGTCTGATAACTCTTTTTACTTTTAGTCCTAACTGCTTGTTGCAGTTTAGAAACGGTGGTGGGATTAAACATATGTTTTTCACCAGTTCTTCTCCATCTGTATTCTCCACCAATTTCAAGATCAAGTATATCTGTAGCATTTTCTTTTGCAAACGCATTGTGATGTCTTTTGATAATATCTTTTTCTAAAACATACAAACCGATCCCTCCAATTCTAGTAGGCGTAAAAGGAAAATATTTATCAACGAACGATTTTTTTAAACCGAGAATTTCAAAAATCTGAGAAGCTCTATATGAATGGAGCGTTGAGATTCCTATTTTATTCATAATTTTAAGTATCCCCTTACCAATGGCTTTATTAAAATTCTGAACGGCCTTTTCTTCACCAATATCTTTTATTACATTTTCTTTAACTTCTGTTCTGATTATTTCATTTACCAGATAAGGGTTAATAGCACTGGCACCATATCCAAATAAAGTCGCAAAATGATGAGGTTCTCTTGGTTCTGCAGTTTCTAAAACAATACCAAATTTTGAACGTTTGCCTAATTTATTTAAAGAATGATGTACATAAGAACAAGCTAAAAGTGCCGAAATGGGAGCATATTCTTTAGTAACACCTCTATCAGAAAGAATGATAATATTTGTACCATTATTTACTGCTTTTTCTGTTTGAATTAATATATCATCTAATGTTTTTTCCAGTCCATTTACACCTTTTTCCACGGGATAAAGTATAGAAATTGAAGCTGCTTTATAATCGGGATGGTCAATATTTTTTATTTTATCTAGATCCTTGCTTGATATTACTGGATTTTGAATTCGTAATTTTTTAGCCTGTTCTGGAACGATATCAAAAATATTTCTATCGCCACCAATAGCTAAGCTAATATCTGTAATAATTTCTTCTCGGATTCCGTCTAACGGAGGATTTGTAACTTGAGCAAAAAGTTGTTTAAAATAATTATATAATAATTGAGGTTGATCTGATAATACTGCTAACGGGGTATCTGTTCCCATTGAACCTAGGGCCTCTTTACCATTGATAGCCATAGGAGTGATAATAGTTGCTAGATCTTCAGAAGTATAACCGAATACTCTTAATCGAGTCTTATAATTGGTGGTTTCTATAGGACATTGGTAGTTGGTATAAGGTACTTTTGCTAAGGGTAAAACATGTTTTGACACCCATTTTTTATATGGATATTTAGATATAATATCACTTTTAATTTCTTCATCTTCAATAATTCTACCAGCGTTCATATCTACTAAAAACATTTTGCCAGGCTCAAGTCTACCATGTCTTGCTACATTTTCTGGTTTAATATTTAAAACTCCAATTTCAGATGACATAACTACATTGCCATCTTTTGTAACAGAATATCTAGAAGGGCGTAGTCCATTTCTGTCTAATAAAGCCCCGATAAAATTGCCATCTGTAAAAGGTACAGAAGCAGGCCCATCCCAAGGTTCCATAATGCAAGAATTATATTCGTAAAATGCTTTTTTATCTGCATTCATAGTTTGATGTTTTTCCCAAGCTTCAGGAACCATCATCATCATTACCTCAGGTAAAGATCTTCCCGTCATTAATAATAATTCAACGACCATGTCCATAGAGGCAGAATCTGATTTACCTTGACTTACTATTGGAAATAATTTTTTTATATCGTCGCCAAATAGGTCACTTTTCATTAATTCTTCTCTGGCTCTCATTCTACTTACATTCCCTCTTAAGGTATTGATCTCTCCATTATGGCACATATATCGAAATGGTTGAGCTAAGTCCCAGGAAGGAAAGGTATTGGTAGAGAATCGTTGATGCACCAATGCCAATCGTGTTACAACATCGTTCTCCTTTAAATCAGTATAATATCTACCTATATCTTCAGGGATCAATAGGCCTTTGTAGATAATAGTAGTTGTTGAAAAACTAGGTATATAGAAGTAATTATATTCTGCAATTTTGGATTTCCTTATTAAGTGTTCTGAAATTTTTCTCGCGGCAAATAATTTAGCATTAAACTGCAATTCCGTGAGCTCTAAATTATTTTTATTTACAAATATTTGTTTGATCTTGGGTTCAATTTTAGAAGCAATTTTACCCATATAAGAATTGTCAACGGGAACATCTCTCCAACCTAGTACCCGTAAACCTTGTTGTACAAGTTGTTCTTCAAATATTTGTATGCAATATCTAGACTGATTATAGCTTTTAGGTAGAAAAATCATACCAACTGCATAATCTTTGGGTTTTGGAAGTTCAAAATTACATACCCTTTTGAAGAAATCATGAGGAATATCTATTAATATACCAGCTCCATCACCCGTTCTACCATCAGAACTTACAGCACCGCGATGTTCTAATTTTATTAAAATTTTGAGAGCATCATGAATCATTTGATGAGATTTTTCTCCTTTTAGATTACATATAAATCCTGCCCCACAATTATCTCGTTCAAATTCCGGTAAGTATAAACCTTGTTGCTTCATTTTGTTAAATTATGTGTACAAAAATAAGCAATTAGCTAATGATATAGTATTTAATAATGCTTTAAGTTATAAATAATGTTTAAAAAACAATAAGTGCATGTGAAAAATTAAATATTTAAAATTTTGGCATAAGGTTATTATGATATTCGTAATTTATAACACACCAAAACACACGGTTAAATTTTAATTTAACCGTGTGTTTTTTAATTAATTCTTTATTTTACTTGAACTTTAGTGTTCGTTTAATCTAAAATCAGGATAAGCATCCATACCGTGCTCATGTGCATCTAAACCTTCTAGTTCTTCTCTCTCAGACACTCTTATGCCTACAGTTTTCTTCAAGACAAATAGAATGATAAACGTAGATGTGATACAAATAGCTGCGTATGAACCAATACCTATTAATTGACTCATGAATTGAGCTCCACTAGCCAATGCACCGAAAATACCAACTGCTAATGTTCCCCATATCCCACAAATTAAGTGAACTGCGATGGCTCCAACCGGATCGTCAAGTTTTAATTTGTCAATTAAAGCCACGCCAAATACAATGATAGCACCAGCAATACTTCCGATTAAGATAGCATCAGTTGGACTCATTTGGTCAGCTCCGGCAGTAATACCTACAAGCCCTCCAAGAATTCCATTTAAAAACATAGTTAAATCATAATTCTTGTGAAGAATTGTAGAAACTATAAAGGCAATAACACCTCCTGCGGCAGCTGCAAGGCTAGTAGTTACAAGTACTAAAGAAGTTGCGCCGGGTTCAGCAGATAATACTGATCCTCCATTAAATCCAAACCATCCTAACCATAAAATGAGTACGCCGGCCGTTGCTAAAGGAATATTATGACCTGGTATAGCTTGGGCTTTACCATCTTTAAATTTACCTATTCGTGATCCTAATAACCATACTGCAACCAAAGCAGCCCATCCACCAACAGAGTGTACTAGTGTCGAACCTGCAAAGTCATAAAAAGGAGTTTCTAAGGTTTGTAAAAACCCACCACCCCATTTCCAAGAGCCTGCGATTGGATATATTAAACCAACGTAAATAACAACAAACACCATAAAAGGGCCGATTTTTATACGTTCTGCTACGGCACCAGAAACTATGGTTGCGGCTGTTGCGGCAAACATTCCTTGAAAAAGAAAATCTGTCCAATAGGTGTAGCCTCCATTGTAAGCTAAATCTAAGGCACCTTCGGTTGTTAAAGGAGAATTTAATCCAAATCCTGCAAACCCGAAGAAGCCTGAAGAGCCTTCAGCAAATCCAGGGTACATCAAATTAAAGCCAACTAGACAATATAAAAGTAAGCCAACGGTAATGATAAATATATTTTTGAATAAAATATTAATAGTATTTTTTTGTCTCGTTAAACCGATTTCTAATAATGAGAAACCTAAATGCATAAAAAATACAAGGGCTGTACAGATCATCATCCATACATTATTTATAGTAAGTAATTCCATAATTAAATTTTGTTTGGGTTATTTTATTTTAAAGTGTCGCCACCTTTTTCTCCTGTTCTTATTCTATAGCTTTCTTTAATTTCTGATATAAAGATTTTACCGTCCCCAACTTCACCTGTACTTGCTGAGCTGAGAATCGCTTTTATAGTAGCCTCTTCAAATTCGTCATTAATAACTATAGATAGATATCTACGTTGAATATCGCTAGTGCTATAGGAAACACCTCTATATACATGACCTTCTTTTTCATGACCTTGTCCGGTTACATCCCAATAAGAGAAAAAGTTAATACCTACATCATGTAAAGCTTCTTTTACTGTAGAAAATTTTGATTTTCTAATAATTGCTTCTATTTTTTTCATTGTATATTAGTTTTAATTAGTTTAAAATGAGTACACTGCAGCTAGAACAAACGAACTTAAGCTTTTTTGAGCCTTTAGGTCATCATCAAAAAAGAAATCGTCAGAACCTGAGTCTAATCTTAGTTCTGGAATTATGGTAAGATCACCTATTTTTACATTTGCAGTTAATGTTGTTGCGAATATACTAGAATCTTCTACCCCTGTTCCTATGGCACCAAAATCTTCTGTTTCTACAAAATATTCGGCTCTAAGTCCAATTGAAAAAGTATCAGATGCGGCAAGTTGAGGATATAAGGCAACTCCGGCAAATCCGGCTTTATCATCTCCATCATCGCCATTGTCATATAGTGCTGCATTAACACCTAGAAAGAAAGTTTCAGATAGGTTAAAACCTCCTGTAAAATCTATCTCAAAAGCACCATCGTCAAGGAGAACATTCAAAAATTGATCGGCGTAACCAAGTTGTGCACCGAAAGCATAATTACCAGTAGGGTTAAATTCAGTTGCATCTTTCGGATTCATTACTGCCACCATTAAGCTAAATTTTTCTGATAAGGTAAAGTCGGCTTTTAAACCTGTATGGCTAAAGGGACCATAAGAAAACAAATATGAGGTGCTGTAATTAAAATTAGCTGAAGGAGAAATAACTTCATATCCTAAAAAGGTATTGAAATTTCCAATAGTTAATTTTACTGACTCACTCACATTCCAATAGGCGTATAATTGATTTACAATATTTGAACTACCACCTGGTCTTAAGAAAGGGGAGTTAAAAGTAGCATCTTCACCTCGAGGGCCATAAACTAGATCAGCAACAAAGCCTACTTTTTCTCCTTCATAGGACGCCACTAGATTGGCCATTCCTAATGCAAAACCGGGAAGATTAGCAAAAGATGATCCTGGGGCAACTGCATTTTCATCATTGGGAGCGTTCAAATTAGTACGAAAGTAAGCATCAACACTACCACTAAATGAGAACTTTTTTTCTTCTTCTTTTTTTTCCTCTTCTTGCGTAAAGACATTAATGCTCATTAAAAATGTTAATACAAGTAATGAAAGTTTTGTTTTTTTCATAATTTGGGTTTTTCTTGGTTAATTATTTTTTTAGTTTAGGCGGTCAAAAGTAGAAATAATATTTACAATTAAAAATTAGAAATTTAAAATATTGTACATTTCTTACTATATAGTATTAAAAAAATAGGGGTTAAATTTTAAATATGATAAATTATTAAACTATTACCCCTAAATATAATGGGGTTAATAAAAAATACTTTAAAATTTATTAATTTGATAAAAATGCTGTTTGTTCAAAAAAAATGAGATATAAGATTGTATATCATTCAATTGAGTTGTGTTTTAATATGTTATTTCTAATTCGTAAATTGAAAAAATGATTGTATTTTTATCATAATATTGGATTAAATTAATTCTTTCAGAAAATACAAGATGAACAGATGAAATATCTATATACTTACTTGGTAACTATACAGTTTTTAGGTTTTCGTTTTCATGGGTGGCAAAAGCAAAAACATGTTAAAACGATACATGAAATGATTGATAAAACCTTATCATTTGTATTTGTAGATCAAAATTTTAAGACTTTAGGAATTGGTAGAACAGATGCTAAAGTATCTGCAAATGAATATATTTTTCAACTTTTTCTAAATGAATCATTAGAAATCACCTCTTTAATTGGCAATTTAAATTCTAATTTTCCCAGTGATATTAAAGCTATATCTTTGGTACCCGTATCAAATGATTTTAATATTATTCAACACCCTAAAGTTAAAGAGTATTTATATTTTTTTTCTTTTGGAGAGAAGAACCACCCTTTTACCGCTCCCTTTATAGTAGGAATGGATGAATATTTAGATATAGAGATGATGAAAAAAGGAGCTAAACTATTTGAAGGAGAACATTATTTTCATAAATTTTGTACCCAGCCATCTGCTCAAACAGTTTTCAAGCGTGTTATTGAATGTTGTGAAATATTGGAGAATGATATTTATACAGCAAATTTCTTTCCAAAAAAAAGTTATTATTTAAAGGTGAAAGGCGCAGGGTTTTTACGCTACCAGATCAGACTGATGATGAGTACTTTATTTGAGTTGGGTAAGGGGAATTTAAATTTAGATAATATCAATCAATCATTACTAGAAAATAATGACAGAAAACCACTAAAGCATATAGCTCCTGCATCAGGCCTACAGTTGTATAATATTGAGTTTAAGAACTAACCTTTGTTATGTTGAGGTTTAATAAGAATCTTAGGGTATTCAAAAGTTTTTAACCTCTCAACACACTTCTAGAAATTACAATCTTTTGTATCTCAGATGTGCCTTCGTAAATCTGCGTAATTTTTGCATCCCGCATTAAACGCTCTACATGATATTCCTTTACAAAACCATAACCACCATGAATTTGCACAGCTTCAATGGTAACTCGCATAGCCATTTCAGCGGCATATAGTTTGGCCATGGCTCCAGAAAGATCATAATTATTGTGCTGATCTTTATCCCATGCCGCTTTCATACACAAATGTCTGGCAGCTTCTATTTCTGTGGCCATATCTGCTAATTTAAAAGCTATCGCCTGATGTTTGCTAATTTCTTTGCCAAAAGCTTTGCGTTCTTTTGAGTATTGTAGTGCCAATTCATACGCTCCTGAGGCTATGCCTAAAGCTTGAGCTGCAATACCTATCCGACCTCCTGCTAAGGTTTTCATGGCAAATTTAAAACCGAAACCATCCTCACCTATCCTATTTTCTTTAGGCACTTTTACATCCGAAAATAAAAGAGAATGTGTATCAGAACCTCTAATTCCCAATTTATTTTCTTTAGGACCAATCTCAAAACCCTCCATTCCTTTTTCAAGAATTAAAGCATTAATTCCCTTATGACCTTTTTCAGGGTGTGTCTGTGTAATTACTAAATAAACGCTTGCTGTACCACCATTGGTAATCCAATTTTTGGTGCCATTAACTATATAGTGATCACCATTATCAATTGCACTTGTTTTTTGTGATGTAGCATCACTTCCTGCTTCCGGCTCACTTAGGCAAAAGGCACCTATAACTTCACCTGATGCCAATTTGGTAAGGTATTTTTGTTTTTGTTCTTCCGTACCATAGGTTTCTAAGCCCCAACATACCAGAGAATTATTTACAGACATTACCACAGATGAAGAAGCATCAATTTTGGAGATTTCCTCCATAGCTAAAACATATGAAATAGCATCCATACCGCCTCCACCATATTTTGGGTCAACCATCATACCCAAAAAACCAAGTTCTCCCATTTTTTTTACTTGTTCATGAGGAAATTCCTGTTTTTCATCACGCTCTATTACTCCCGGTAACAATTCAGTTTTAGCAAAATCGCGAGCGGCATCGCGAATCATAATATGTTCTTCTGTAAGCGTAAAATCCATAATATTGAATACCTTTTTATATTTAAATAAAATATGTGTCCAAAGATACAGAATTTATAAAAATCTTATACTATTTTTACGGAATTATGAATGGTAGTCTAAAATATTGTATTGGTGTGATGAGTGGAACCTCTTTAGATGGGGTGGATTTATGTTATGTGCAATTTGATAGCTTTAATCATTATCGTTTTGATATATTGAAGGCATCAACTTTTGCTTATTCAGAGACATGGATCAATAAATTAAAGAATGGCTTTACTTCTGATAAAGAAGATTTGCAGTTACTGGATGATGAATATGGAGATTATCTAGGTGATTTAATCAATAATTTTATTATAGAAAAGGACATTGATCAAGTAGATTTTATAGCATCACATGGTCATACTATTTTTCACAAACCTGAAGAAGGTATTACGCTACAAATTGGTAGTGGTCAAATTATTGCAAATAAGACGGGTATAAATGTAGTTTGTGATTTTAGAACACAAGATGTTCAAATTGGTGGGCAAGGTGCACCATTAGTACCTATAGGTGATCATTTATTATTTAACAATTATGATTATTGTATCAATTTAGGAGGCTTTGCTAATATTTCTTTTGAGGAGGATCAGCAACGAGTTGCTTTTGATGTTTGTCCTGTTAATATTGTAATGAACCATTATATGAATCAATTGGGTTTGTCATACGATGATAGAGGTCAGTTGGCATCAAAAGGGGAAGTACATGATGAATTGTTAAGTAATTTAAATAATCTTGAATTTTATAATTTGCCATACCCTAAATCTTTAGGATGGGAATGGGTAATAGAAAATGTTTTTCCCTTAATTAATGATTATAAGTTAGCTACGGAAGATATTTTAAGAACATATATAGAACATATTGCATTTCAACTTGCTAAAATTATTACTCTCGATAGCAATCAGAATGAAGCAAAAATTTTAGTTACCGGTGGTGGAGCTTTTAATACCTTTTTAATGCAAAGAATTGAATTTTTTATCCACCAAAAAATTGTTTTACCAAAAAATGAGTTGATCGACTATAAAGAAGCTCTTATTTTTGCTTTTTTAGGTTTATTGAAATTACAAGGTGCAAATAATGTATTAAGTTCGGTAACAGGAGCTAATAAAGATCATTCTTCCGGGCTAATTTTTAAGCCCTTAGTATGTTGATGTTTAAAATTTAAAATATAATTATTATGAAACAACTTTGACTTTTTAAAAGTAGTCTATAGAAAACGATAAGTTTAGAATAAAATATAAGTTGAAAACAAAAGTATAATGAAAGAATTATTAAAAAAATATGAAGAAAAGCAACCGGAAATTGTTTTTCATTGGAATGATGCAGAAACAGAAGCAGAAGGTTGGGTGGTCATCAATTCTTTAAGAGGTGGTGCTGCAGGTGGAGGTACTAGAATGCGTAAAGGTCTGGATATGAACGAAGTATTGTCTTTAGCCAAGACAATGGAGGTTAAATTCACAGTTTCGGGACCCGCCATAGGTGGGGCAAAATCAGGTATTAATTTTGATCCTAGCGATATAAGAAAAAGAGGTGTTTTAGAACGTTGGTATAAAGCAGTTTCTCCTTTATTAAAACATTATTATGGTACCGGAGGAGATTTAAATGTTGATGAAATTCATGATGTTATTCCACTTACAGAAGAATGTGGTGTTTGGCATCCGCAAGAGGGTGTATTTAATGGGCATTTTAAACCTACTGAAGCTGAAAAAATCAATAGAATAGGACAGTTACGTCATGGGGTTATTAAGGTAATAGAAGATCCAAAATATACTCCAAAAATATCCAGAAAATATACTGTAGCAGATATGTTAACCGGTTATGGTGTTGCAGAAGCGGTTAAACATTATTATAATATTTACGGAGGTAATGTTAAGGGGAAAAGAGCAGTTGTGCAAGGTTTTGGTAATGTAGGTTCAGCTGCTGCTTATTATTTAGATCAATTAGGTGCAAAAATTGTAGGTATTATAGATAGATCTGGTGGAGTTATTAATGAAAATGGATTCAGTTCTGAAGAAGTTAGACAAATGTTTCTTAATAAAAGAGGTAATATGTTAGTGGCTAAAGAGATGATTCCGTTTGATGAAATGAATATAAGAATTTGGTCTTTGCCCGCTGAGATATTTATTCCTGCCGCGGCATCAAGATTAGTTAAAAAAGAACAGGTTTCCAGTATGATGAAGTCCGGATTAGAAGTGATCTCTCCTGGAGCCAATGTGCCTTTTGCCGATAAAGAAATATTCTTCGGTCCTATTATGGAATATACAGATAGACAAATAAGTTTATTACCAGATTTTGTTTCGAATTGTGGTATTGCCAGAGTTTTTGCTTATTTAATGGAGAGTAAAGTTGAATTACCAATGCGAGATGAGGCAATTTTTAAAGATACATCAGAAACAATTCGTCTTGCTTTAGAAAATATTAAGAAGTTACATCCTTATAAAACAGGTATTTGTAAAAAGGCTTTTGAAATTGCTTTAGAACAATTGGTGTAATCCAATTAGTGTTCCCAAATTTTAATTTTCTATTAAATAGCACGGACTTATTTTATATTTAAATGAATTATTTTTTTGAAAAATTGATGATTTAAAATAAATGATGATTTATTAATAACCATTTTATTTCAAGAAATTTTAAATTCATATATTTATGCCAAATAAAATCAAACCATGACTGCATTAATAATTTTCGTTTTCATTTTCGGATACATAGGTATCACATTAGAGCATCCATTAAAAATGGATAAGACTGTTCCAGCCTTATTAATGGCAGCAATAATGTGGGCCTTATTGGCAGTTGGTTTTCATCAAGGATGGTTCAATGTAGTTGATGGTCACGAAAACGTATTCAGTTTTTTAGGTGGACATGATAATGAACATGCTGAAGAAGGGTTTACTAATTTATTATTACATCATTTAGGTAAAACGGCTGAGATTTTAGTATTCCTAATAGGTGCCATGACCATTGTTGAAATTATTGATTTGCATCAAGGATTTGATGTGCTTAAAAGCTGGGTTAAAACAAAAAGCAAGAAAAAATTATTATGGATAATGGCTATTTTAGGCTTTATTTTATCCGCCATAATTGATAATTTAACAGCCACCATAGTATTGGTTACTTTGCTTAGAAAACTAATACCTAATAAGAATGATCGTTTATGGTATGCAGGAATGATAGTTATTGCGGCTAATGCAGGAGGAGCATGGTCTCCAATTGGCGATGTTACTACCACTATGCTTTGGATTGGTAAAAGAGTATCCGCACTGGCATTGGTTACAAAATTAATAATACCTTCTATAATTTGTATGGTTATACCAACATTTATAGCCACATTATTACCGGCCTTTAAAGGATCGATTGAGGTAGACACTAATGACTATAATGAAGAAGAGAAATCATTATTAAGTAGTAAAACTATGCTTTTTTTAGGTTTAGGAATGATAGTTTCTGTGCCTATTTTTAAAACCCTTACCCATTTGCCTCCTTATATAGGTATGATGTTGGCTTTAGGTGTAGTTTGGTTAGTTTCTGAATATATACATCCTGAAGAAGATTTTTCTGAAGAACGTAAACATTTATACTCAGCACATCAGGCCTTATCGAGAATTGAAATGTCAAGTATTTTATTTTTCTTAGGTATTTTAATGGCTGTGGCTGCATTAGAAACTTTGGTATATGGCAGTGTTATGATTGACGGTGTAGAGGTGCAAGTTGGTACTTTGCGATATGTAGCTGAATTGTTAAATGGAGCCATACCCAATCAAAATATTGTTGTTGCCATATTAGGCGTATTGTCTGCAATAATTGATAATGTACCTCTAGTTGCGGCTTCAATGGGGATGTATACTTTTCCTATAGATCATAGTCTATGGCATTTAATAGCATACTCAGCAGGTACAGGGGGTAGTATGTTGATCATTGGTTCCGCTGCAGGCGTTGCTGCAATGGGCATGGAAAAAATAGATTTTATTTGGTATTTTAAAAAAATTACTTGGTTGGCAGCGGTAGGATTTGCTGCCGGGTTTGTTGTGGCACTATTTTTTGTGTGAAAATTTAATCCCACTTCGGTGGGATTTTTTATTTATTTAAACAATTTTATTCGCATAATTTCGTTACTTATCTATCTATCCCTTAAACTACTTTAATTTATGTTGCTCACAATTTTGCAAGAAGTTGACAATACTCAAGAAAATTTAGAAGAAGTACTTTCAGAAGAAAAGACTTTATCAATCTATAATCTGATTATGGATGGTGGTCTTGGCGGACAAATTATAATAGCATTATTAACTTTGCTTTTAGCCGTTGCACTTTATATTTATTTTGAACGCTTTTTAGCTATTAAAGCGGCCTCTAAAACTGATAAGAACTTTATGAATCAAATAAGAGACAATGTCTCTAGTGGTAGATTAGAAGCTGCAAAAATATTATGTGTACAGGCATCTTCTCCTGCTGCACGTATGGTAGAAAAAGGTATTTCAAGAATAGGTAAACCCCTAGAAGACATTAACACGGCTATTGAGAACGCGGGTAAATTAGAAATTTACAAATTAGAAAAAAATGTAAGCGTCTTGGCAACTATAGCGGGAGCCGCTCCTATGATCGGGTTTTTAGGTACTGTAATTGGTATGATAGTTGCGATACATGCGATAGCCAATGCAGGTGGGCAAATTGATATAAAAATGTTGTCTGATGGTTTATATACAGCCATGACAACTACTGTAGCCGGATTAATAGTTGGTATTATTGCTTATATAGCTTATAATCATTTGGTAGTACGTACAAATAAGGTAGTCTACGAAATGGAAGCCAAATCAGTTGAGTTTTTAGATTTATTAAACGAACCTGTTTAATATGAACGTTAGAGGAAGAAATAAAGTTAGTCCGGAATTTAACATGTCGTCAATGACTGATATAGTTTTTTTGTTATTGATATTTTTTATGTTAACTTCTACCTTAGTTACTGTAAATGCACTAGATATTTTATTACCTAAAGCGTCTGGAAAAACTGAGAATAATAAATCTGTAGCAGTGAGTATTACTAAGAGTTTAGATTTTTATATTGATAGGGCGAAAGTTAATGAAAACGATTTAGAGCGTGATTTAACTAGCTTATTATCTAAAGAAGAAAATCCAACGATAGTATTAAGAGCTGAAGAAGGTGTACCTATAGAAAAGGCGGTGAGGATTATGGATATAGCCAATAGAAATAAATATAAGGTTATTTTGGCGGTAAGACCAAAATAGAGGTGCAAGTTTCGAAGTTTAAAAATAAAATTAAATTTCAAGCTTCATCAATTAACTTAAAATTATAATATCTTTGTTTGATAATTAAATACCAATAGAATGTCATATTTAGACACTCCACATAAAAAGAAATCAGCAGTATTAACGGCTATTATTATGGCATTAATGCTGTTTTTAATTTTTACTTTGGGTTTGAAATATTTAGACCCCCCGGAAGAATATGGTATTGCTGTGAACTTTGGAACTTCAGATGTGGGTAGTGGAGATGCACAATCAGAGCCCGCAGCTGCATCAACACCAGAGGAAGTAATTGAAGAAGTAGAACAAGAGCAAGTTGAAGAAGTAGAAGAGGTTCAAGAAACGCCCACAGAAGCTGTATCTACGCCTACAAAAGCAGAAGATGTAATTACACAAGATAATGCCGAAACTATTAAGATAAATAAGCAAAAGGAGGCTCAAAGAAAAGCTGATGAAGCTGATAGAAAAGTTAAGGAAGCAGAACGTCAAGCCAAGTTAAAAGCAGAACGTATTGCTCAACAACGTAAGGCTGCAGAAGCAAAAAAGAAACAAGAACAGGCAGATAAAAAGAAACAGTTAGATGCTATGATGGGCGGCTTAAATAATGGAGAGGGTAAAGGAAAAGGAGGAGATGGTGATGATAATAAGGCTGGAGATAAAGGTAACCCAAATGGAGATCCAAATGCAAGCGGCTATTACGGCAATGGAGGAGGAGGTAGTGGCGGAAATTATAGATTGGGTAATAGAAAAGCTGTTGCCAAACCCAAACCTACTTATGATTGTAATGAACAAGGTAAAGTTGTGGTTAGTATTTCTGTGGATAAGAGAGGAAGGGTCATTAGTGCAAGACCAGGTATTAAAGGTACAACTAACTCAGCACCCTGTCTGTTAAAAAGAGCAAAAGAGGCGGCATTAAAAACCAAGTTTAATGCTGATAGCAAAGCTCCAACAAAGCAAGTAGGATCTATTATTTATAACTTCTCTTTATCTAATTAAACATTGACTTATAAAGAAACTTTAGATTGGATGTTTGCTCAACTTCCAATGTATCAACGCCAGGGTAAAACTGCTTTTAAAAAAGATCTGACCAATACTTTATCATTAGCAGAATACTTAGATAATCCACATCAAAAATTTAAAAGTATACATATAGCCGGTACTAATGGTAAAGGGTCAACCAGTCATATGATAGCTTCTATTTTTCAAGAGGCAGGTTATAAAGTGGGTCTATATACTTCACCACATTTAAAAGATTTTAGAGAACGTATTAAGGTAAATGGAAAGTCCATTCGAAAAAATTGTGTGATTAATTTTATTAAAAGGAATCAATCTTTTTTAAAAGAACTACAACTTTCTTTTTTTGAAATGACTGTAGGTATGGCATTTGAACATTTTGCGAAACAAAAGGTAGATATTGCTATTATAGAAGTTGGTCTTGGTGGAAGATTAGATTCAACGAATATTATCAATCCTATAGTGTCCATTATTACTAATATTGGTTATGACCATACACAAATGTTGGGGGAAAGTTTAAAAGAAATAGCTTTTGAAAAAGCCGGCGTAATTAAAAGAGGTGTACCACTAATGATCAGCGAAAAACAAGATGAAGTCAATGCGGTTTTTTTAAAAAGAGCAAAAGAAATGAATTCTCCTATTTTTTTTGCAGAAGATGAACTGAAGAAAGAATATCAAACAGATTTGTTAGGTCATTATCAGCAAAAAAATATAAAGGCAGCTGTTCAATCTGTAACTGTTTTAAGAAATCAAGGGTATAAGATTACAGAAAAACAAATCAAAAACGGATTGTTACATGTAGTTAAAAACACAGGACTTTTAGGTAGGTGGCAATTGCTATCTGAAAGACCAAAAGTGATTTGTGATACTGCACATAATAAAGAAGGTTTACAATATGTACTACAGCAGCTTTCTGAGCAAGAGTATGAAAATCTACATATTGTATTAGGTGTGGTTAATGATAAAGATCTAAATACTATTTTGCCTTTATTTCAGAAAGAGGCTACTTATTATTTTTGTATGCCAAAAATTCAAAGAGGATTAAAAGCAGAAATTTTACAGCGTCAAGCAAAAGAACATAAATTGTTTGGAACTGTATATTCGTCAGTCAATAAAGCGTTAGTTGCTGCAAAAAATAATGCAAAAAAATCTGATTTAGTATTTGTTGGTGGAAGTACTTTTGTTGTGGCAGAAGTGGTTTGACTGGGTTCACTTTTTTATTAAAAAAACCTTTGTCAGAATTAAAAACTAGTTTATATTTGCATCCGCTTTAGGGCAATTGACTCATCCCGATAGCTATCGGGAGGTTCGGCTTAGTAAAAAGAACTCAGGTTATCGAATCCTGAATAAAAAAACGGGCAATTAGCTCAGTTGGTTCAGAGCACCTCGTTTACACCGAGGGGGTCGGGGGTTCGAATCCCTCATTGCCCACATCACTCGAAAAATCTGCACGATAGTGCGGATTTTTTTATTTCCAAAAAAGTCGAAAGTTCACTTTCAAGGTTTTTTTGGAAATAAAAAAATACAACATCCGTCTGAAGCGGATGGTATGATTTTTCATTTGCAGGAGTGGTTTCAACACGGGATCAATGAAATTAATCCTTAACCTGTAAAGCTTGCTTTTACAAAGACTTGGAAAATAAAAATATCAAAAAGTATCACTTTTTGAGGGATTGAATTTGCAGGAGTGGTCTTTTAGGGATCATCGGAGTTAATCCTTTATAAAGTTTACTTTGAAATTTTTGGGTATATAATCGCTATGAAAAATTGCTAAAAAATGCAAGGGTATATCCAAATTGGGCGGTAGTTGTTTTATTATTTCTCTTTTATTTGGAATTGTATCGACTTCCTTTGTTTTATTAACTGAAATATAAGTGACTTAATAAATAGTCTAATTACTATGGATCAAGCTAATAATTTTGAGAGAAAAATTTTGTCTCATAAAACGTTCGTTTTATGGAACAAACTAAGTCTTACGAAATATGTCCAAACTGGCAACTTTTATCATTCAAATCCACTAGTTGTATTTTTGAATTAAAGTTGGGAATAAATATTCTAGATCTAATTCTTATTATGATGGAATTTGTTTTTGGATTAGGAAGGCGTTAAACACGTTACTTGAAATTCAAACCTTCTGTATCTTCTAACCGTGCAATAACCCCCCAACCAAAGAAATAGTTTGTAATACCTATTAGAACTTCATTCGCTCCTTTTTGCAATGGAAGCTGAAATGAAGTGTTCTCAATAGTGCATCTTCCACTCGGTTCCTTCATGCCCGGAGAACCGTAATAATTATTATCTGTAAGCAAGGGTTGTCCGTTGATAAACACCCAAACTTCATCACTAAAGCCTAAATCGACTCTTTTTTCTTGAGCTGTTTCTGAAGAAATAGTGGTTTTTAGCCAAGTCAATCTTCGTTGTCCTCGTTCGGCCGCTCCGAACATTTTAGTAAGATTGATAAGGGCACGACGCTCTGCCCTTATAGGCTTCCAAACCAAGGAGCTATTTAACAGTAGGGTGTCGATGGTAAATCTTGGGAAACTAGGAATGTCCATCATTATATCCTTTCTAAACGGGAGATCAACTGGGTCGCATACCGACCAATTCCTGAGATACCTTGAATCGTTATAAGTTGGGTCATACCCTTCCTTCGATGGCAAGTCCTCCGTGGCATTAGGTCGAACTACAAAATTTGCGTAAACCACATTCCCGCTAAGTGCAATCAAACCCGAGTTTGTAAGGCCTTCCAAAGCAGGGACATGTAAAGCGGCACGCTCCATATCGTTCACATGTACCTTCATCTGCTTGCCCGATACTACCAACTTCACATGGTTCCATTTTCCTTCGTGAATGGTGGCCGCTGCTTGATAATCATCAGTGACATCCCATAGATTTACACTATCGACAACGGCAGCATATTGTAGAGTCGTTCTTTTAAGGCCTTGTGGAGTTCCAAAATATCTTATGTAAAATTTCTCCGAATTCAACATATTCTTATCCGCACGAAAATCAATGGCAGGAAAACCTCTTTCTTTAAATTCAACATCGAATTCGATCGTTCCATCGGTAAATTCAAAATCCTTTAGCAAAATAACCATTTCGTCACTATCATCGCTTTTAACAGTCTGTACGGATTTATAAGTTGAAAATTCAACGTTATCCGTTACAGTTGTCCAGTGTTTTTCGTTCATAGGGAATTCAATTTTTTTGCTATTCCCTATATCCTCTGTTTTGTCCTGTGCGTTCAGTAGACCGATAGCAAGCATTGATAATGATAAAATAGCGTGTTGTAGTTTCATGATAGTATATTTATAATATTGATTTATAACTAGTTTAGGTTGTTCTTTTCTTCATTCAAACCTGTCTTTCTATTTCGTTTTTTCTTAATACCTTTGTTTCCGAAGCTTGAGAAATAAGCAAGTTTGAAAATATGTTGATATGGCCATTTTATTATCCAAGAATATTTGTATTAATTTGTAGCCAAGACAAAACTATTTCAAAGCTTGGCAGAATTATGTACAAAGGCGTGACAAGTATGTACAATCTCGTACTGGGGTAAATCAGAGAGTAAATGCAGGAAAAAAAGAGAAACATACAAAAGCTTGTGACCAACATTGAGTGCTCCCTTAATTGGGGCAACAGCTCTGAGTGGTCGTCCTATGATTTTGAGAAACTCTCGGAACTGATTTTGGACAATACGAAGACCTCTATCAGCAGCAACACCCTTAAGAGGGTTTGGGGTCGAATAGCATATAGTTCGACGCCTAGCGAAGTGACGTTGAATGCCCTTGCACAATTCTTGGGATATGAAGATTTTCGAGGATTTTTAATTACGTCCAAAGAAGAACTCGTTCCTATTAAATTCAAAAAAGAGAGCAAAGCTGGAGAACGATCATTCTGGCCACTTTTTGGTGCCAAGCCGTCTGTAATTTTTGTGTCAGGAGCTATATTTATGTTGATTGTCATTATTGCAATGTCCTATAAATTTAGTAGCGAAGAAGTTGACCCTAACAATTTCTATCTTACCAGTAAAAAAGTAACGAAAGGATTGCCGAACTCGGTTATTTTCGAATATCGTGCCGATAAAGCTCCTGTAGGAGCAAAAGTAGAGATTCAACAAAGTTGGGATGTTAGCAAACGTCAGGAGGTTTCTATAACGGACTCTTTGGCTACCTCAATTTATTATCATCCGGGTTTTTTTAAATCAAAGTTGGTGGTTGATGATCAAATAGTAAAGGAGCATAATATTTTGATACCTTCCGATGGTTGGAGTGCAAGCACGGAAAGGGCCGGTAGACCTTTGTATTTTGATAAATCGGATATTTTAGGAGACTCCGCTGTTTCGGTAAGTAAAAAGCTATTGTTGAAGAACGGTATCGATGCCAACTTATATGGGGTGAAAGTCTCGTACCGTTTGGTAGAAAGCTTCGATGGGCTGAGACTTGACGACCTGAATTTCTCCGTAACTATTAAAAACGATGTGAATGGTGGGCAAAATGTCTGCCAGAATACTTTTATTATTCTTTTATTGGAAGGTCAGGCTATTTCGATTCCATTATCAAAATTAGGTTGTATGTCTGAACTGGAGCTATGGTTCTTCGACAGAACGATAAGCGGGAAAAACTGGGATATGTCAAAATTCGGGGTAGACTTCAACGAATGGGTGACCGTTGACTTTGTTTCCAAGAATAATAATATGTCCATATCCGTAAACGGGCAAGAGGCAATCAACCTTCCCTTGTCAGGTAAGATCAACAAATTTTATGGGTTTACCTTCAGTTTCGAAGGTACAGGAAGTATAAAGGCCTTAAATCTATCGAATTCAAAAAGAACGTATTTGGACCTTGACTACTCTAAAAGTGTACAGCCAGATTAAGACACAGATTTCGCTGATAACAAATCGTTATAATTGTTCTAAGATATTTTCTGAATAAAGTTACCATACAGAAGTTTACCGATTTTATAGTTTAATAAAACCAACAAAATAATTTCCAACATTGCTAGATAGTGTGAGCCCCATAAAACGGTCGATTTATGGAATACTACCCAATTTATTATCGAGTTTTTTTAACGACCGTTTTATGAAACTATATAGATGAAATAGACCTTTAGTGGATTCAAGTCTTTTTTTCGTCTTTTTTAATAGTTTCGTTAATTAACCTTTTATGAAACATAATTTAGCGTAACAAACTATTATAGAATAATGTATTTATAGTTTTTGTTAATTTTCTCAATCAATATACCTTAGCATATCTTTCCTCCATTTTCTTTTTATAAAGTATTTTCATTTTATTAGATAAAAAGGAGTTATCAATCCATTTGATTGTTGTTGATTTTAATTTATAAAATCTTTCAAATACACTTGTTATTTGTTTTGAGGTAAGTCCTAAATTACCTCCCAACTGCTCAAAATCTATTCTTTCTAATCTATTTTTTCTTCCGTTTAGCGTTAAGGCCATTTCTTCCTTATCTTCTGGATTTACAATGGTTGCATTCAATAAATCATAAGCTGGTGCTAAAGACCACCCTATGTCAGTTTCTATCATGGAGAAATTCTTTAAATGCATATCATTATTACCTGTAAGAAAACTAAATAAAGTCAGCTCAAAAAAGAACAACTTATCTAATAAAGTATTACTGGAATAACTACCAAGTGCCTTACCTATCTTTTCAGAAGAACTTTTGTATTTGTCATAGGCTTCGGTAATTTGAAACATATCTAACATATGTTTCTTTTCACCCTTTTCCCCTCTATCTATTCGTTTAGTGATATAGGATAATTCACCTGATTGCAAACGAATTAAAGAAGAGGGCACTGTTTGTATTCCAAAAGATTCTGCGATCCGCATGGTGAGATGTTCATTTGCCGGCATTTCAGGAAAATCATCAGAGGGTGGTTTAAAAATATAATTACCGCCTAAAGCACCAACTATGGTTAGTCTACCATGAGCAAGCTCATCGGCTTCTTCTATTAAGGACATAGATAATTTAGGCTGGACTCCCGGAACTGCAATACTCCTCTCAACTACATTTTTAGCTAACTCGGCCATTTGATCAAAATTGTACGGTAGTAAAGGAGCTTCTTTTTGACCAAAAAAAGTTAAGCTACATTTTTCATGAAAATCTACTTCACCTTTTAATCGTTCGTAACAATATAAACACTTATTCTTCATCTTCTTCTTCTTTTGGTACAACACTTACTGCTCCAATACAATTTTGACAACAGGCCAATAGTAAGCCCATTCTATCATTCTTATTTATTTTCCAGTTTTTGGAGGCTATATCTAATAACCATCCTTCGGGAATCAGTCCTTCAAAAAAAGGAAAGAGTCGGTTACTTATATATGGATCGTTCCTAATGGGCATATTAAACGCAATGAATTGTTCTGAATGATTGATTACATAATCATCAGAATACTTAAATATATATTCACCCTCAGCTGTTTCTGTTAAAACACCTGCTAAAAACTCTTTATAAAATATATGGGCTTTTCTCATAACTCTTTATTAGACTTTTCTATTTCCCGACTATCAACAGCAGTTAATTGATGCCCAAACATTCGCAAGACAAGGTTTACCTTTTCCATATTCAGATTGGTCTTGCCTTGCTCTATTTTCCTGATTACTGTTAAAGCAACACCCGCACGTTCGGCAAACGCTGCCTGTGTGAGGTTTACAGATTTTCTTCGTTCTTTAACAAAACTTGCTAGCTCTTTCATTATATGCTTTTAAATATAAACGAAGTAAATATACAAATATTATATGTAATTAGATATAATAATAAGAAAATGAATTAATTTATATGTTTTTACATATAGACATAAGATAATTATAAAATTGTCAACGACATTAATTTATTTTAATCAGAATAGAGACTTTTTACTTTCTAATTAAATTTGAAATGTTAAAGTATGTTAAATTTTTCGTAATCGGGAGGAATTCGGGAGTTATACTTTTTCAACCCTTTGGAAGCCCTTTTGAATGCTCAAATCTTGAAATTTTGGTTGTTCCCTCATTGAATCACACAAATAAATTTTAACTACCTTCTTATTAAATAGTTGAAGTTTTTTAATCGTACAAATTGTATGATTTTTGCATTGTTGGCTGATTGAAGCTTCAAAAAGGGACATTTTTTTGGAGGTAGGTGTATAAATGAAATGTGTAAATTTGCAAACAGTAGAATTATTGAATATAATAATCTGAGAAGTGGAAAGTAAAGAATTAAGCAAACCTAGTAAAGAAGTCGTTTCTATTAAACAATTAAAAACTTTCGAGAAGTGTCATAGTGTTACTGCAATCAAAATTGCACTGGACTTGCTTGGACCTGTTGGTTCTATAATTAATGAAGTAATCTTTGAACATCACTCAAGAATAAAGCAAGAGAGAGTGAATTACTTCATACTTTCTTTTACTAAATACCTTAAAGATCAGGGACTTGAATCTGTTGAAATTGAGAAGGTTAATATAGAGGATTTCGGAGATGTTTTTGAAATGATAATTCGTAAAGTAAGTCAGACTAAATCTAAAGAAAAAATTGAACGATTTAAGAAGATTCTTATTGGAGAAATATTAAAACCTAAAGATTCTGAATTTAAAGAAACTTTTATTGATATAGTAGGGAAACTAAATGAAACTCAAATCATTATTTTACTTAGACATAAAGATATTTATGAGAAAATTGGAAATACAAGCTATGATCATAGCATGGATGATTTTCGTATGCCATATTTTTTCAAATTAGAAGAGGGTGAATTTTCTTTTTTTCTTCAAGATTTAGATTCGAAATCGCTTCTTTTTGAATTAAATAAATCGATAGCTACAGATCCTCCTAACCAGAAGATGATTAAGTGTATGGGGATAACGGAGTTCGGAATTGAATTTTTGAAATTTATAGAGAACAAATAATAATAAACCGTCATAATTTATTAGATATTTGTAATTTGATTTAAAAGAAATTAATTGCATTTAATTTTAGATGTTACGGTTCTAATTGTATTTGACAATTAAAATATTAAACTTAAATTTGTATTTGTAATAGACGGGTCATTAACTCAGTTGGTTTAGAGTGTTACCTTGACAGGGTAGAAGTCACCGGTTCGAATCCAGTATGACCCACATCAAGCAGAAAATCCGCATGAAAATGCGGATTTTTTATTCCCGGAAAAACTGAAAGCTTGCTTTCAATGTTTTGGAGGGAATAAAAAATCAACATCCGCAACTGGCGGATGGTATGATTTTTCAATTGCAGTAGTGGATAAATCTGGATCAACGCAGTTCATCCGAAAGTTCACTTTCAAGGTTTTTTTGGAAATAAAAAAACAGAACATTCGCGACAGGCGGATGATATGATTTTTCAATTGCAGTAGCGGATAAATCTGGATCAACGCAGTTAATCCGAAAGTTCACTTTCAAGGTTTTTTTGGAAATAAAAAAACAGAACATCCGCGACAGGCGGATGGTATGATTTTTCATTTGCAGTAGTGGATAAATTTGGATCAACGCAGTTAATCCGAAAGTTCGCTTTAAAGTTTTTTTTGGAAATAATAAAATATAACATTCGCGACAGGCGGATGGTGTGATTTTCTATTTGCAGTAGCGAGTAACTCTAGATCAACGGAGTTAATCTGGTATGACCCAAATCATTTGAAAAATCAGCACAACAATGCTGATTTTAATTATGCTTTGGGAGACACAAACAGGGGTGGATAAACCTGAATTTACACAGTTGATCTACTATGAAATACCAATTAAATGCTAGATTAAAGTATCAGAAATTATTATAAATACTGAGTCAAATCTAAACAACTGTCTATTAATAAATCGGGTTTTACAGCGTTGAGAATATCTTTTGAACGATATCCATAAGAAACGGCACAAGTATGTATCCCTGCTGCTTTTCCAGCTTCAATATCATGTGTTGAGTCACCAATCATAACAGCTTCTTGAGGAGCTATATTAAGTTCTTTTAATATTAAATGGATTCCTTCGGGGCTAGGCTTTAGCTTATATTTTTTAGGTTGTGCACCCATTATTTTTACAAAGTGAGTATCTAATTGTAATTTCTGAACAATTTCAACAGTATATGTGTCTGGCTTATTACTATACACGGCTTTTTTCTTATCTGAAAAATAAGTTAACATATCTGGAATATTCTTATAGTATGTAGTTTTATTGACAAGATTTTTAGCGTAATATTCTAAGAAATAGGAGTGAGCTTTTTCCAGAGTTTCGTCCTTAGTGTTTCCAATGGCCAATTGTATTAGATTTTTTAATCCACTACCAACCATTTTTTTTACTTGTTCTTGGTTTAATTCGGGATGATTTAGTTTTGTCAAAGCGTAGTTAACGCTATCAGTTAAATCTGGAATTGAATCAACTAGAGTTCCATCTAGATCAAAGATTAATAATTTAATATTCTTTATTTTTTCCATCCAAGCCTTAGAATATTTTACAAAATTATCTACTTATAGAATATTATTTACCTGCTCTTTTTACAAGATCTTCTCTGTGAATTAGCAATTCTCTACCTATAGGCTCTCCATTGACAAAAGTACGTGTTCGTAAACTTAAATTTCCTTTAGGTATTTCAAAAGATCCGGTATATTTTTCACCAAACTGTACGGGGTAAGTATTGTTTATTGTATAATAAATTTCAGAATTTGGTATTGAATTTTTTAATTCGCAGATCAATTTATTACCATCGTTAGCAACAGATACAATAGGATCATAAACCGCTTTGCTAATATTGAGTTTAGCATTATCAAATCTAGAAAAATGATGCATAGTACGCGTAATAAAATTATCTAAGTCTTTTTTATCTTTAGGGCTCCAAAGTGATTCAGAAATGGCGAATGCTCTTGGGTAGGTCATATAAAAAGCAAATGGTAAATTAGGAATTTCTTCTGTCCATAGATTAGCTTGTCCGCCTATAATGTATTCAGCATTTGCTTCCTCTGGTATGGGTTCAAAACTATATGCTTTTTCAAGACTCAAGCTAGCATAAATATTTGTTTCAACACTTCTATCTCCTTGTGTATAATCTAAATAGGCATAGGTAGTTGGAGACATCACTACTTCATGTTCCATTTTTGAAGCTTCAACACCACCTTTCATACCTCGCCAGCTCATAACTGCAGCACCTTTGGCTAAGCCACCTTCTAATATTTCATCCCATCCAATAATCTTTTTCCCTTTACTGCTAATAATTTTTTCAACTCTTTTCACAAAATAACTTTGGAGTTCATGAGTATCTTTTATCTTATTTTTTTTCATAAATTTTTGTACTTCCTTATTTTCTTCCCAATAGCCATGATAAGCTTCATCTCCGCCCATATGGATATATTCTCCTGGAAAGAGTGCTGCTACTTCAGTAAAAACCTTATCTACAAATTCATATACTTTTTCGTCGGTAGGATTCAAGGTGTTTTCGATAAGCATTTTAAATTTTCCACCACCATACCATTCTGAAAATTTTATACCAGGAGCTACAAATTTCGGTTCTTTTTTTACTGAAAGGTCTGGATAAGCGGCAAGTGCTGCCATACTATGCCCAGGGATATCAATTTCAGGTACAATGGTAATATTTCTAGCAGCGGCATAATTAACTATATCCTTAATTTGTTCTTGAGTATAGAATCCTCCGTAGGTTGCTTTTTCATCCGGTTTTGGATTTTCTCTATTTTCACCAAAACGACCATATCTTTCAACTCTCCATGCTCCAATTTCAGTTAATTTTGGAAGCGATTTTATTTCAATTCGCCATCCTTGATCATCAGTTAAATGCCAATGAAATACATTAAATTTATATGCTGACATTTGATCCAAATATGCTTTAACTTCATCAACAGTAAAGAAATGCCGACTTACATCTAACATTAGGCCTCTCCATTTAAAACGAGGATAGTCAGTAATACTACAACCTGAAATACTTATAGTATCAGTTTTTTTTTCTGGAAATAATTGTTTTAAGGTTTGAACACCATTAAAAATACCCGCAGCTTTATTTGCAGAAAGAACAATATTGTCTTCGATTACTTCTAAAGAATAGCCTTCATTACCCAATGTTACATCTGCTTTTTTGTTTAAAGAAATTTTGATGCAATTCTTTTTTGATTTTTTGTCAATTAGAGCTATTCCTTTTGTTGCAAGAAATTCTCGTAATTGATTGATGTGTGTTGTAGCTTGATCATCATTTATATTACCACTTAAATATAGCTCATTTTGAAAAGTAAAAGAAGCGTCTGTTACTGTATAGCTTACAGGAATTGGAATAATACTATGCTGTGCAAAAAAAGTATTAGTTTGAAAAAGAAATAAAATTAATAAAGTAGGGAGTTTAATATATTTCATAATAATTATTTTGTTCAAAAATAATAGCGTTTAAAGGCTTCAATAGCGGCATAGTCAGCAAGTCCAAGACTTTGGTATTTGTTAGCGGTAAGTCTATTTCTATCTTCTACTCTCATCCAAAACTCTCTTGAATCGTCACCTTGAAACATTACTCCATCTTTTTGAGATTGATGGTAAAAAATAGCATGTCTTTTCTTCATAACTTGATCAGGGCTCATAGGTACAGCCATATCAATTTCATAAGTTTCCCATTCATGCCAAGCACCTCTATATAACCAAACCCAACAATCATCCATGTACTTATTAGATTTCAATTCTTTAAGAGCACCAAAAAGAGCATTTAAACACACTTCATGAGTGCCATGTGGATCTGCTAAATCGCCTGCCGCATATATTTGATGTGGCTTAACAGTATCAATTATAATGCTCATAATAGAAATATCTTCATCTGATAATTTATTCTTTTTGATGGTTCCTGTTTCATAAAATGGCAGGTCTAAAAAATGCACATTTTTATCAGGTACACCTAAATACCGAGTGGAGGCTAAAGATTCACTACGTCTAATTAAGGCTTTTAGTTTTCTTACCTCTAAGGTGTCAATACTATTTTCATCTTTTTTTTGTATATTTTCAATGATTTTATCAATAGCATCAGCATCATTTAATTTTTTACTGACTTCAGCATATTTTAGAGCTTCCTGATCAGAAACAGCAATATTACCCGAGGTTTGATAAGCAATATGAACTTCATGTCCTTGCTCTACAAGCCTATCAAAAGTACCTCCCATAGATATTACATCATCATCAGGATGTGGACTAAAAATAATTACGCGTTTTTTAGCTGGTGTTGCACGCTCAGGCCTATTCGTATCATCAGCTTTAGGTTTTCCACCAGGCCATCCTGTAATGGTATGTTGTAAAACATTAAACATTTTAATATTTAAATCGTATGCTGTATTTTCTTCAATAAGTAAACCAGACATTCCATTATTATTATAGTCTTTATCGGTTAGCTTTAAAATTGATTTATTTAACAACTCACTTAACCAAACTACTGCTTTTCTCTTTAAATCTTCTGTCCATATGCAAGAAGAAACCAACCAAGGTGTTTTTACTCTAGTCAGTTCTAAAGATGCTTGAGTGTCTAAAACAAAAGTTGTATTATTATGTGTTTGTAAATAAGTAGCAGGAACTTCAGAAGAAATTTCACCTTCTATGGTTTCTTTAATAATCTGAGATTTGTTAATACCCCAAGCTAAGAGTATTATTCGATTGGCTTTTTTTATAGTACCTATCCCCATAGTGATAGCTTTTCTAGGTACATTATCAATTCCTAAAAAAGCTGGAGCGGCATCAACTCTTGTAATATGATCTAGGGTAATACTTCTGGTACCAGAGTTTAAATGAGAACCGGGTTCATTAAAACCGACATGCCCGGTTCTACCAATACCTAATAGTTGAAGATCTAAACCTCCAGCTTCTTTTATTTGCATTTCATAATCAATGCAGTATTGGTATAAATTGTTGTTATTAATAGTGCCATCTGGTATGTGAATATTTTCAGGCAGTATGTCAATATGATCAAACAGATGTTCATGCATAAAATAGTGATAGCTCTGTATATTTTGCCTTTCCATTGGGAAGTATTCATCCAAATTAAAAGAAATGACATGGGCAAAGCTCAACCCTTCTTCTTTATGCATTCTAACTAATTCTTCATAAACTTTTATTGGAGATGAGCCCGTGGCCAATCCCAAAACACAGTTTTTATTTTCTTTAGTTTTACTTTTAATGAGTGTTGCAATCTCTTCAGCAACTATTAAAGAAGCTTCTTGAGAATTGTCAAAAATTACATTGTGAATTTTTTCAAATCTGGTCTCTTCAAATTTGCCGGCAGGACTGTGTGCCAGATTTATTTTATTTAGTATTGTAGTAGACATTGTTTTTATTATTTGTGGATCGTATCGCGTTTAGCGTAATTAACTTCCTCCCTATAAATTTAGAGCTATAGGTATAATTCTATTTGAATATTTGTATTAACATTGTTTTTGAAAAAATAAACGGAAGTAAGCTCCCGTTTATTTTTAAACTAACTCAAACATATACTCAATTTTCTAATACTTTTATTTAGAATCAATACTAAATAATATTATAAAACTATTAATACTTATCATTGGAATAAAAATTAATATACTAACGGCATTAAATTTATAATGAATAACCATTATTAAGGTATAAACATTAGTTTATTATTTTTTTTTGAATAAAATTCTTTGATTTTGAGTACTCAAAATCACATATTGATATAGGCTAAAACCTATGGAGTTAAAAAATTAACATATATATTTGTTATATTCTAATTATATATTTGTGCAGACACTAAAAAATCCAAGCCAAAAGATCCCAATAAGATATCACATTATATTTTGGATAAGTTATTTTATAATCAATGTAATTAGGTATGGAAGTATTAATAATGATTATTGGTACTCTTTAAAATCAAATTTGGTAGAGTTTCCATTAAATATTTTAATTACCTATTTTACAATTTATTATTTAATTACAAAGTTTATACTTAAAAAGAGATATATTCATTTCTTTCTATTGTTTTTCATATCGCTTATTTTGTTCTACCTATTAAGAACGGGATTGCATTATGTATTGGTTAGTGAAAATATTTGGCCTGAAGCAGAAGGCATTCGAAAAATGTTCTCATTCAACCATATTGTTGCAGTGACAATTGGTGTTATTTATGTGATAGCCTTAGTCTCTGCGATCAAATTAACATTCGATTGGATTTCTGTTAAAAGTAGAAATGAAAAATTAATTAAAGTACAATTAGAAACAGAATTACAGTTCTTGAAAACACAAATTCAACCACACTTTTTTTTTAATACTTTAAATAATTTATATGCATTGGCCATTGAAAAATCCAATATCGTTCCTCAAGCGATACTTAAACTATCTGAAATAATGCAATATGTGTTGTACGAGGTTAAAGAGCCTAAAATCAAGCTATTAAGAGAGGTAAATTATATACACACCTATTTAGAACTTGAAAAGTTAAGATTTGGAAGTTCCGTTAAATCAGAATTAAGAATTGTTGGAAATATTAATGATACTGAGGTGCCACCATTACTTTTTTTGCCTTTTATAGAAAATTGTTTTAAACATGGTGCAAAAAACAATGATAATATAGAAGTAAGCATTACCTTTGATAAAAAAGATACTAATTTGGTTTTTTATGTTGAGAATAGTTTTAACCAATCAACAAATGTTGTAACCAAACATGGTATTGGTATCAAAAATGTAAAACGAAGATTACAATTGTTATATCCAAATGAATTTGAACTTAAAACAAATATTACACAAAATAATTATGCAGTAGAACTTAAAATTCCTTTGATTAATGAAAGTTAGATGTATCATTATTGATGACGAACCTCTGGCAATAAAAATTATTGAAAAATACCTTTTAGAATTTCAAAATTTTGAATTGATAGGCTCTTTTAATAATCCCTTTATGGCATTGTCGGCAATAGAAGAAAATGATGTAGACGTTGTTTTCTTAGATATTAATATGCCTAAAATGAATGGACTTGAATTTGTAAGAAATTTAGAATCTAAACCAAATATTGTCATTACCACAGCGTATAGGGAATATGCTGTAGATAGTTTTACGCTAGATGTATTAGACTATTTAGTTAAACCGATTCCTTTTAATAGATTTTTGAAATCTATTAATAAAATATCGCAACATATTCATTTACAAAAAGGAAATACTACTATACAAGACGAAACGGATTCTCATATATTTTTAAAGGTAGATAAAAAATTGGTTAAGATTAAATTTGATGATATTTTTTACATCGAAAGCCTAAAAGATTATATAAAAATTTTTACTGCTGTTGGAGATTACTTAGTGCATAAATCTTTAACAGGTATTACAGATGAACTACCCAAAAATAATTTTCTAAGGATCCATAGATCTTATACCATTGCTATTGATAAAGTAAAAAGTGTTGAAGGAAATCTGATTGAAATTAATACAAAAAGATTACCCATTGGAAGAAAATATGTTAATCATGCCAAACAGGCGATTTTAAGAACCAATTAAAATCAAATATTTATCAATTCACCAATTTTAGTCACGCGTTGCTATTTAAATATTAAATCTTTTATTTGTTTTATTGTAAATAAATAAATAAGGAACATTTTTATTTTTTATGATAGTATAATGTCCGTTCAGCCCAAATTTAATGTCAATTGTAGAAATTTTATATTGATTAACTGATATATTTATTACATTAGACATCAATTTTAACCCATATTTTACACTTAATATTTTTCTATGGTGTGAAATACAAATCATAATTAAACTTTCTAAACTGTATGTCACAAATTAAAGGATTGCCGGAACAGAACAAAAACATGTTGGTGCCTATTGCTATAATAGCCGGCTTGTTTTTTATTTTTGGGTTTGTTACTTGGATCAATGGTTCCCTGATACCTTATATGAAAACGCTTAATGAGCTAACTACAGCACAAGCTCTTTTAGTAGCCTCCGCATCCTATATATCATTTGTGATTATGGCGTTGCCTGCATCTTATGTTATTGATAAAATTGGCTATAGAAAAGGCATGTCTTTAGGCTTAATTATAATGGGTATTGGAGCTTTGGTTTTTATTCCGGCGGCTGGGTCGCGTACCTATTGGATGTTTTTAACAGGCATTTTTATTCAAGGTTTGGGTATGACATTATTACAAACGGCATCCAATCCATATATAACTATTTTAGGCCCTATAAAGAGTGCGGCAAAACGTATTGCTATTATGGGGATTTCTAATAAAGTTGCGGGTGCCATAGCCAATCTTATTTTTGGAGCACTTTTATTATCTGGTATTAAGGAAATCAACGAAAAACTAGCTATAGTTGATGCGACTGAAAAAGAACAATTATTAGACAAGATGGCAGACAGTGTGGTTATGCCTTATATTATAATGGCTGTAATTTTATTTATTTTAGGAGTCTTAATTCGGAAAGCACCGTTACCCCATGTTGAAGCAGACCCAATTAAAGAGTCTACTGATGGTTCAACCACCAAAACTAGTATTTTTCAATTCCCGCATTTATGGCTTGGTGTATTAACATTGTTTGTTTATGTTGGGGTAGAAGTTGTCGCTGTAGATACTATTATTGCATATGGTCTGTCTTTAGGTTTTGATGGGGAAGAAGCCAAATTTTTTGCAACTTTTACGTTGATGGCTATGGTTGGAACCTATGCATTAGGGATCGTATTGATTCCAAAATGGATAAGTCAAGCTACCGCTTTAAAATTGAGTGCTTTGTTGGGAATTGTTTTTACCTTCTTTATAGTTTTTACTGCAGGATTTACTTCAGTTTTATTTGTTGCGGCACTAGGGATAGCAAATGCATTGGTGTGGCCAGCTGTATGGCCATTGACCTTAGAAGGTCTTGGGAAATTTACCAAAACGGCATCGGCATTGTTAATTATGGCTATTGCCGGTGGTGCGGTCATCCCACCTTTATATGGACGATTGGTAGACGGTAAAAAGGCAGAATTATTAGCTCAAGGTATAAGTGAAGTTTCTGCAACAGCAGCGGCAGCAACATCCGGATATTGGATTTTACTACCTTGTTATATAATTATTTTATACTATGCTATTGCAGGCCATAAATTGGGTTTAAATAAAAATTAATGATAATGATAGACAGAAGAATTGATATCAGTGAAATATATAACACAAAGGCATAGTACTAATTAGATAGTTGAAAATTAGTAATTTTTAAACCAGAAATATAAAACCCAAAACATTATTATCATATGAAAACAAATAGAGTAGCATCTGTAGATGTATTAAGAGGGTTTACTATTGCCGCTATGATTTTGGTGAATACACCTGGTACGTGGAGTCATGTTTATGCTCCATTACTACATGCAGATTGGCATGGATACACACCAACTGATTTGATATTCCCTTTCTTTTTATTTATTGTTGGTATATCAATTTCTTTTGCGTATAAAAACAAACCGAAAAATTCAAAAACCTATAAAAAAATAATTATTAGAAGTTTGAAAATTATTGGGCTGGGATTGTTCCTAAATTGGTTTTTACCTTATTTACCTTTTTTTAAATCTTTTAGTGAATTAAGAATTCCCGGTGTTTTGCAGAGAATAGGCCTTGTGTTTTTTATAGCGGCCATTTTAAATTTAAATTTTAAATGGAAAACTTTATTGTCTATGGCTGTGGTGATTTTAATAGGGTATTGGTTATGGTTAGGTTTTGTGCCATTACATGGAGAACCACCTACTTTTGATAGAGCACCAAATAATTGGGCTAATTATTTAGATGTGCAAATTTTTGGTAAACATAACTACAAGCCCGACTATGATCCTGAAGGTTTATTGAGTACATTACCTGCAATTGTATCATCTATTCTAGGTATTTTAATTGGAAAAATTTTAACCAACGCTAAAGAAAATAAACTGGTTATTTTAAGCGTGTTGGGTATTGTTATGATTGTATTGGGTACCGTTTGGGATATTTGGTTTCCTATAAACAAAGCACTTTGGACGAGTAGTTTTGTACTAGTTACTGCCGGGTGGGCTACATTGATTCTAGGAGTGGTACACTATATAATGGATGTTAAGAAAATAAAATTTGGATCTATATTTAAGTATGTAGGTTCTAATGCCATTGTTATTTATTTTATGTCAAGTTTTATATCTAAAACATTTGGAATGATACAGATTAATGAAACGGAAAGTATCCATGGCTGGCTATACCATACCTTTTATACCAGTTTTATATCTATTGATAAACTAGCATCAATGTTATATGCACTTACAGTGGTAGCATTTTATGTACTATTGGGTTATATACTTTATAAAAGAAATATTTTTATTAAAGTGTAAAGCTTGAGTTAATTTTGAATCACTAATTTATAATAATTCTAATTAAATAGTTTTATAATCCAATACACGTTATTCATTGTTGATTTGATGTTGTTTAGATATTAATTTTTTCTAAAATGTACTTTTATAGGTAAATTTAAACTTTACAAAGAATAAATAATCGTTAAGTTATTTTTTAATATTTAGTGATTGTTAATTCAAGTCAAATTTTAACTATTTAACTAATTCAAATTAATTATGAAAAACTATTTATTTAGAAGTTTACTGATGTTGGTTTTTTTAATGCTTTATGGCTATGCTCATGCACAAAGTATTTCAGGAACAATATCAGATGAAAATGGACCTTTACCGGGAGCGGCAGTTCTTGAAAAAGGCACAAGTAATGGAACAACAACAGATTTTGATGGTAATTATAGCTTAGAGATGGGCTCAGAAGCTACTATGGTAGTGAGTTTTGTAGGTTATATAACACAAGAAATCGCCGTTGCGGGTCAATCGGTAATCAATGTTGTTTTAGTAGAAGATTCAAGTCAACTAGAGGAAGTAGTAGTTGTAGGATATACTACGCAAACAAGAGGAGATTTGACTGGATCCGTTGCCTCGGTTGATATGGCTGAAGCGGTAAAGACACCTGTTGTAAATGCGGCCGAATTATTACAAGGTAGAGCGTCTGGGGTATCTGTAACCAACAGTGGTAGACCTGGAGATGCACCAAAAATTAACATTCGTGGTTTTGGTACAATTAACAATACTGACCCATTATTCATTATTGATGGTGTTCAAACTGATGATGCAAATGTGTTTAATAGTATAAACGCCGCAGATATTGATCAGTTGAATGTATTGAAGGATGCGGCAGCAGCTATTTATGGAGCGAGAGCTGCAAATGGTGTTGTAATTGTAACTACTAAGAGTGGTGGTTATAACCAAGACAAAGCTAAGATTAGTGTAGATTTCTATACTGGTGTTGCTGAAGTAGATAACACACCTGATTTATTAAACCCTGAACAACATAGAGGTGTAATATTTCAAAGTTTAGTGAATGATGGTGCAGATATTACTCATCCACAATATGACCCTAGCGGTTCAGGTACTTTTACTGTACCAACAACTTTAAACGGATTGTCCAGAAACGGTACTACAACTGTACCTAATGGTGGAACTAAATGGCTTGAGGAAATCACTCAGAGTGCACAAACACAAAATCTATCTATCTCTTTAGAAAATGGTAGTGAGACAGGTAAGTACTATATGTCGGCCGCTTATTTAAATCGTGAAGGTGTATTATTAGGTACTGGATATAAAAGAGGGGTATCGAGATTAAATTCTGAGTTTAAAGTAGGGAATAAGAAAATTACTATTGGTCAGCATTTAAGTGCATCTTTTTCTAGACAAGCCGGAGCAGATGAAGCAGGTATACAAGTGAATAGAGCATTACGATCTAGCCCCATTCTTCCAGTTCGAGATGATGATGGCGTTTTTGCAGGGCCAAATAGCAACTCTACGGGATTAAGTAATACAAATAACCCTGTAGCCTCATTGACAAGAGCTAGTAATGACTATGTAAAAAGATTTCGTGTTTTTGGAGACGTTTATGCTGGTGTTGAGTTATATGATGGTTTAAACTTCAAAACTACAATAAGTGGGAGTATGGAGCAAATAAATAGTATTGGTTTTACAGCTTTAGACCCTGAAGCAGCAGAGCCTATTGCCGTAAATTTACTTAGAGATGGAGATCAAAACATCTATTCATGGACATGGACGAACACCTTAAATTATAAGAAAGACTTTGGTGATCATTCTGTAAATGCATTAATAGGGATAGAAGCTTTAGAGCAAAGTCAAAAAGGTAAAGGGATTAATCGTACAGATTTTTTGTTTGAAACACCAGACTTTTATTTATTAAATAATGGAGGTGGTGCACCCCAAGTAGATTTTGCTTTTGACAATAATTCAACCTTATTTTCAGTTTTTGGTACTGTGAATTATTCGTATAAAAGTAAATATTTAGGAACAATTACGTTACGTAACGATAAAACTTCACGTTTTTTGGGTGACAACCAAAGTGACATCTTTCCGTCATTTAGTGCAGGTTGGAATATAAGTAAGGAAGATTTCTTTCCTCAAGATGCTATTGTGAATTCTTTGAAATTGAGTGCTTCATACGGACAGATAGGAAACCAAACTTTATCCGTTGCAAATCCAACATCTAATATATCGGTATTTGCCGAAGATTTAGCTAATTATTCATTTGATGGTAGTTCTGTGCTTACTGGTGCATTCTTAGATGCTGTAGGTAATCCAGATTTAAAATGGGAAACTAGTAACTCCACCAATATTGGCATAGATCTGGGTTTGTTCAATAATTCACTTTCTTTAGGGATTGAATATTTCATGATCGAAACGGAAGATTTGATAACAAGAGATTTTAGTGCCGTTCCTTCTACTGGACCAGATGCTACTCCTCCCTTTGTTAATGTTGGTACCGTAGAAAACAAGGGTCTTGATTTTACGATTGCTTACAACAATCAAATCAGTTCAGGCCTTACTTATGGCATTAGTGCAAATGTTTCAACTTATAAAAACGAAATTACTGATTTAATTACTCCTTTTCAATCGGGAAATACTGTTTTCAGAGGTGGTGCTGTTACTAGGTCACAAATAGGACGTTCGATTTCAGAATTTTACGGTCGTGAAGTTATCGGTGTTTTTCAAACGGAAGCTGAGGTTTCGGCTGCTCCTGATCAAGGTTTTTCAACACCAGCAGATGGTGTAGGTAGATTGAGATATAGAGATGTTAATCCAGATGGTGTAATTAATGATGAGGATCGAACCTTTATCGGTTCTCCCCATCCTGATTTTACCTATGGTGTTAATCTAAGTGCAGCGTATAAAGGTTTTGATTTAGCTGCATTCTTTCAAGGATCTCAAGGTAACGATATTTATAATTACGAAAGAATCTTTACAGATTTCCCTACATTCTTTAATACAAATCAAAGTACACGTGTGTTGAACGCATTTGATCCGGTAACAAACCCGAATTCGAATACACCAGCCTTGAGTTCAAATATTACAAATAATGAAACCGCACCGAACTCGTTTTTTGTTGAAGATGGGTCATATTTGCGATTAAAAAACTTACAAATAGGTTACACATTGCCTAGTAGTATTACTGATAAAGCAGGTGTTGGATCACTAAGAATTTATCTGCAAGGTACAAACTTATTTACCATAACAGATTATGAGGGCTTTGACCCTGAGCTTAGAGGTTTTGATGATTCACTTGTTGAAACTAACGGCGGAAATTTAACATTGGGAGTTGATTTTCAAACATTCCCAGTAGCGAGATTATTTTCATTAGGTGTAAATATTAAATTTTAAAAAGATGAGAAAAAAAATAAATTATTTATTAATGTTCATGTTGGTAGGTGTACTGGCATGTAATGATTCTTTTACTGAAACAGTAGAAGTAGGAGCTTTAAGCGACGAGGCTTTACAAAACGAAACGGGTATAGACTTATTACTTATTGGTGCATATTCGGCATTAGACGGTGTTAGAAAAAATTCTTCAGGAGCTGTTTGGACTTCAAGTGGTGACAATTGGTGGCTAGATGCCCTTTCAGATGATGCTCATAAAGGGAGTACTGATTCTGATCAAGCAGATCTATTTTTAATGGAAACGTTTGATTGGGGAACAGCAAATCCTTATCTTTTAGGAAAATGGACTGGGTTATATTCGGGAGTTAATAGAGCAAATAATGTATTGTCTGTTATTGGTAAGGTTACTGAGGGCGATTTTACTACACAAGAAGCGGAAGCCAAATTTTTAAGAGCACATTATAACTTTGAATTGCAAAGAGCATTTGGAAATGTAGCTTTTATTTCTGTTGAAAATTTTAACAATAAAGAGTTTAATCAACCCAATTCTGGTCCTATTTGGGATCAAATTGAAGCTGATTTTCAATTCGCTATTGATAATTTACCTGCTACAAAAGCTGCTGCCGGTAAACCTTCTTCAATGACAGCGAAGGCTTACAAAGCAAAGGTGCATTTATATCAATCAGAATGGAGTGAAGCTGCTACATTGTTTAACGATGTTATTACCACTGGGGGTTATTCATTGATTCCTGAGTTTGCAGACAATTTCCGATTGGCTGGTGATAATAGTTCAGAATCTCTATTTGCTATTCAATTTACAGCGGATGATGGTTCATCTTTTAATGGCAATCAAGGAGGAACGTTAAACTTTCCTAATGCTTTTGGGTTTTGTTGTGGTTTTTATCAACCGAGTCAAGATTTGGTAAATGCTTTTCAGACTGACGGTAGTGGTTTACCTTTATTAGATACTTTTAATCAAACAGATGTGACAAATGATTATGGCTTAAATTCTTTTCAAATAGATGCAAATGGTGACGTAATTGAAGATGCTAATGGAGATCCGGTTCCAACATTGTTTACACCAGAAACAGGGCCGTTAGATCCTAGATTAGATTATACAGCAGGTAGGAGAGGTATAGAATATAATGGATATGGCACTATGGTTGGTAAAGATTGGATCCGTGCTAATTTTTCAGACATTTCCGGACCTTATTTACCAAAGAAAAACATTTACCAGAAAAGCGAAGAAGGTAATGTTGGTACTGGTGGTTGGGGTCAGCAACATTCAGGAATCAATTATCATATTATAAGATATGCTGATGTATTATTGATGGCTGCTGAGGCGGCAGCTGAAACCGGAGATTTGGCAACTGCACTAGATTATGTAAACCAAGTAAGAAACAGAGCCAAAAACATGACTTATGTTAAAAATGAAGCGGAAACTGCAGATGCTGCCAATTATCAAATTGAGCTATATGCTTCTTTTCCAGATCAAGCCTTTGCTATAAAAGCAATTCGCATGGAACGTCGTTTAGAATTAGGTATGGAAGGGCATCGTTTATTTGATTTGAGAAGATGGGGTAACGGGGTAGACATAATGAATGCATATTTTACAAATGAAGCTAGAGTAATTACCTCTTTTGCAGGTGACCCTAAGCCATATGAGCCAAAGTATGATATATTACCAATCCCAATAACGGCAATAGATTTAAGTGGTGGTACTTTAACGCAAAATCCTGGATTTTAACCACTAATTAATATTTCTTCAAAATTTAAAACAGAGCATTATTCAATGCTCTGTTTTTTTTTCGAAAAGCTTAAAATAGTAAGGTTTATTATTCTTTAATAAGAGTGTATTCATTAAATTTGTAGTAAAAAAGGATTCCTCTCCCAATAACTATCAGGATGAGAGGGTTAGATGTCTACTATATAAAGATTGAATATTTGACAAAAGCTTATTAAAATATAGAGATCACTCCAAAGAATAGAACAAAACTCATATCTCAAACTTCCCATTATGAAGCAATTATTTTTCATATTCTGTATTACATTATTTTTAATGTCTTGTAATAAAACAAAAGACCAAGCTGATAATATCCAGAAGAAGGATATTAAAATTTTTAAAACTTTAACGCATTCTCAAACAGGTGTTGACTTTTCTAATAATCTAACGGAAACAGATTCTCTGAACTATTTGAACTATGGTTATGTATATATGGGAGGTGGAATTTCTGCAGGAGACATTAATAATGACGGTCTGATAGATTTATATTTTACCGGCAACATGGTCTCTAATAAATTATATCTCAATAAAGGTAATTTAAAATTTGAAGATATTTCTGAACAAGCCGGAGTTTTAGGAGATAATCGATGGTTTACAGGGGTAACTATGGCAGATGTTAATAATGATGGTTTTTTAGATATTTATTGTGCTGTTGGAGGTAAATATGAACCCAAAGAGAATTTACTATATATTAATAACGGAACTTCGTCAAGTGCAGGGCAAGTTACATTTACAGAAAGTGCTAAAAAATACGGAATTGATGATATAGGCAATAGCATTCAATCTACTTTTTTTGACTATGATAATGATGGCGATTTAGATTTATATGTTGCCAATTATCCGCCAACTCAATTTAATGCACCTAATAATTATTATACTGTAAAGATGAAAATTCCCAAAGATGAAGAAACTGATAAATTGTATAGAAATGATGGTGATAAATTTACTAATGTTACTCAAAAAGCTGGGTTAAAAACATTCGGTTTATCCAATAGTGTAACAGTAGCTGATGTTAATAATGATGGCTGGCAAGATATTTACATCTCTAACGATTTTTCTATGCCAGATTATTTTTACATTAATAATAAAAACGGAACATTTACTGAGCATGTTAAAAACAGTACTAAGCAAACCGCATTGTATGGAATGGGTGTAGATATTGCAGATTTTAATAATGATGGCTTATTAGACATTATTCAGATGGATATGACACCGGGTGATAACCGTAGATCAAAAGCCAATATGGCAAGTATGAATCCTTCTTTGTTTTGGGGAGCTGTAAATTCGGGGTTCGGTTATCAATACATGCAAAATATGTTACAGTTAAATAATGGTGCTATTAACGACTCATTACCCAATTTTAGTAATATATCAAGATTGGCAGGGATAGCCACAACAGATTGGAGTTGGGGGCCTTTATTTGTAGACTTAGATAATGATGGCTGGAAAGATATTTTTATCTCAAACGGTACGAGGAGAGAAATCAACAATAAAGATTATTTTGATGCTTTAAAAAAACAAAAATTAACAAAAGATAGCCTGTTAAAAAAGACCTTAGAAATTCCATCAGAAAAGATAGATAATTTTGTGTTTAAAAATAATGGAGATTTAACATTTACAAAAGTAAATGCAGATTGGGGTATTGAATATAAAGGTTTTTCTAATGGTAGTGTGTATGCCGATTTAGACAATGATGGTGATCTGGAAATTATTATTAATAATATTGATGATATGGCTTCAGTTTTTGAAAATACAAGTTCAGAAACAAATAATTATATGACCTTAAAATTTAGAGGAACAGAAAAAAATAAATTTGGTTTAGGCGTTAAAGTAAGTCTAATAGCTGATGGTATTAGCCAATTTCAAGAAATGACCTTAACCAGAGGCTTTCAATCTTCTGTAGCACCTCAATTGCATTTTGGTTTAGGTAAAGTTCAAAAAGTAGATACTTTAAAAGTTACTTGGCCAGATAGGAAGGAGCAAATATTTACTGCATTGGATAAAAATCAGTTTCTAGAAATTGATTATTCCCAAGCTAAATTGCCGTCACAGGATAAAAAAACAGTTACAACGAAAACATTATTTTCTACAGAAAATGATCCATCCATAATGGTAAGTCATAAACATATTGAAAACTTATATGATGATTTTACTAAAGAAATATTGTTACCCTATCAAACTTCAATGCTAGGTCCAAACATAGCGGTTGGCGATTTAAATAATGATGGATTGGATGATTTTATTGTTGGAGCGGCTTCTCAAAATCAAGCAGGTGTATATTTTCAAGCAAAAAAAGGATTTGTAAAACAAGAAATTAAAGCAATTAATGATGATAGTGGTTTTGAAGATTTGGGAAGCTTAATTTTTGATGCCGATAATGACGGAGATAATGATATTTACATGGTAAGTGGTGGTAATGAATTTGACTATGATGATGAAAAATTACAGGACAGACTATATATCAATGATGGTAAGGGTAATTTTACCAAAACGACAACAGCCTTACCTAAAATGTTAACCAGTGGTTCTAGAGTGTACAGTTTTGACTATGATAAAGATGGCGATTTAGATTTGTTTGTTGGTGGTAGGTTGGTGCCTAAGAATTATCCGCAACCGGCAAATAGTTATATTTTAGAAAATGTAAGTACAAAAGGAAATCCTAAATTTGCTGATGTTACAAAAAAAATAGCTCCTGAATTGGAAGAATTAGGCATGGTAACTAGTGCCAGTTGGACAGATATTGATAATGACGGATGGACAGATTTAGTCATTGTTGGAGAATGGATGCCAATCACAATTTTTAAAAATAATAAAGGAGTATTTAAAAATAGTACCAAAGAATTTGGTTTAGAAGATGCCACAGGTTGGTGGTTTAGTATCAAAGAAGGTGATTTTGATAAGGATGGAGATATTGATTTTATTGTGGGAAATAACGGACTTAATTTTAAATACAAAGCCAATGCAAATGAAACTTTTGATGTTTATTTTAATGATTTTGATAAAAATAAACAGGGTGATATTGTGTTGAGTTATTTTAATGAAGGTGAAAAGTTTCCGGTAAGAGGAAGAGAATGTTCATCTCAACAGATTCCAGCCATAAAGAAAAAATATAAAGACTATGAATCTTATTCTGTAGCTACTTTAGAAGATATTTATACAAAGAAAGATTTAGAAAAATCGTTACACTACCAAGTCAGTTCTTTTGCGAGCATTTATTTGGAGAATAAAGATGGTAAATTTATTACACATCAATTACCGAATTTGGCACAATTATCAAGCACAAATCAAATTTTAATAAAGGATTTTGATAAAGATTCTAATTTAGATGTGGTAGTTGCAGGGAATTTATACATGACTGAAGTAGAAACACCTAGGAATGACGCAGGTATTGGCTTATTTTTAAAAGGAGATAGTAATGGAGGTTTTAAACCTATTAAGGCTTATAACAGTGGCTTATTTATACCCGGTGATGTAAAAGATATGGATATAATAAAAATTCGGGGAGAAGATTATATAATTGTTGCTAAAAATTATGACTATTTGCAATTCATAAAAGTTGATGATTAGTAAGTTTATATGTAGCATTGGAAAAATTTATTAACCCAGAAGTTTCAGAGAAACATTGCAAAACCTTGTTGCGAAGGCAGTTTGTGTTTTGAAGATTACTCAGTGTGAAGTTCTAATGCAAGGTCTAGGTTATCAAGTTTAAGTTAATGAAAAGCTAAAACTTAAGAATTTCATAGAATATTTTTTATCGGGTAAATCACCATTAATAGGTTTGTGTTAGTTCTTATTTATTAATTTATTTTCCAATACCATTATATCAATATTTTTTTCTTCCCAAAGTTTTAATAACTCATCAGGCACGGGTGTAAAAACATAGGTAAAAGAACTTAGTATAATATCTTCATCTCCATCTTCATCCACATCTCCAGCATCCATCAAAAACCACCTCCCTAAATTAGAATCTTCAAACGTGTAGGGTATGAAACCAAACTCTGCAGTATTTGAATTTTCTAAGTAAACAAAGGTAAAATTAGGGTTGTTGTCATAATCAGGGAATGTAGAAAGTATTCCAAAATCTATATCACCATCTTGGTCAAAATCTCTAGCTAATAATCTTGTAGCACCATTCATAGGGTAAAAATATTTTTCAACAAAATTATTATTTCCATCATTAATATGAATACGTAAGCCATGATATGGTTTTGGGATATAAGTTTTATCAGCATTATCACCGTTTGCTGTTACAATATCAAAATCACCATCGCCGTCATAATCAATAATTTCAAACCAGCTTGTACCATAGATAGGACTAAAGCGTATTACTTTTTCGCTTCTAAATTTTTGATTGTCCTCCTGATATAGAATACTGATGCTTTCATCTCCTTGAGAAGTTAATGCAACTAAATCATCTTTTCCATCTTGGTCCATATCTTTAGCCATTACACGTATAGTACCCGGTTGATTTAACAAGGTGGTTTTCTGATAATTTAAACTATCTGCTTTGGTCAATAAAGATAATTTTCCGGTTAGATTTCCAAACTCACTAATTACTAATTCATCTTTTCCATTTTTGAAAAGATCAACAACTAAGGTGTTTACGGGCCTGTGCAATATTTCCTGAAGGGGTTTTACTATACTATCTTGTACGGTAAAAATCCTGCCGGATGGAATTTCACTCGGATTTAATTGTCCAATGGCTGTCACATAGTCTTGATCTGCCCTTTTAGTATAGGCAACTACTGCACTACCAAATTGCCCTAAAAGTTTAGATTTATTTATATCAAAATCGAATTGAAAGAGATTACCTGAAATGTCGCCAACAAATAATTTCCTTCGTTCTTTATTATATTCAAGGTATGTAATAAATGTACCTTTTACTGAATCTAAAGAAATAGGCTTGGGTAAAAATTGTACGAGTTCATTACTACGATTACTATTTCCTGAAGTCATTAAAGAATCTGGCGCTTTTGAAATTATATACGCCTTGAGTAATTGCCAATCTTTTTTGGAAATGGTAGGCTTTAAAGGATAGATTCCGGTTTGGTAAATGGCTTTCATTTCGTCAAATGAAAGTCCTTTCATTGGATTATAGCTAGAATCCTTAATGCCCATTCTAGCACCCATTTCGGGCAATATTTTTGTGACCCATAACTTTTTTGTGAGTTGATCTATAGAGGGAGCTATATGGCATCTTGCATATTGGGTTTCGAAAAGAGCAACCTCTTTTTTTGAACTATCTTGAGAACAAGAAATTAAAACTAAAAAAAGCAAAGAGATTATTCCATTAAATTTACAAAATGAAGGGTAAGGTTTCTTAAAATTCATTGTAATTATAATAATAAAAAACAATATACGGTTTTTAATCTAAAGAATTCCTCTATTTCCCCTTATGGCAGATAAATTCCATTTCAGCGGATGAAGGTCTTGTGACTGCCTACAGATTGCTACGTGTACCCACAGATATAGACCCCTCTCCGGATGAAGAGGGGAATGAATTTGCTCATTTCTAAATGTTTAAGTTTTGAATAAAAGCATATTGAGCGAAGAAAGGGGACATTGATAATACTAATCATAGGTGTTAATCTTAAAAAATTTGTAAAAAACGACTACGGTTTGAGTTTTCAATCCCTCCGTCCACGCCAAATCGCGTGTCCACCTCCCTTTATCCAAAGGGAGGAACTCACAACTAATCTAAAAAAGTATAAAAAATGTGGGTACATCGTAGTTACAGATTAGCAGGGCTGGTCAGTTTCAAGAAATGTTTTATTTAGGTTGCTTTATAAGAAAATGGGCTTTTTTTTATAAATTTATAATCTAAATCTTAAAAATTATGAGCAAACAAAATTATGCTAATCATCGACGTTTTGTCCCACTTTATCATTTTTTCACTTTATTGGGATCTCTTGTTTTATTAATTGGTTCCATTATTAATTTAACTAAATCAGGAGGTGAAAATCTATATAATGCTTCCCTAATTGCTTTTGGATCACTATTGTTACTATTGACTGCTTTTTACGCACGAGTATTTGCATTGAAAGCACAAGACAGAGCCATTAAAGCTGAAGAAAATTTTAGACATTATGTATTAACAGGTAAAGTATTAGACAGCAAATTGACCGTGCGACAAATAATAGGCCTACGTTTTGCGTCTGATGAAGAATTCCCGGAATTGGCTAAAAAAGCTGTCTCCGAAAAATTATCTGAAAAAGCAATTAAACAATCAATAAACAACTGGAAGGAAGATGGTTATAGAGTATGATGCCAAACTACATATTCATTTTTAAGTTCATGTGGATTGGAATAAAAACTCCTCTTCAATAATAATGAAGAGGAGATTATGTAATATAATACTGTCCATTAATACAGACAGGATAGAGATCGTTTTTTTCTTAATACAATCTATATCTTGGAGATTTTATGCCTTGCATCCTAAGTGAAACCAAAGCTTGACCACGATGATGAGCAATATGCTCACTTATGAATTGAAACCCTTTTTCCTTAGAAAATTTTGGTTTGTCTGGACTAGGGTCAAAAGGCACTACAAAAGTTTCACCTAGACTTTCTGCATCCATGCTTTCATATTTTGAAATTATAGCATCATAGGCTTCTGTAATAGATTTTATACAGGCTTCTTTAGAAGCACCCATTTCTTTTTCCACTTTTCCAATATTCTCAAATACAGCAGGATCAGTTGGCATGGGTTCGCCATTTATAAATAGATTCAATAAAAAGTGTGAAGACATTCCTATATGTGCCATTTGTTCTCCAAAACTCCTTACTGAGTCATGTGGTTTGAAGGTATATTTATCAGCTGGCATAGCTTCGGCAATTTCTAATGTAAACGCCTTATTACCGTTTACCATACTTATAAAAGCATCAATAGCTTCTTCTTTTGCAGTTTGGTTGTCAATTTTCATAAAAGCAACTGTACTAAATACAAGTGCTCCTAACATAAAATAAATAATAGGTTTTTTGCTCACAAATGATGTACTGTTTTTGCGGATTTTCACGCCAAAGGCGGACAATTTTCGATTTTTCTTTGAATAGTTCATGATTAAATAGTTTAAGTTTAAGATATGGTTAAAAATAATACTTTTAATTTAATCTGAATAAAAACTAAAATTAAAAGATATTATAGCTTTATTGTTGTGCATTTTGATTGAATTATGTCAATTCGATTGGTTTTTGGAAATGTAATGTTACAAAAACTGTATGGAGAATAGTATTTTTTTATTTTAACAGTTCTCGATACAAAATTCTTATCAGAATTTCACTCCAACCGACATGGAGATGAGTTTTAAAATTCAAAAATGCAGAACTGGTTACAAATTCTAATAATTTTTAGAATTCTTATAATGATTAAATTTTTGTATCATTACATTTCAAAATTCAGTTTATGACAACCAAACCCAAAACAATATCCTTTTTCCAAGCATTAATACCAATCATAGCATTGGTCATTTTATTAGGATATAATGTGTTTATTTATAATGATGACGCTACCGGAGGGCCAAATCAATTCGCTTTAATTTTTGCTGGAGTAATAGCTGCTATAATTGGGTTTCTTCATAAAATTTCATATCAAGATATGTTAGAAGCTGTTAATGATAATGTGAAATCAACAGGTTCAGCAATATTTATTTTATTAATGGTAGGGGCTTTGGCCGGAACATGGTTGGTAAGCGGTGTCATTCCAACGATGATTTATTATGGTTTGCAAATTTTAAATCCTACTTATTTTTTAGCAGCAGCATTGATTATTTCATCCATCATTTCATTAGCAACCGGTAGCTCTTGGACCACCACCGCTACTATAGGAATTGCCCTTATAGGAATAGGTAAAGCACTTGGTTTACCATTAGGCATGGTTGCCGGAGCAGTACTTTCTGGGGCGTATTTTGGAGATAAAATGTCACCACTTTCTGATACTACCAATTTGGCTCCTGCGATGGCGGGAACAGATGTTTTTACACATGTAAAATATATGGCATATACGACTGTACCATCTATAACTATTACCTTGATAATTTTTCTGGCTTTAGGGTTTCAATATGGTGGTACTGAATTACAAGACACTTCAACATTAGTAAATAGTATTCAAAACACGTTTCATATTACACCATTATTATTTATTGTCCCTTTAGTTGTAATAGTAATGATTTTTAAAAAAGCAAAACCTCTAACGGCATTGTTTATCGGCACCATTTTAGCCGGTATTTTTGCTGTTATATTTCAGCCTGATATACTTATGAAAGTAGCAGGTAGTGATACGCTGGATTTTCGTTCTGCTTATAAAGGAGTGATGAATGCCATGACAAATAGTGTTTATATTCCATCAGGGAATGAGATTTTAGATGAAAATGAATTGTTTTCTGCTGGCGGAATGCGTGGAATGCTTTCTACTATTTGGCTGATTTTATGTGCCATGTTTTTTGGCGGAATTATGCAAGAAATTGGTGCTTTACAAAAAATTAGTGATGCCTTATTGAGTATTGCTAAATCTACTTTTGGCTTATTTGCCAGTACTACAGCAACTTGTATTTTCTTTAATGGAACTGCATCAGATCAATATTTGGCTATTGTTGTTCCGGGTAAAATGTATCAAAAGGCTTTTCAGGATAAAGGACTGGCTCCAGAGAATTTAAGTAGAACTTTAGAAGATTCGGGAACTGTAACTTCCATACTTTTCCCCTGGAATACGGGTGGAGCGTACCAGTCAAAAACATTAGGTGTTGCCACTGGCGAATATGTGTGGTTTGCATTTTTTAATTTAATAAGCCCTATAATGACCTTAATATTTGCCTATTTTAATATAAAAATTAGAATGTTGGCAGGAAAAAAGATTTAGATAACATTACTACAAAAGAAGCCCTTAATGACATTGCATAACCTCTCTCGGTTTATGGTTATTTATAACTTGTAAAAATCCCTTTCCTTGTTGAAGGCTTGATATAGGCTTAGATGAAAAAATTCCACACCAAACCAAACCGTACCACAAAATCACGATAAGGATAGTTAGGGGCAGCATAATAATTAGCAGTTTTACCAAAACTAGAATTAAAATGTTCTGCTTTTAAATACAATCTGGTACGTTGTATCTGAGCGTTAATAAAAAAATCTAATACCGGATACCCACCAATTTTTTGATCATTTTGTATATGGAATTCTGACAATACAGGATTATAACTATGGGCATTGTATTCCGTAAAATATTTTAGAGTTACACCGGTTTGTAAATATAATGGATTACCTTTAAATAAATGATCAGAAAAATACAAGCTGTTTCTAGTAACTAATTCCGGGACCCTAAAAACAGAACTGCCTTGTGCAACTTTTTGGTACATAATAGTATTATCAAGGGCAAATTTACCAACATGTATTTCTTTAGAAACTTTTAATTTTAAATAATTAATCGTTTTATCGGCTTGCAGAGGTTGTGCAATATCACTAAAATAAGTATAATTATCTATTTGCGTAATTTGAGCAGAGGCATTTAATAATTTGTCGGATTTTAAATCAAATAATAAACTTCTGGTACTTTCATTTTTTAGATTTTCTGACCAGTTAAAATTGATGTAATTACTTTGGTTTAATAAAAAATTTAGGTTAGGTGATTTACTATTAGTCAGAAAGGTACCCTTAAATGTAAATAGACTATCCTGTTTAAAACTGGCAGAGGCCTTGACGAAATTGCCCACAAAATCTCCAGATAAAGTTGTTGCCGCCTCAGCATTAATATTGAATTTTTTAAAATGTGTTTGCCATGCTCCTCCAACAGAAACCGAGTTACCGTCTAGAGAAGATGGTATAAGTTTTTTTTTGAGAAAAGCCGCACTTTTATATCCGTAATTATAATTAAAATATGAAGTTTTAAATTTAACTTCACCTAGTACTATTGGCGATTTTAAAGCTACAAATGCTTCATTGCTTGAAGTGACATAGTCTAGTTTATCATTGACAGAACTTGCAAAAGAATCTCCAAATAAATCATTGGCAGCACTTTGTGTGTAATAATAATGTTTTCGTTCGTAATTAAGAATATGCCCCACTTTTAAATAGCTTTTTCTTTGTTGAACAGAATCATAGCTTTGCCATATTTTATAATCATGATTCAAATAATATCGATTACCTCTCAACATACTAGTAGCGTCTGTAAAATTGGTTTCTAAACGATCTCTATCACTAAAGTTAGGGTCTTTGTCCTCAAAATAAGCCAAAGACAATTCTGGTAAACCACCATTTTGGTCATTCTTCAAATCTTGGGCTGTTATATGACTTTTAAGCGTATAAGCATCATTTTTAGATTGATAGGTGTAGGTAAAACGCATATTTCCATGACTGGTAAGGGCATTTCTATATTTGCCTAAAGAACGCATTCCCTTATAGGCAATAGACATATTATGACGTTTTGAAGTGTTAAAAGTAAGTAAAGCATCTAAAAATTGACCTTGTTGCAATCCGGTTCTATATGCCAGTTCTGATGTTGGTGTTGGTACTTTATAATAATTTATATCAGTAACTTCATAATAATTAAAATGCATGGCTCTGTTACCCATTTCCGGAAATAATGAAACCTCCGAAAAATCGTATGCTAAATGATTAAAGGTCTGTCCTTGATTATGAAAAGGCAGTAATTCAAAATTATCTTTTCTTAAGTAATTAAATTTATAATCTTTTTTGATAGTTAAGGTAGTATCGAAATATGTGGTGTCGTTATTATAAGATATCATCTTATAATCAGTATAATGTGTTTTACCACTCAGTTGTATCTCTACCATTATATCATCTTTAATGGTATCTCTTTGACTTATATCAAATCCCTGATTTGCTCCTGATGGTCGGTTGGGAGTTATTTGAGATTGTACCACAAGGGTAAAAAATAAAATAAATATAAGAAAATAGAGTTTCTGCATAAAAAGTTAATTGTGGCAAAGGTAAAATATTTGTTTGATAAAATTTTGCCAAAATTTTGAATACCTGTAACCTCTAAAATAAGGAGATCGAGAATTGTAAATATTTTTTAAAAGAATATTGCAGCTAGCATCATTAATCAAAGCGTAAACTAAAGATAAAAGCATATTTTTGTGCAAATGGCATTACAACACAATTTTTCAGGGTTTACATTAGAAGCGGGTACAGACGAAGCGGGTAGAGGCTGTCTTGCCGGTCCGGTGGTGGCAGCTGCGGTGATTTTACCTAAAAAATTTGACCATCCATTGTTAAACGATTCCAAACAATTATCCGAAAAACAACGGTTTAAATTAAAGCCAATTATAGAAAGCAAGGCATTAGCCTATGCAGTAAGTTTTATTTGGCAAGATAAAATTGATGAGATTAATATATTACAGAGCTCAATTTTAGCCATGCATACAGCCATTCAACAATTGTCTATTCAGCCTGAATTTATAATAGTAGATGGCAATAAATTTAATCCTTATAACAATATTCCACATCAAACTATTGTAAAAGGAGATAGTAAGTTTATGAGTATTGCAGCCGCATCTGTTTTGGCAAAGACCTTTAGAGATGCTTATATGGAAAAAATTCATTGTGATTTTATAGATTATAATTGGAAACAGAACAAAGGCTATCCTACAAAACAACATAGAGAAGCGATTAGGAAGAATGGAATAACCATGCATCATAGAAAGACGTTTAAATTGTTGCTGGAGTACTAGAAGTTTGAGTTATAGCCACTATCTTTTGTAAAATAAGAATAATGTCTTATATTTGTAGACAAATGTCTTTTTATGAATATTCAAAAAAAATATGATAATAATTTTAATAAAGAGATAACCTCTTTAGTAAAAGAAGTAGCCGCTGTTTATAAAATTAAGTCTACAAACAAGAGTATTAGCTACAACGACTTTCTAAACAATAAAATGTTAATTGTTCATTCTATAAGAAAAGGTATTTCTTTTTCTTTTTTTAAAATAATTAAAAGCAACGCTCCTTTTACAGATATTGAATGGGCAGACTTTTTAAATATTTCTACAAAATCTTTGCAACGTTATAAGAATGAAAAAAAGTTTGTTTTTAAGCCTATCCACTCAGAAAAAATTATTGAATTAGCAGAAGTTACTAATTTCGGTAACCAAGTTTTTGATACCACAAAAGATTTTTACTCTTGGTTAAATACAAGTTCTATTGCATTAGGTGCAATGATGCCCATTGAGTTATTAAAAAATTCATATGGTAAAGAAATGGTGATGGAAGAATTAAATCGAATTGATCAAGGTGTTTTTGTGTAATTCCTTCAAATTTAAATCAGCTATGATATAATGCAAGTTTTTAGACTTTCTCGAAAAAAATACGCTTCGGAATTATCCGGAATTGGAGCTTCAAAATCAGGAAATCGCTGGAATTCAAAAGGAACTGAGATTATTTATTGTGCGGACAGTAGGGCTTTAGCTATGGCAGAAATTTCTGTTCATTTAAGTTTGGTAACATTACCAAAAGATTTTGTAATGTTAGAAATTAATATTCCCAAATCTGTTAATATTCAAGTTTTAAGCAAGAAGATACTTCCTGAAAATTGGAATGATTTCCCCCATATTTATAAAACTCAACAAATTGGCGACAATTTTATCTACGCAAGCAAAATTGGTGTATTAAAAGTACCTTCAGCGGTTGTTAAAGGTGATTTTAATTATTTGATAAACCCGCATCATAAAGATTTTAAAAGGATGAAAATTGTAAATTTTTATGATTTTCCCTTTGATAGTAGAATGTACTTATAATAGTGATGTTTAAAAAGCGTAATTGGTATAATTATGAAAATTGGAATTTCCGTACATCATAGAAATACGTATAGATTGTTGCCGAATTAACTAAATTTTAATCTAAATAGTTTTTTCCCTTTTTTAAAAATTTTATTGCCTTCAAATGTTTCTTTTATTAACTTTGGAATATTCAAGAGAAACAATATCATGACCATCACCTATCAACCTACAGAGGTTTTAAAGCCTTATGTAGCTTATTATTATTCCATAAAATGGGAAAGATGTAATTATAAAGATGGCATTTATGAATTATTGTTGCCAAGTGGTATGTGTTTTATGAGTTTTCAATTGACAGGGAGATTCACGGGCATAATTGATAATAGGAAAATTAAACCAAAAAAATATTACACTATGGGTCAGCAAACAGACAAGTATATCATGTTCTCTGATAATGATGTGATTGAATTGGAAGGAGCCGCATTTACACCCACCGGATTATATCACCTCTTTGGTTGTAATATGGTAAATTTAATTAATAACCCCATTGACACTCAGCTCTTAATAGAAGATTTAAGAGATGGCTTTACTCAAGAATATGCATCAGAAATGGATCCAATAAATAGAATCAATCTTATAGAAAATTTATTGATAAACCAAACTCAGAAACACTTTTCTAAGGCCAATATCATTGATACCGCCATAGCTATGATTAGAAGGCATAAAGGTTGTTGGTCAATAAAACAAATTACAGATAAATTGAATGTGAGTGAACGTTATTTTCAAAAAATGTTTAAATTGATGATAGGCATTACACCTTCAACCTATAATCGAATTATACGTTTTAATTGTTTATTCGCCGAAATGAAATCAGTATCTCCACAAGATTATAATACCTTAAGTTCGCTGTATTATTATTTTGATTTTGCTCATTTTTCAAAAGATTTTAAAAAATATTGTGGAGAAAGCCCTTCTAAATTTAATATTGAACAATTCCATTTTTTAAAAGAGAATTGGGTTGATAAGTATCTTTAAATAATTCCCCTTTACCTGCTCTGTTGGAGCCATGTTACACCTTCATGTTGCCATTTCAG